>JAGCVK010000066.1 GCA_017962415.1 Treponema sp. | reverse complement strand
TTCCAAGGCCAGTATCATAAGGATGCTTTACAAGAATAGGTTTGATTTCATACCCCTGATCAGCAAAATCACATGCAACGATATTTGCCGAAAGAATCAGGTTTTCAATATTATCACCAGTGAGCTCAACCATAAGGTCCTTGTCGCCAACCTGAACAGCACCAAGTGTAGCTGAGTTGATGATTGGAGCCATAGACAGAACTTCGTCCTTAGCATCGCTCAAGAGTGGGAACTTTTTCATATCAGCCAAAATCCAGCCGAAATCTTTTCCCTTTGGATGGTCAGTAAGAATCTGACGGCAAGTCATTGGAGCGTCGCACTGAAGTGGAACAAAGCTTGTCTTGTCAGGATCAACAGCGTGATACTTTACAGGGAACTTAATCTGGTCAACGCGGTAAACGCCCATAGAAATAGACTTACGCTTGCGTCCAAAGTTCCAGGCCAGCTTTTCCTGAGTCTGGATGATGTCCTTAAGCATTGGATCATCAATTGCCTTACCGGTAATCATAAATGCAACCATGTAAGGACGGATATCTTTAAGCTCTGGGTCAACTTCAACAATACGACCTTCGTAGTCGCTGTTTCCGTGGTTTGACATGAGCTTCATATAATCAACAGTTTTTCCGCCTTCGTGAAGTTTAATCTGGCGGGCAACGCCGTTTGTAGACCAAAGGTCTGGACGGTTAGTATCATTCAATTCGATTTTTACAACGCGCTCATTTTCGCTCTGGCTCATATCTGGCTTTTCGTCCAGCTCAGCCTTAGCGCAAGGAAGTACATCTTCCAAAGCATCATAAGTGTATTTTTTTCCGATAGCATCAAAAAAGAGTTTTTCGTTACATTCGATTTTAGGCATTTTTTTCCTCTGACTCGGGCACATCTAGCCCACAATTTTAATGAGTAATTATAGAAGAATTTCGAGAGATATTCAATTATTCGAGAAAACTTGAAAATCTGAAGCACGCAATTTTGCGGTTTTTGATTTATTCTTCATAAACGATATTTGAAAGAAACTGCGAATACGGTTTTATAATGTCGGGATTTTCTTGTGAATAAGAAATGATTTTTTGGCCGAGTCCCGAAGAGGCGAGGGCGCAAACGGTTTTGAGAGGAACTTTATTGATAGCTGGGCAAGTTGGTGTTAATGCGACGGCGATTTTTTGTGAAGTTTCTGAGTTTGCGCCCGGCACTTTTACGGCTCTAAGTGGCCAGATTTTGCAATCAAAGGGCTTTAGTTGTGGTGGCAAGGTGCAGCCGCGACTTTTGTCTAAAAAAGGGCAGGCCGCTTCTTCGTTGGGATCTGTGGTTTTGTAAGAGGCGGAAATGTCGAAGGTATACATTGTTCCTGTAGAGCCGGCCGGGCGGAACTTGGCGAGTGAATTTATTTTTTTGAGAGCGGGAATGTCCGCCGCGGGAAACAATGGGGTTTCCCACAGACTTTGGCGGCGGAAGCTGCAACAGAATTTACAGTTTGCACAATCACTCTTGGCGAGGATTTTACTTAGCATTTTAACCTCCGGGGGCGTTGCGGGGGTAGTGGCGCAGAAAATAAACAGAAGTGGATATATTAGTATCTGCTTTTATTTTACCCCCGCTGGGTAGGTAGCGACCAACGAAGTGGGCGCGTAGGGAGGGGCTCCTCCCTCTTTAACTTATTTTACCATAAAATCTTTCCAAAATTATAGTTGGCTTGTAAGAAAGTTTTGCTTTACGAAGGCCTTCAACGCCCATATCTTCTTCGCGGTTAAGGTACAAATAATTCTGGCAGCGCTTTGCAAACTGCTGATTTATAACGGGATACGCACCGTTTTTTTCGTAGTCGCCAAAGGATTTTTCGTAAATTACATCAAGAACATCGGGCGAAATTGGAGCCGCCAAAGTCATTGCTGCTGGCTGGCCGTTTATGTAAAGAACGCCGCCGCGCAATTTTAGAAGCTCGTGATTTTCAAGCGCCATTTTTATGCTTTCGTGCTCCAGGCGAAGCACCGCTTCTGTTTCGCCATTTTTTTCTTCAAACCATTTTTGCGAAACGTAAAGTATATCGGCTGCTATGTCGTTTTCGGGATAAGATTTAAATTCCCAGTTTGTTCCATAAGTTCGGTTAAATCGTGAAATGTGATTTCGCTTTTTTTGATATTGTGAACCGGGAAGCTCTGCAAGATTTTCACGAATATAAATGTAATCGCAATCGTCGCGATTTGTTTTCCAGGAAATTGTGTAGCCGCCAAAATTTTTTGCAAGGCAAGTATCTAACTGCAGTTTTTGCGCTTGGGTGACAAGACAAAACTGTACTTTTCGGCTCATTTTTTTTGCGTCTTCAAAAATATATTCGAGTGCATTTTTTAGCCATTCTGAATCTGTTTTTGTACTTTCGCTTTTTGCGCTCTTTAGTGGCAACGGAAATCCATAACCTGTGCGATTTTCATCTCCATGATAATAGCGAATCAATGTATTTTTGTATATTTTGAGTTCTGTATTATATTTTTCCTGCAATAAAAATAAATTTGCAATTGATGTATCGCTTCCAAACAAATCTGCTGTATTTAAACTGGCATTCAGATACTCAAAATCCTGAAAATTCATACTTAAAAATTACTGAGAAAAAGGCTCAAAAACAAGTTTAAAAATAAATAAAACATTTTTTTAAAAATTTTAAAAAAATGATTAACCTTTACCGTGTTTTTTGCTATTATTCAACGAACGTTGAAATAAACTAGGATTCCTTAGACATAGGCAGCGTGACGGCGTTGACCGTGTATTTTTCATTTATTACAATTTTAGGTATAGGTGGTAGTAGATGTTTAATCGTAAAGACTATGTCAGCGATAAGGACTGGCAGCGTTTTCTCGACTTTTCTAAAGATTTGGAAACTCCAAATGTTGTAATTAATCTCAACACTATTAAGCAGAATTTTATCAGACTTAGAGATTCTTTCCCTTATGCGCGTATTTATTACGCTATGAAATCAAATCCAGGCGAGCCTGTTCTTGAAATGCTTGCAGAAATGGGTTCTTGTTTTGATATTGCTTCACGCTACGAACTGGATATGATTTCTAAATTTAATGTTTCTCCAGACAGACTTTCTTACGGAAACACTATTAAAAAGGCAAAAGACATTAAATATTTTTACGATAAAGGCGTGCGAATGTTTGCAACAGACAGCAAAGATGACCTTAAAGCCATTGCCGAAAACGCTCCTGGCTCACGCATTTATGTTCGTATTCTTGTAGAAAATTCTGTTAGTGCAGACTGGCCTCTTTCCCGCAAATTTGGTTGCCACCCAGATATGGCTTATGATTTGCTTGTTCTCGCTCGCGATCTTGGGCTTACTCCTTATGGAATTAGTTTCCACGTTGGTAGCCAGCAGCGCGATATTGGTCAATGGAACGACGCTATTGCAAAGGTAAAATATCTTTTTACTTCCCTCGAAGAAGAAGAAGGCATTCGCCTTTCTATGATTAATATGGGCGGCGGTTTCCCTGCAAGTTATATTGAGCCAACAAATACTTTGGCTGAATATGCTTCTGAAATTACCCGTTATATTCAGGAAGACTTTGGTGATGATATTCCAGAAATTATTCTTGAGCCTGGCCGTTCCCTTGTTGGAGACAGCGGTATTCTGACTTCAGAAGTAATTCTTACCAGCCGCAAAAACAACACCGCTTTGGCACGTTGGGTTTACGTTGACGCTGGAAAATTCAACGGTCTTATTGAAACTTTGGACGAATCTATCAAATATCCGGTTGTTACCAGCCGCGACAAACCAGGCGAAAAAGAAGGCGTTGTAATTATAGCTGGCCCAACCTGCGACAGTATGGATATTATGTACGAAGATGCAAAATATAAACTTCCAATTTCGTTAAAAGCCGGCGACAAACTCTACTGGCTTTCAACCGGAGCTTATACTTCCACTTATGCATCTGTAGCTTTTAACGGTTTCCCGCCAATTAAAACTTACTTTATGAAATAAACCTAAAACCAAAAAAATGGTTCAACGCCAAGCTGAAATATCCACTAACTTTAGTGCACGTCAGCTTGGCGATTTTTTTTCAGTTTTTTTTTATTCTGCTTCTTCTTCGAGCTCTTTTAAATTGTAATAAATGTTCCAATCAGAATAATAAGAAAGAAAGCCTTGTTTATCTCCTGTTCCAAGAATTTCATAAACAAAATGCAATCGATTTTTTAAATATCCTTCTGATAAATTTTCTTTTTTTGCAATAACTGAATACTTAGTTCTTGTTTGAACCATTTGCAAAATCCTGCAATCACGTTCTGTTAATCTTGGATATAATGCAAGATTCATCTTTTTTTCTTCACAAGTAAGCGCATTAGAAAAGTACGAAAACATAAAAAATGTATACAAACTAAGAATCAAAATTCCGCCTGCTGAAATAAGACAATAACTAATAAAATTCATTAAGCCAAATCTCAGATGAGTAAGAATCAGAGAAAAAAGTAAAATTCCTAAAATCGAAAACTTTATTTTGAAATTTCTTTTCAGCAATCCTCTTGCAAACAAAACAGAAGTGCCAAAAAAATACATAAGAATTCCCATATAATTTTTTGGCTCAAAGGAAATAAGCATTATTGAATATAAAAAAGCAATAACAGAAATATTTCCTATATTTTGCGGAAAGAAAAATGACAAAATAAAAAAGAAAGCAGAAATCAAATTGATTAAACGGAAAATTAAATGATAATTGAACTGCAAAGAATTCCGAATATCATTTAAATCTCCATTTATAATATGCCGGCCTTCCAAAAAAATCAAAAAAACTGCGCAAATCAAAGAAATATACTTAAAACTTGTTAGTGCAAATTTTGTGTACAACTTGTTTTGAGTCATTATCCTTCCCATTCTGATTTTAATGGAATAAAAAACTTATCGAGTTCAGGACATTCAACTTCATTAATTTTTTTGAGCAGTTTTGATTTTAGATTTTTGTAATCCCATTTTTCATTTGCAATTGGATTGTAAATATTATTTCTTAAATCTTTTTCTTTTGAACGATTATAGCCTTCTATCATAATGTAAGCCAAAATATTTAGCCCATGCTCGATTATAGCTGGATTTCCACCCTCAAATGTAGAAATAAATGCCAATCTATTAAAAATATCTGAATCATCAGACGGAAGATGTGCGTAATATTTTTGAAAACCTTTAATTTCTGCTTCGTAAATGCAAAGATGTGCAATAGCTGTTCTTTCCGGTTCTTTGCATTCGGCTGCAAAAGGAATGGCTGCTATTATTCTGGCAGTATTACTGTTATAAAGCTTTTCAGCTTCTTTTTGATTTAAATTGAATACTTTTGCCGTTTCTGTTGCAAGATATTCCCATTCATAAAAATCGTTTGTGCTGATTTTTTCTGCAAGATTTGTAGAATTCATAGTGTTACCCTTTTTTTATTTATAGTTTTATTAAAATAATATTAACATGAAATAAAAATATGTAAAGAAAAATTCTCGCCAAAAGATAATATAATTCCGTTTGATTTTATACAGTTTTAGTCGATATAACTCAAATGTGACCTGAATGTGACCCTGTTGTGACCTAAATGTGACCCTATTTAACTTGAAAAATGCATAAAGCCCTATATCCTTTAAATACAATAAATAATCAATTAAATTTTAAAGGCGAAGGTTAAAATGTTTGTTTCAAAAAGAATTTTATTTTTTAAATCAAAATCAAATGGCTATATGCTGTTCTGTGGAAACTCGAATAGTTTCTATCAAATTGATGAAGACAATGTTCCTGTTATTCAAAATATGATAGATACAGGAGATGAATCTAAACTCCCAGATGATATTCGTGAAGAATTTATAAAAAGCGGCGTTTTACTAAAAGAAGACGATGAATCGCTTTTTAATAGATTAAAATATATTTCCTATCTTACAAGATTTGATAATAAAACATTAACTTTAACAATTGCTCCAACAATGGCTTGTAATTTCAGCTGTTCATATTGTTATGAAGGTGAGCGAGTAAAAAATCTGATTATGTCAGATTCTGTTATTGACGGATTAATTAATTTTATAAAGCGAGGAAATTTTGAAAATCTAAATGTCACCTGGTACGGGGGCGAACCTCTTTGTGCCTGGAATAAAATTGTAAAATTAAATTCTGAAATCAAAAAACTCAATCTAAAAACTTATATTCAAAGAATTGTAACTAATGGCTCTTTAATTGATGTAGAAAAAATAAAGTTTTTCATAGAAAACGATTTTAAAATGGTTCAGATAACTCTTGACGGAAATGAAGAGATTCAAAACAAACGTCGTCCAATGAAAAACGGTGAAAGTTCTTATAAAACTATTATGGCCAACCTGGATTTGGCTTACAAATACTGTAAAGAAAACAATAAAAAGATTTCAATTATTATCAGAATTAATATAGATAAAGAAAATATCGATATTTATCCGCAATTGTATCAAATGCTTTCCGAAAGATATGAAAATATGTTTTATATTTATCCAGCTTTTGTTCAAAAATACAGCGAAACAGATTGCCATGCGCATAACTGCTTGTCTTTTCAATCTTCTGCAGAGTTTATTTTGAATCTTTCAAAAAAGCATGGAATTTATAGTTATAATCTTTTTCCACGCCAAAATATTATAGTTGGTTGTCCTGCGCAGCGAGTAAACACATTTGTAGTAGATACAGACGGCAATTTATATAAATGTTGGGACGATATTTGTATGCCGGAACGAAAACTCGGTGACGTAATAAATGGCGTAAAAGACACATACAATTTAAATCCTCTTTTTGTTATGAATGGCTCAGGTTTTGAAAAAGAAAAATGTAAAAACTGCCTTTTCTTATATTCATGTCTTGGAGGCTGCAGCCGCTCTCAATTTAATAATGCGCAGGCAAATTATGAAATTAATCCAACCTGTAAAGTTATAAAAAATAATCCGCAGGCTTTTCTCGAAGAATATTATGAATTAAAAATGAGAAAAAGTTCTTAATTTTCATTTGTGAAACAACTTTACGTTGTAAAGTTCGACAGAAATCTGTCAAATAAAAGGGCTGTATTTATACAGCGCAGGAGGAAAAAAATGAAAGCTATTGAAAGCTTCAACATGGAAGATTCTTTTGGACTTATTAGTCTTGAAGAAGCCGAAAAAATTAATGGTGGCGTTGTGAACATTAATTCCAATCTCACTTGTATTGGAAAAGCACATGAGCCTGTTTTATCAGGCGCTATTGCTGTTCCAGATTTCAATAAGTTTGAACTAAAGAGAGCTTCTGTGTTGAATAACGAAGCTGCTTTTAAAGAAGCTAAAGATTCTATTAACTCAGTTCTTTCTGCTAAACTCAACTAGAATCTAACAAACAAGAATTATTAAAAAAAAGATAGCTATTTAAAAGGCAACGAAAGTTTCTTTTAAGTAGCTATTATTTCAAAGAGAGTATAAATGATGTATTCAATCGAACCGGCTTATTTAGTACAAAATGAACTTACTCGGCTTTTAATGAAGGCTGGAACAGATCCTGTAAATAAATGGTTTTTTACAGACGGAGCTTTTAGTCCTGACTCTCAACTGGAAAAAAGTCCAAACACATGGGTTCATGAAAATTTTGTAGTCATTGTAGATAAACAAATTTTGGCTTACTTTGAGGCCTTTTGGAGTAAGCCTTTAAACATAATTACCAGCTTTAGATTGATTTTTTTTGAAAAGAAAAAAACAACTTGCATTGTAAAAGCATTATTTCAATATTTTGAATATTTATTCATTGCTCGCGGTTGCAAAGCATTTAACTGGCTTGTTGCAGAAAAGAATTTTCATGCACATAGAATTTATGAAAAATTTATAAATAAATATTTTGGCCACAACGTTGGAATGCGTCATAACGGGCAAATGGCTTACAACGGTGAAGTAAGCGATGTTTATTTATATGAAATAACTCAAGAAGAGTATTTAAAATGGAAACAATCCTTCGTTGAAGGATAAAAAAGGATTCAGCAGGCAAGTGCTGAATCCCAATAGATAGTTATCTAAAAGACAACCAAACCTGTCTAAGAGGCTATCAAAAATGTTTCTACAAAAAAAACGAAACAATGTGAGGTTCTATATGTTAGCAGAAAAAAGCAACATGCAGAAAAGTGGATTCTCTGTAATGAAGGCAGAAGAATTATTTGAAATCAATGGTGGTGGAAGTGAAGAACAAGTTTTAAAGCCTTATGAGCCAAAAGAAGAAAAACCAACTTTTGCACAAGAACACCCTGTAGCATGGGTAGCTGGTCATATTATAGCTGAAATTGCATTTATAGGACATGAACCTTGTGCTGAAAAAGAAATGGCTGCTGAGGGTTATGCAATGGCACTTGCAAAAAAAGATAAAACAAGTGATTCATCATCAAATCAGTCTGGAAATAGTTCTTCAGGACCTTCGGGAAGCAGTCCTTCTAAATAAATAAGATTCGGCAGGGCTTTTTAAGTCCTGCCTCGAGGTACATAAATGGAAAAAGAGATCAATTTTAAGAAATATTTATATACAGCTATTGTTATAATTATGCTAGGGTTCTCAATTTTAAATTATTTTTATGATTATCCACAGATCTTATTATATATATTTGTTGCATTTAGCATTTTTTTGATTTTAAAATTAGAAAATTGGAAAATATATAAGACTAATCAAAAAGAAACTACAAAGTTAAAAAAAATCATTATTATATCAATTCTTTTTATTGCAATAATGATTCGGATAATTATGCAAATTTATATAAATAGAAAATTTAATATTGTAGTAGACAAATCTATACTTTATAAATTTCGATTTTTCTTTATTTTTGGAATTTGTTCATTTTTTGAAGAACTTTTAATTAAGTTTATAATGTATGAAAATTTTCTAAAATCAAAACTTCCAAAATTTTTAGCGATTATTATTTGCTGTATTTATTTTACACTACTTCATAAAACGGATAATTATCCAGGGTATATCGGTATTTTTTTATATCAGTTAATTACATTGTTTATGTTTGATATATATCCAAATATTTATGTTTATTCAGTGTATCACTGGATAAGAAATTTTTCGATTTTTCTGTAAAAAATTCCTTCGTTGAAGGATAAAAAAGGATTCAGCAGGCAAATGCTAAATCCTGATAGATAGTTATCTAAAAGACAACCAAACCTGTCTAAGAGGCTATCAAAAAATCAAAAATGTTTCTACAAAAAAAAAGAAACAATGTGAGTTTCTATATGTTCGCAGAAAAGAGCAACATGCAGACAAGCGGATTCTCTGTAATGAAGGCAGAAGAATTATTTGAAATTAATGGTGGTGATCAGACAACAACAACTACTACTACAACCACTACTGTAAATTCACCAACTTTTACTACAACAACTTCTGTAAATGGTAATGTTGGAAATCAGAATGGAACAGACGCAAATGGTAATCCACAAACTACAGGAACTGTAAGCGCAACCGTTAGCGGAACTTGGACTTCTGGCTCATCATCAACAACAACTACAACTACTGTTACAACTACCACAGAAGGCCCATCTCAAACTTCACAGCCTTCTTCTGGCGGAAGCAGCGGTGGCAGCAGCGGCGGAAGTGGAAAATAAAATATAAACAAATATTGTGTATAATTTTTTTTTAAGGAGCGATTTATGAAACAGTATGCACAAGTTTTTCTTCTAATTCTTTTAATCTCGTCGTGTTCATCTGCAAAAAAAATTGCTGAAGCAAGTAATTACGAAAAAGATTTAGAACCAAGAAGTGTAAACTATAACAACAGTTTTGCAATATTGCCCTTTACATTAAATTATACACAATCAAAATGTTATCCAATTATAAAAATAAATAATTCATTTTTCTTACTTGATACTGGAAATGCAATTACTTTCATTAATGAAAAAGGCTTGCAGGATTTATTCTATGACAGTTATGAATTTGTAAAAAACAATTTCACTTCTAACGCAGACAATAACAACTTTAACTTCTTTATTCAAAGCATTGGTTCTTGGAATATTCCTTCCTATTCAGGAGAAATTAAAAGTATTCCTTTTTATTTTTCTGATTATCAGTTTGATCAATTTGAAGGCTTTATTGGCGAAGATGCTTTTATGCAATTCTCAAATGTCATAATTGATTACAAAAATAAACTTATTATTTTTGACGGAGAAATAATTAAAGGCGATTCAATTCCAATGATAATAGATGAAGAAGGTTTGTGTTTTATTGAATTTCTTTGCGACGGAAGAAAAGAAACTGGACTTATAGATACTGGTGCAGATAATTTTGTATTAAGATCAACTTATTTCGAAAAAAACTGCGATTTTCATTATACAACAAAAGAGCAAATTGAAATGTTGAAAAATCGGAAAATACAAATTACTGATCACAAAGACTATTCATTTAATGAAATAAAAATTGGAAAAACTAAATATAAAAAAATGAATGGTCTTTTAGCTTCTGATTCCTGCATAAAAATGACAGATGAAGCAAGGGGCAGAACTTCGGAATATTCATTATTAGGATTTCCATTTTTTAAAGATAAAATAATCCAATTGGATTATAAAAATAAAGTATTCAGAATCGGTAAATAAATGAAAAATTATGGGGGAAATGCAATGCGTATCAATAAAATTAATAAAACTGGTTTTAGATTAATGAATTCTTCTGAGATTTATAATATCAATGGTGGAGATTCTACTACAACCACGACAACAACTTCTACTACAGATTCTGCTTCTATTTCTGCAACAGCTTCTGCTAGTACAAACGGAAATGCAAGTGTGTCTGTTCAAGGAACAATGAGCCACACTCAATCTTCAACAACTTCTGTAAATGGTCAAACAACAAGTTCAACAAGTGTAACTGGATATGTAAGTGCAGGCTTTACAGCTGATAATCATGGAAATGTAACTCCAACTGCAACAATTGGATTTAAAGCTTCATGGTAATTAAGAAGGAGCACAAAAGTGAAAAAAATCGAAAGCTTTGAACTGGTTAACTCTTTTGGACTAATAAGTTTAGAAGAAGCCCAAAAAATTAATGGCGGAGACTCCATTGGCGCTTGCGCAAAAGAAGCTAAACTTCCATCAGTATTATTTCCTGGCGGAAACATTCCTGTTCCGTCTGGAAATTATATATCGCTGGAGCCAATTTCTATAGCGCATGCTATTGCTAAAGCAGAAGCGATTTCTAGTGGAGAATCTTCAGGAAACAAATGAGATATATTCAGCAACTCGACGAAACAGATTGTGGAGCCGCTTGTCTTGCAATTATAGCTTCGCATTACGGCCGAAGACTAAACATTGCAGAAGTACGCTCAAAAGCTGGAACTGATATAATCGGAACCAACATAAACGGCTTACTTATAGCGGCAAAAAATTACGGATTGAAGGGTACAGCTGTAAAAGGAACTTCTAATGCTATTACACCGCAAATAGAAGTTCCTTTTATAGTCCATTGGCACGTTAACCGCGGAGACGATAATTGGGTTGACCACTATGTTGTGGTTAAAAAAATCACTAAAAAAATTATCGAAATCTGGGATCCGGATCCACTTTATAAAAAACAACGACTCACTCACAAAGAATTTTTTGAAAATTGGACAGGTTATGCAATTTTCTTTGAACCTTCTGTCGATTTTAAAAAATCAGAAAAAAAAGATAACTTGCTGTTAAAATTTATTCCTGTTTTTATGCCACATACAAAAACGCTGGCTTTTTCATTTTTATCTTCAATATTGTTGCTGGCATTTGGAATTATAGCCTCTTTTTACTATAAATATATTTTTGATGAGGTTGTTTATTCAAAAGCAGCCTTTTCTCTGCATACTCTAACGGCGGGGATTCTTCTTGTAACTATTATTCAAAGTCTTGTTGGAACAATAAGAAGTATACTTCTTTCGCATTTTTCATTTAAAACAGATTTGCAATTAAATTTTTCTTATTTGACGCACATATTTAATCTTCCTCTTTCATTTTTTGAAAGTCGTAAATCAGGAGAAGTTCTTTCACGGCTTGGTGATTTGGATAAAATAAAGCAAACTTTATCTTCTGCAGCTTTGAGCGGAATTATGGACGTTGTAATGCTCATTGTGAGCGGCCCAATTCTTTTTTCTATTAATTCCAAGCTGTTTGGAATTTCGATTGCAACTGTTG
The DNA here is from genome assembly GCA_017962415.1 of Treponema sp. Classification (GTDB taxonomy): domain Bacteria; phylum Spirochaetota; class Spirochaetia; order Treponematales; family Treponemataceae; genus Treponema_D. Next base: position 36,693 of record JAGCVK010000066.1, on the reverse strand, counting down.
CGCTTGCTTCCGTAGTTTCAATTGTTTACGCAAAAATCTATCGAAATTACTATGCAAAATCAATGAGCCAAAATGCAGATGTTCAATCATATTTATATGAATCATTAAACGGCGTTGCTACAGTAAAAGCATTAAACGCCGAAGAAATTGTTAATACAGAATACGAAAAAAAGAAAATGACAGCGGTTTCTACCAACTGGACTCTCAATCGATATGGAATTTCACAAGGGCTCGTAAGCGGATTAATTAATGGAATCAGCGGAATTCTTGTTTACTGGATTGGCTGTTCTGCAATTATCGGCGGAACAATGAGTTTTGGTACTCTTATAACGTTCAACTCACTTTTAGGATATTTTACCGGCCCATTATTTCGGCTAATAAATATTCAAAATCAGGTTCAAGAAGCATTGGTTGCGGCCGAACGAGTTGGCGAAATCCTTGAACTTGAAAAAGAAAAAGATTCTTCTATTCAATATATGAAGCCTGCAAAAATTGCAGGCCATATAAAGTTTGAAAATGTAACCTTTGCTTATGGAAGTCGCCACCCAGTTTATGAAAAACTGAATCTTGAAATTCCTGCTGGAAGCTGGACAGCATTTGTTGGCCCAAGCGGCTCGGGAAAATCAACTTTTGTAAAACTCATTCTTAAATTTTATGAACCAAATGAAGGGCGAATCATTCTTGACGGAAATGATATTCGCGACATTGATATATCTTATTTGCGAAGTAAAATCGGATATGTGCCTCAAGATATATTTTTATTTTCAGGAACCATTCGCGAAAATATCGCGCTGCATAATCCAGACGCTTCTCTTGAAGATATTATTGAAGCTGCTAAAAAAGCTGGCGCAGATGAATTTATAGAAAAACTACCAAAACGCTATGAAACTGTTTTAGGAGAACACGGTGGCGGTTTGAGTGGTGGAGAAAAACAAAGACTTGCCCTTGCCCGTGCACTTCTTGGAAATCCAACTCTCATAATTCTTGATGAAGCAACAAGCAGTCTTGATACAGTAAGTGAAATGGAAATTCATAAAGTCATTCGGCAACTAAAAAATCATAAAATTTCTGTGATTTTGATTGCTCACAGACTTACAACAGTAACTGGTTGCGACAAAATTTTTGTTATGAAAGACGGAAAAATAGTAGAACACGGAAATCATATTCAGCTTCTTAATGAACACGGGCTTTACAGCGAAATGTGGAACGAAGCTGTATAAAGTATTTTTTGGACTAAAAGAGAGTAATAATTATATGTATTTGAAAACTTTTGATGATATGAAAAAAACTTCTGCATTTTTTATGCTCAAACCTGTAAACGCAATATACGGATTCATTGTTACGGTTTGTCTGGCGATTGTGGCTATTATTGTTTGGGCTTTGGTTGCACCAATAGATGATGTAGTAAAAGCTCCTGTTTTATTAAGGCCGAGCCAGGCAGTTTCATCAATAAAGTGCGTTACAAGCGGCGAATTAAAAGCAAAGTATTATGAAAATGATGATATTGTAAATTCCGGAGAACTTTTATTTTCTCTTGATACTTCGGCATTGCAAAAAGAAATGGATTCGTATTATGTCGCAAAAAAAAGAAACGAAGAAGATATAAAAATATATCAAACACTTTTACAAACTATAGAAACCGGAGAAATTCGCGGCGTTTCATTAGATTCAGATGCTTTTTTAAAATCAAATTCTTATTTGCTTGAAAAATCAAAAAACGAAGCAATTTTGGAAGATTCGCTTATAAAACTTAACCGCGAAAAAGAAATGCCAGAAGGCTTAAAAGTTCCGCAAAAAATAGAAGATCTTGAAAATATTTACCGCCAGACAAAACTTTCGTACGAAACCTGGCTTAATAATCAAAGTATTCAGACAAATGAAAAACTTTCTGCTTTAAAGGCCGAAGAAAACACCATAGAAAGCAGACTTAGCGAACTAGAACGAGCCATAAAAAACTCTACAATTTATGCGCCAATTTCTGGACGCATAAGTGAAAGTAAAAAGCTCAATACGGGAGATTATATTCTTTCTGGTGAAGAAGTGTTACGAATAATTCCCCAAAATAGCGAAGCCTTGCTGGCAGATATTTATGTCGATCCTTCGTATATTGCAAGAGTCAAAGTAGGCGCTTTAACACGCATAAAATTTCCAGGACTTGCGCCAAGCCGTTATGGAATGATAGAAACAAAAGTTTCCCTAATTCCACCGGATGTAAGCGTTATTTCAGGTGGCCAAACCGTTTTTATTGTAGAAGCTCTAATAGAAAATCCAAATCTAAAAACAAAGCAAGGGCAAACTGCACATCTTTTACCAGGAATTTCAGCGGAAGCTAGAATTGTAACTGATAGAAGCACCGCTATGCAGATGATTTTAAGAAAACTGGATTTTATAAACTAAAAATCTATTGCAATGGCTAATTCAGTTTTCCTGCTCAGATTTTAAGATTTTCAGTTTTTCGCTTATTTTTCTTGCTGTATTTGAATCAACTTTGTACGAATATAAAATTGTTATTGCACAAAGTCCGATTATAATACACTCAAAAATAATAAAAGATTTTATGTTTTGAAAAGAAAACCAATGCAAAAAATATCCTGCTGTTGTAACAATTGTATCTACAATCACAAAATAGGAAAGTTGCATTATAAGCATTTTTTTCTTTGATACATCTTTATCATATAAAAACAAAAGATAAAGCAACGCGCTTATTGCTGAAATTCCAAGAATTACAAGCACTTCTGCAGCATAAAGTCGAGCAGATTTTCCTTTAGTCAATACAAGCAAAACAGAATCAAGCAATAAAAATTGAGTAGAAAATCTTGTAAACATTGCTTTTAATACATCAAGTTTTTCATTCATAAAAACCTCTCAATTCCATAAAAACTCGTGTTTTACAAACCTAATAATTCTTTTAGCTTTGGAACCTGACTTCTTGAAATTATTACTTTATAATCATTTTTTAAAACTGCTTCTAAACGCCCACGAAAAGCTGGCGAAAGACTTTTTATTTTATTTAGATTAACAATTACAGCTTTATTTGCACGAAAAAAACTTTTTGGATACAAAATTTGTTCTAGTTCATACAATTTGAATTTTGTTTCATAAACATCATCTAAAGTATAAGCAAAAACTTTATCATCAACTGATTCAAAAAACAAAATATCTTCCTTGTCAACCAAAACAATTTTATTTTGCTTATAGAAATTCATTTTTGAACTTCCGTTTTTCAGCTGATTCAAAAGCAGAGACATCTCGCTGTCTAAAAACCGGCATTTTACTATGATTTCATCGTCTTCATCTGGAGCTGGCTCAAGAATTGTAATTTTTATCATTGTCAGATTATTGTACAAGAAGATTTGCGGTGCGTCAATTTTTCTTTTTTGGTATTATATTTTTAAATCAATTTGCGGCATATATTTTATTATCAAATATATGCCGATTTATTACTTATTTTTCTATAACTTTATTAATATAAACAACAACACCAGTAACTTCCGGGTCATTTATTTCATACTGTGTTTTATCTTTATTAGTTTTGACATTTGCAGTTTTCGACAGCTCATCTAAGTCCAATACTTCTGTGTCAGGTCCATTAAGAATTTCATCTGGAACAAGTGAAAAAATAGTAACTATATTTCCCTTTAATGAAATATTTGAACCTTCGGAGGAAAGAAATTGAGTGATTTCTGGATTTTCCAACAATTCACTTATTTGTTCATTATGACTCTGCAAACTCATAATATTATTATAAGTCTCAGCATCCAACATAACTTGCAAATCAATAACTATTGTTGCATCCCCATAAGTAAACGTATATTCATTATTATTAACTATCAATGTATACTTAGAGTTGATTTTAACTCCACTCATATCTCCAGCGACATTAATATCCCAAGTTCCATCTTCCAAATTAAGTGTATTTTCAGACTTTGCCTTTTTTCTTAAAACTGGTTCAATGTCTATACCACCCTCATCTGTTCCTGAGTTACCAGTTGAACAACCTGTAATAATTACAGCCAACAATGCAAAAAGCATTACAATGAATTTTGTTGATTTTTTAGTTTTCATAAAAAAATCTCCTTCTTAATTTTGAGTTTTCGACCTTTTTCATTCCCTAGTCGTTTTATGTTCCCTAAAAATATAGAAAAAGACTTTTTTCAAAACAATTATCAAAAAGGTGAAATGCGCTTTTTAATGGGTGAAATGCACAAAAATTTGGATTATTTCATCAAAATCATAAGAATTGTAACTGCGCCAAGCAGCAAGAACATATATATCAGAGCCAGCACAGCTTGTATTTGCGGAAACAATAAAAGCAAAAATCCCCAAACAAGAGTTAACGCTCCCAAACCAAGCGCAACATAACCAGTTAATTTTGCACGCAGCAAGTTGCGCTTTAAGTTTTCAGGAGATTTTTCGGCAGTTGCTTCGTTTAATTTTTTTACAAATCCAGAAGTCAGAAAATATGTGCCGGCGGCCATAAATGCTGCGCCGGCAATAAAACATAAAATTGTAAGAGCCATTTTTCAACTCCGCATTATGGAATGTGAATAAGCTCGCGTGGCTTACTTCCGTTTGCAGGGCCAACAATTCCGCGCTCTTCCATTTCTTCTACAAGGCGAGCTGCACGGTTATAACCGATTTTTAAGCGGCGCTGAATATAACTTGCGCTGGCTTTTCCGCTCTGAACTACAATTTCAAGGGCTTGGTCGTATAGCGGATCATCGTCGCTCATTGGCTCACCAAACAAGTCGCGTGCAGTTTCTTCATCATCGTCTTCAACAAAGATTTCTTCGTCTATGTAATCTGGTTCGCCGTAATCTTTTACAGCGGTAACTACATTTTCAACTTCCTGGTCACTAACAAAAGTTCCCTGAATACGAATTGGAGCCGGATCAACTGCAGAAGCGTAAAGCATATCACCGCGTCCAAGAAGTTTTTCAGCACCAACTGTATCAATAATGATATTTGAGTCTGTGCGGCTGGCAACCATAAACGCAATTCGTGTTGGAATATTTGCCTTGATGAGACCAGTAATTACGTTTACAGAAGGACGCTGCGTTGCAAGCACAAGATGAATACCAACGGCACGGCTCATAGCAGTAAGGCGCGCAACAATTGTTTCAAGTTCTTTTCCGCTTGTGGCCATAAGGTCTGCAAATTCATCAATAATTACAACGATATAAGGCAGTTTTTGCGTACAGATCTTCTGCTCTTTGATTTTTGCGTTGTAATTTGAAATATCACGAACGCCCATACTGTCGAGCAAAGCGTAGCGGCGTTCCATTTCGCACAAACACCATTGCAAAGCCTGAATTGCCTTTTTTGGCTCTGTAATTACCGGAACCAAAAGATGAGGAATATTATTGTAAAGTTTCAATTCAACAACTTTAGGGTCTACAAGAATCATCTTTACATCTTCAAACGAACGCTTGTACAAAATAGAAAGAATCAAAGAGTTTACACAAACCGATTTTCCAGAACCAGTTGCTCCGGCAATCAGCATATGCGGAGTTTTTACAAGGTCAATCAGCTGAGCTTTTCCCAAAATATCTTTTCCAAGAACAACAGGAACAGACATTTTCTTCCATTCAGGTAAATCCATTTCGATAATTTCGCGGAAACCTACAACCGAACGGTGTTTATTTGGAACTTCAATACCAACGGCCTGTTTTCCAGGAATTGGAGCAACAATACGAACCGACTGTGCCGCAAGGCTAAGCGCAATATTGTCCTGGAGAGCAACAATTTTACTGAGTTTTACGCCAGGAGCCGGCAAAATCTCGAACATTGTAACAACCGGGCCTTTTTTGATTCCGATAATATCAGCTTCAATATTAAACTCGGCAAGCGTTTGCTTAAGATTCAGCGAAGCCTGCTTTGTTGCATCATCAATAATCCAATACTGATCGTCTTTATAGGCTGTAAGCAAATCAGAAGGAATTACATAAGGGCCTTTTTTTGCAGCACGATTTGTTCGCGGTGGATTTGCGTCAATTTCCTTTGTTTTTGGAGTATTTTCTTCCTGCTGAGCATTAAAAAAATCAGAAAGTTCATCTTTTGTAAGATTTGTGGCTTCTGTTTTGCGGCTAAATGCAGAATGTTCTGCGCTTTCAGCAGATTTTTTTGCCGGCATTGTTTTTCTAATATCAGCTTCCATATCTGAAAAAACATCTGAAGCTGCGGTAGAAAAGTTTGCGTGTTCCTGCTGCTCAATCTGATTAAAAATCTGCGATTCATTCAAATCTGCATTTTCAAAATCAGAATCATAAGCTGGCATTTTCAAAACATTTTGACTTTCATCATAAACTTCGTCATTTTTTTCAATATCAGATTCTTCAACTTCAACCGAACCAAAATAATCATTTAGATTTTTTTCGGAAATTTCTTCGTTGTAGCCGTCTTCAAAAAACGATTCAACCGAATGTTTTTCTTCCTGCTTTTGATTTATTGCAGGCTTTTCAATATCAAAATCCGGGAACGGAAGCGTTTCGTCTTCAATATAATCTTCGTCGCTGTCAGGCGCGTCTTTTGTTTCAAAAACCGCCTTTTCTTCGTGAATCTGAATTTTTGTTGGATATTTTGGATTTTCAATTACATTAGTTGGAGTTGCTGGAGTTTTTTTTTCTTCTACAACTTCATCTTCGTCGCGAATTACAATTTTGTGCGGATAAAGCGGATTTTCAACTACAGAATCAATATAGCGTGCTGCTGCATAAGGATCATCGTGCTCGCTTAGTGCTTCGTGGGCTTCAGCAATGTTTTGATTTTGCTGCGCATTTTTTTCAGAATTTTCTTGAGCACTTTCATTTGCATTTTCGCTAAAATCCGGAGCGTCTTCGTAAACTATATCTTCAACAGTTTCATCTTCAGAATCAGCCTGCGACTCTTGAGCTTCGTTTAGCGGCTCTGCTTCATCTTTTGGCGGAAAAGCGAGCGCCGGGTCGTCTTCATCAAAATCAGCATCGTATTCTGGCGGAAGAGTTTCAGGCTGCGGCGGAAGATCAGGCCATTCAAGTTCATCTTGAGGATTTGTAAGTGCGGCAAATTCTTCCTGCGTGAGCATAGAATTATTAGTTTCGCGGCCATTTGATTTTTCAGAATCATTTTGATTATTTGACTCTGCAGAATCCAAAGCCTGCGACTGAGCCGGATTTTGCTCCAATTCATCAAGCGCTTCATCAAAAACAGTTGGCGTGTTTGAATCAGAAGTTGCTTCCATTTCAGAAACGGAAATAGAATCATCTTCAAAATCTTTGCTTTTTTTGAATTTATCCAAAAATGATTTTTTTGGAACTTTGATTTTAGAAAGTTTTTTGAATTCCGGAATTGATTCTTCGGTTTCTGCTTCATTTTCGGAAGTAATCGGCAAATCTTCTTTAAACTGATTTTCAGATTCATCAGTTTCATCTTGCTTTCTTGGATAACTCTTTAAAACACGCTTATTAATGCGGTCTGCAAGAAGCCCAGTTCCCAAATATTCAATTACAACAAGCATAGCGCCCGTTAAAACTGCAATCAAAATTTTTGCAATTGCAAATGGAGAATGATCAACTTTTACAATTGAGCGGACAATCGTTTCTGTAATAACGCAGGTGAAAAACGGAACCAACGCCGTTATGAGCCGCATAGTTTTTCGCGCCGTCCATTTTGCGGCAAAGCACGAAAGTCCGGCTATAATAAGGAAAACCGGAATCAAAATGCTGCAAAAACCGTACACAGAGTACAGCATATCACCAAATATATAGAAAAAATTGTTATGTCCTGGCCCGGCAACGCCGTAATCCAAAGGCAGCAGAATCAAACTGATAGAAAAAAGCGCCGCCAGCACAAGCAAAACGGCTCCCGTTATGATACTAGACTTATTAGATGTTCTCATAGTGCTATTATCGGAACTTCGCAAAAAGTTTTTAGGGATTTTTAGACGAGAATTCCAATTGAATTGGCAATAAAAACCTTTCATTTTTTAGTTGTTAGTTCAGCAAAAAAAAGGTTATAATTAAAGATATGAAGGCTTCTACAATTAAAACAGTTGGAATTTTGACTTCCGGCGGAGATGCGCCAGGCTTGAATGCTGCAATTCGGGCGTTGTGTATTTCTGGAAGAAATAATTATGGAATGAAATTTATTGGCATTCGCAACGGTTACCGCGGGCTAATAGATAATGATACATTTAAAATGGAGACAATAGATTTGGAACCGCTGATTTCGCAAGGCGGAACAATTCTTGGAACTTCGAGAGTAAAACCATTTAAAAATCCTGTGCCGGATCCAAAAACCGGACTTTTACCAATAGACGGAATCAAAGAAACTTTCAAAAAAAATAAAATAGATGCGTTGGTTTGTCTTGGCGGAAACGGAACAAATACAACCGCTTCACTTTTGGCAGAAGCCGGCTTTAATGTAATTGGAATGCCAAAAACAATAGATAATGATATTTTTGGTACCGACGAAACATTTGGTTTTCATACAGCAATTGAAGTTGCAACACATGGAATCGAAGCAATCAGAACTACCGCAAAAAGTCATAGCCGCGCAATGGTTGTTGAAATTATGGGTCACAAAGTTGGCTGGCTTGGACTTTACGCAGGTTTAGCTGGCCGCGCAGATGTAATTCTACTTCCTGAAATTCCTTATGATATAAAGAAAATTGCAAAATATCTGAAAGCCAAAAAAGCTGCCGGACAAAATTATTTTATAATTGCCTGCTCGGAAGGCGCGCTTGATGTAAATGAAGCAAAACTTGGCAAAAAAGAATTCAAAAAAGCCCGCGAATCAATGTCGCAATCAATGGGATTTCGCGTTGCAAAGGAAATTGAAGCTGAAACTGGAATAGAAACCAGAACTTCGGTTTTGGGCTATGTTCAAAGAGGAAGCGATCCTGTTCCTTATGATATGATTCTTGCAACAAAACTTGGAAGCGCTGCCGCAGATTTTTTGGCGGAAAAAAAGTTTGGAAATCTTGTTGCCGTAAAAAATGGAGCAATTGTTGCAACTCCGCTTTCTGTTGTTGCAGGCAAAGTAAAGGAAATTTCAGAAAATGATCCTGTGCTAAAAACTGCCCGAGAATTAGGAATTTGTTTTGGCGATTAAAAATATGTATGCAAATTTTAGTTATGTAAAAAATGAGCCGGCTCGCGGCGAATTAAAATGTCATCGTTGCGCAATTTGCGACGGATACGGTTGCCCGGATATGTTGCCTGGACTTGGCGGCGTTTTTGAAGGAAAAAATTTTCAGTTAAATTATGAAGGCTGGCGCGAACTTTTTCAAAAGGCAAGCGCACTTGGAAAAGCCGAAGAAATCCGCAAAACCCCCGTTCGCTCCAAGCAACTCCGCTGCGGTCCAGTTACCGGAGCCGTTGAAAACATCGGCTATGAATTTGAGCGTGACTTTTATTTTCCGTACCTAATGAATGCGGCGCAGGCGGGACTCGGCCTTTGCGTTGGCGACGGTTGTCCAGACGAAAAATTAAAGTTTGGCGTTGAAGCGCTTCAGAAAATTAATGAAGCGGCGGCGGGGGGTACGGAAACTTCTGCTGATTCATACAAATTTACTGAAAACTCAAAAATCGCCGCCGCGTTTTTCTTAAAGCCGTATCCGCAAGAGCGGCTTTTTGAGCGTGTCGAATGGGTTAGACCATATGCGTCTCACATTGGAATCGACATAGATTCTTACAATATTGTAACAATGCGAAATCTTGTAAACCTTGAGCGAAAAACCGCCGCGCAGCTTCAGGAATTCCGCGAACACACAAAATTGCCTTTTGTAATAAAAGGCGTTTTTACTCAAGAAGATATAGATTTAGTTCGCCATGTTCACCCAGAAGTAGTGTACATTTCAAATCACGGTGGCCGCGTAGAAACCAGAATCGGAAGCACAGCACATTTTCTTGCCGACAACGCCGCAGAACTCAAAAAATATTGCCAGGAAATTTGGGTAGACGGCGGCATTAGAACTCATCAGGATATTCAGACAGCGCTTTATTTTGGTGCCGACAAAATAATAATGGCGCGGCCTTTAATCCGCGCCACTTTTGATTCACATTACCAGGAAACAATAAAAGAGCTCTGCAACTAAAAAGTAACTTCATAGCCGCCGTAAGTTGCCAAAAGACTTATGCGGTCTTCAATTCCAACAATGCTGTAAATCTGGTGCATTCGATTTTTAAGAGTTCCAACAGTAATTCCAGACTCTTTTGCAATTTCTTCGTAGCGTTTTTCATCAAGAATCTGTTTGAGCCATTCTTTATCGCGCTCGGTAAGTTCAGGATATTGCGAAAGATTCCAAATTCTTGCCGTTCGTTTTACATAAATAATCTTCAAAAAATTCACAACAAAAAACAGCGTTGCCAAAAAAGTAAGCCCGTAGCCCAGCGTGATTATCAATGAATTGATTAAACACAAAAGTCCAAATCTAAAACTAAAGCTAACCAAGCCCAAATAGAAAAAAATCGTAAAAAATATCTTAAAGCCCATAAATTTTCTGTATACGCCTTTATAAATCAAGCAGGAAACGCCAAGCATATAAAGCAAAAGGCCAATCGGATTTTCCGAAACAGTTTCAACAGCAATGATTTTAAAGGAATAAATAAACGCGACAAGCGCAAAAAGCACAAAGTTCTTGGGCACAAAAAGCAGAATTACAAAAATCAAAAAGCTAAACGAATCAATTACAAAAAGGCAAAAATCAGAAGTAAAAAAATCCGCAGCAGTTTTGATTTCATAAAATCCTAAGGTAAATTCGCTTCTTAAAAAAAGCCGAATTACACAAAGAACTTCCACAACGATTCCAATTATGCAAAAGAATCGAATTAAATTCATTGAGGCTCGTGAATAAGTTTTTTTCTCTTCCATAGGTATTTTTTAATTTCCTGTTTTGTTCTATTATATATCCTAAATTTAAAATTTTCAAAAAAAATATTGACAATCCATTATTTTTGATTGTATTATGTACTTAATACAATAGTACACAGGAGATTAAATGGAAAATCAGTTTACAAACGATAAACCGATTTATCTTCAACTGATTGATTACTTTAAGATGCAAATTATTTCCGGCGAACTCACGGAAGGAAGCAGACTTGATTCAGTTAGGGATTTAGCGGTTAAAGCTCAGGTGAATCCTAACACCATGCAAAAGGCTCTTTCCGAATTGGAAAGAATGGGTCTTGTTCGTACTGAACGAACTTCAGGACGTTTTATCACAGATAATAAGGAAATGATAAAGAGTATGAAAAAAGAACTTGCAGAAACAGAAATTGAAGCATTCCTTGAAAAAATGAAAGCGCTCGGCTTAGAAAAAGAAGAAGTTGTTAAAATAATTTGCGAAAAATAGGAGAATAAGATGGAAGCTGTTTTAGAATGCAAAAATCTTACAAAAAAATATTTGAAAAAAACTGCGCTTAGCGAAATTAATCTTACAGTTCCAAAAGGTGCAGTTGTTGGTCTTTTAGGCCCAAACGGAAGCGGAAAAACTACTTTGCTAAAACTTGCAGCCGGACTTCTTAAACCAACTTCTGGTGAAATTGAAGTTTGCGGATTCAAACCTGGCCCACAATCAAAAGAACTTGCGGCTTATCAGCCAGACCGTGTTTATTTGAATGATTGGATGGTTGTTCGCGATTTAGTTATGATGATGAAAGATTTTTATTCTAATTTCAACGCAGATAAAGCCTTTGAAATGCTTAAAAATCTGAAAATCGGCGAATACGAAAGATTAAAGTGCTTATCTAAAGGAACAAAAGAAAAAGTGCAGCTGATTTTGACTATGAGCCGCGAAGCTTCACTTTATATGCTCGATGAACCAATTGGTGGCGTAGATCCAGCTGCCCGCGATTATATTTTGAATACAATCATTTCAAATTACAGCGAAAATTCAACTGTAATTATTTCAACTCATCTTATAAGTGACATTGAATCAGTTTTGGATTATGTTCTTTTCTTAAAAGAGGGAAAACTGATTTTGCAAGGTGATTCTGACACTATTCGCGAAGAAAAAAAGATGTCTATTGATTTGCTTTTCCGCGAAGAATTTAAATGCTAAAAGAGGAGATGATTATGGAAAATAAAAAATCAATTAGAAATCCTTTGCCAAAAATTGCAAAAATTTTTAAATATGAAATGTTGCACACAGCAAGAATTCTCGGGCCAATTTACATTACTGTTATTGCATTGGCATTTATTGCAAGCCTTTTTCTTTCTAGCGATGCAAGCGAAAAAGGATTTTTTGCTAACTTCACAGTTTCCAGCGCAACAGGCCACAAACTTTCTGGAATTTTTGCATTCTTTTATGTTGTAACTTTTATTGGAGTTGGCGTTGCTTCAGTTTCAATTTTGGCTAAGCGTTTTAAATGTACAATGCTCGAAGATGAAGCTTATTTGAATCTTTCGCTTCCCGTTACAATTGGCGAACATCTTTTAGGAAGAATTTTAGTATCAATTGTTTGGATTATCGCTTACATTCCAACAAATATTATTACATTCTCTTTACTGTTTATGAAAGATTCAAAAGACCTTTCGCAGACTTTTTCTGAATCAGCTTTAAAACCGATTTTACTGGCATTGTTTATATTCGTAACAACTTCGCTTTTACTTATTGTTTTTATTTATATGATTAACGCTATCGCGCATCTTGCAAAAAGACACAGAAATCTTGTGAAATTTGTTGCTGTAATTCTAATCATATCTATAAACTCAAAATTCTTTACATTTGTAAGTGAGCTGTTTTTTAATTCTACAGTAATCGAAAATGATATTTATATGTTTATAGAAAGCTGTTATTTTATTGGTATTTTTAATACTATTATGATTATTATTTATAGCCTTGTAACTTATTTAATTCTTAAATTCAGATTAAATCTGGAATAGCTTAATAATAGGCTATTGTGTAGCGCCCGCATTCTTCAAAGCCAAGTTTTTGGTAAAGGCTGAATGCGGGCGTATTTTTTTCTTTTACAAAGAGAACTGGCATTTTTCCGGCTTTGCGGGCGCGATTACACAACGTTTGCACAAGAGCGCCAGCGTAACCGTTTCTGCGATAAAGTGGGTGCGTATAAACTCCGCCAATTTGCACGCATTTTATTCCGATTGCATTTGTATTAGCTTTTGCAACTATTTCGCCGTCTACGGTAAAAGCAAGGCAAAGCTGATTTTTAAGAATCTGTCTAAGAGTGATGTCTACTTCGGTATGTGTAACTGTGCGGCCAGGCACAGCAACTTCGTCTTTCATATAATCTTTTTGTAATGAATGAAGAATTTCCAGGTCGTGTTCGGTACAACGAATTATTTCTTCACCGCCGGATAGTTGCATAATAGGCTGCAATGATGCGCAAGGCAAAGCCGAAGAACATTTGTCCGCCCATCGCATCATACGATACGGATAAATTTGCGCAGGGTAGTTTGCAGTTTGGTCTTTGCGTTCTTTACAAGCGGCAAAATTTTTCTGCTTAAAAACTGAAATTAAAAAATTTGTTGCCGCCGTTTCTCCGCTTATACAACGAACCGGCTTTTTCAAAAAGCCTAAAAGATTTTCCAAAAAAGCAAATGAATCTATAAGATTAATATTTGGAATGCAATGATAAATTGTTGAATCAAGATTTAGAATTCCTGCAATTTGATTTTCGTTTTTGATAAATAAAAGATTTTCAGACTTTCGGCGAACGAGAGACGCAAGTGAAACACAAGTTTCTTCATAAGACGCTATAAATTGTTGCGCCACAAGAAAATCTTGTGGCGTCTCTACAGGAATCAATTTCATATAGTTCATATTTTCCCAATAAAAAGGGAAATTTACTAATTACGGAACGAATGAATTGGAGCTGGAATGCGACCGCCGCGGTTAATAAATTCTGCACAACCGAACTTGCTAACCGGCATTACAGGGCAACCTCCAAGAAGTCCGCCAAATTCAACCCATTCGCCAGCTTTTTTGCCAGGAGCCGGAATTAAGCGGCAGGCTGTTGTTTTATTGTTTACCATACCAATTGCAAATTCATCAGCTAAAATACCAGAAATTGTAGTTGCTGGTGTATCGCCTGGAATTGCAATCATATCAAGACCAACTGAACAAACAGTTGTCATTGCTTCAAGTTTTTCGAGGCAAATTGAACCATTTTTAGCCGCTTCAATCATACCTTCATCTTCTGAAACTGGAATAAATGCGCCGCTAAGACCACCAACGTTTGTGCTGGCCATAACACCGCCTTTTTTTACCATATCAGTTAGCATAGCAAGGGCTGCTGTTGTTCCTGGAGCACCACAACCTTCAAGACCAATTTCTTCGAGAATGCGGGCAACTGAATCTCCTACAGCAGGAGTTGGCGCAAGACTTAAATCCAAGATACCAAAATCTACGCCAAGTCGCTTTGCAGCTTCGCTACCAACAAGCTGGCCCATTCGGGTAATTTTAAAAGCCATTTTTTTGATTCCGTCTGCAAGCACATTGATTGGCTGACCTTTATATTCGCGGGCAGCGGCAAGAATGACTCCAGGGCCACTAACACCAACATTGATTACACAGTCAGCTTCTCCAGGTCCGTGGAAAGCACCAGCCATAAACGGATTATCTTCTGGAGCATTACAGAATACAACAAGTTTTGCACAACCGTTTACTTCGCAGGTTTTTGAAACTTCGGCCGTTTTTACAATAGTTTCACCCATTAATTTAACGGCGTCCATATTTATTCCGGATTTTGTACTTCCAACATTTACGCTTGAACAAACAAAATCAGTTGAAGCAAGCGCTTCTGGAATAGAATCAATTAAAATGCGGTCTGCTGGAGTAATTCCTTTTTGAACAAGAGCCGAAAAACCGCCGATAAAGTTTACACCAAGTTCGTGCGCACAGCGATCGAGAGTTTTTATATATGGAACGTAATTTTTTGCTTCACTTGCGCCGGCTACAAGAGCAATCGGAGTAACAGAAATGCGCTTGTTGATAATTGGAACTCCGAACTCTTTTTCAATATCTTGACCGGTTTTTACAAGGTTGCCGGCCTTTTTCATAATTTTATCGTAAATTTTTTCGCAGGCACGTTTGCTATCAGAATCAGCACAATCCAAAAGCGAAATACCCATTGTGATACAACGAATATCAAGCTTTTGGCGCATAAACATATTTACAGTTTCTTGAATTTCATTTGGTGAAAAAATCATATTCTTTTCCTATTAATTGCAATTTCAAACACAGTATACAACGGATTTGAAGGAATGATAATAGGAATTTGAAAAATCATAATATGAAAATATTTTGCTATTTTACGATTTTTATCCAATCCCAAATTGTAGGATCTTCCTGGCCAACTCGCCAAAAGCCCATTTTATGAATTCCAGCTTCTTCGTAAAGGCGACAAAGTTGAAGTACCGAATATGTATCATTAAAATAGCCAGTTACATCAACACTTGCTGTATATTTAAAAGTTGGAATATCTGATTCATAAACAACTTCTGGAACTTTGTGCTCTGTCATAATTCGGTTTGCACCGCTAAAATACCAGCCGCCAGCAGTTGTTTCATTAGCCCAAGTTCGACCATAAAAAGGAATTCCCATTATCAATTTTTTTGGTGGAATTGATTTTTGCGCATATTCCATAACTTTGCGGCACCAGTCTACAGAAGCTACCGGGCCCGGACGACTTGTTGACCAATGTTCATCATAAGCCATTATAAAAACACGGTCGCTGTACTGTGCAATTTCCGCATAAGGATAAATATCTTCTGAAAGAAGACGGAAACGCGCTGGAACACAAACTGTAAACCATTTTACTTTTCCAAGCATATAACGCAAATCTGCAAGGAAGGTAATAAAATGTTTTCTATCGCGGGCAGGAACAAGCTCAAAATCAATTTGAACTCCGTCATAAGGCTGACCAGCTTTTACAATTGCTTTTAAAAGATTACTTCTTTCTTTACTTCCAGGTGCAAGAATAAAATGTGTCAAAGATCTGCTGTCGCAAGTAATAACAAGATGACAGCGCGCTTTTCCTGTATTGATTTTTGAACGATTTGGAATTCCAACCAATTCACCGTAGCAATTTACTTCCGCAGAAAAAAAACAAACATCTGTAAGTGGCATAGAATTGTTATACTCGCCAATTCGGCTTTGCATAACATAACCCCAGCTTTCGCGCAGCTCAACAGGCTTACCAGTTGGTTCACGCAAAGTATAAAGAGGAACCAATGGTTTTTCTTCTTCTTCGGTATTTACAGAAGGTTCATCGCCTTTAAAAGCATATTCAACATCTTCTGTGGGAACTTCTGTATCAGCTTTACCTTTGGCAAAACTGATAGCACTTACTAAACACAACAACAAAATACAGCTGATAGTTCTTTTCATATTTAGATTATCGGCAGAAATTCAACCAAAACCGTAAAAATGTTGTTATAAATTGATTATTTCGTACATTGGCTCGCTTTGCGGGTGAAGTTCCAAAATGTGTTTTTCGCACGGAAGAACTTCGCTTGGGTCGTGCGTTACATGAAGCATAGTTGTAGTTCCGCCGTTTCCAATAAGATTCATTAAATCAAGAATCTTTTGGCGATATTGTTCGTCCAGCCCGTGACAAGGCTCGTCTAAAATCAAAATTTCCGGCGACTTTACAGCTGAACGCAAAATCAAAATTGCGCGTTGCTCGCCATAACTTAATGACCCAAAATTTTCAGATTCACGGCCGGCAAATCCACCAAGCGCAAGCCACTTTTTTGCGGTTGCAATTTCGCAATCGGTTGCCGCTTCGTAAAGCCCAATACTATCGCGAAAGCCGCTTATAATTACCGCAAGAAGCGAAGTTCCACCAAGCATTCTATATTCAACGTGCATTCGATACGAAACAATTCCGAGCCGTTTTTTAATATCCCAAATTGTTTCGCCAGAACCGCGCCGGTTTCCAAAAATCTTAATGTCGTTACTAAAAACCTGCATATTGTCGCCGGTAATAAGTTCGAGCAAAGTGGTTTTGCCGCTTCCGTTTGGCCCGCGAACAAGCCAATGTTCATCGCGTTTAAGTTTCCAGGTGAGGTTTCGCAAAACTTTGTGATCGTCCCAACCAACATTTACGTTGTTCATTTCAACAAGAAAATCCTGCGCTTGCGATTCGTCTTTTAAAGAAACGGCAGAATTTTCATTTTGATTTTGAATTAGAGCTGTAAAATCATCTTTAAAATTCTGGCGGGTTTGTTCATTTTCAGCAGCACTTTGATTTTCCCGTTCGCTCAAAAGTTTTTCGTAATCTTTGCGCTCG
Organism: Treponema sp.; assembly: GCA_017962415.1. Taxonomy (GTDB): domain Bacteria; phylum Spirochaetota; class Spirochaetia; order Treponematales; family Treponemataceae; genus Treponema_D. The sequence continues at coordinate 19,459 of JAGCVK010000066.1, read as the reverse complement.
CCGCAGAAAGAAACTTTTTTATCGCGAAATTCCAGAACGTGAGTAATTGCATCTGGAATTTCGTGCCAGCGTTCCATTCCCAAAATGATTTGCGGAAAAATGCCGTTTCTCTTTGCAATAGAATCAAAAAAATCAAGAAGAATTGTGCGGCTTTGAACATCAAGACCGGCAAATGGATCGCTCAAAATCAAAAGCTGCTTGCCGCTTAAAAGCGCGCGTGCAAGAAGCGTGCGGCGAATCTCACCGGTAGACATATATTTTAAGCCGCGGTCGAGAATTTTTTCGATTCCGCAGAGTTTTATTGCAGGTTCATTTTCCAAGTTCATTACCGCGTGGGGCAGGGGAGCGCCTTTTTTTAACAGCGAATTAATTCCCTGCGCAATAAAAAGCCGGCCAGTTCGTCCTTTATCAACGCCGCCTTCTACATAATCACTTTCGTCGTTTTCGCGTTCTTCCTGAATAAGCCGCGCAGCGCGCTCAAGCGAAACAATTTCGCAGGAATTTTGATATTTATTTGAATAAAGCCCTTGTTCTTCGCACTCAACAGCGCCATTTGGAACAATTTTAAGCTGCCCGCTAAGCGCGTTCAAAAAATCAGCTTTTCCGCCACCATTTGGCCCAATCACAAGCCAGGCTTGGCCTTCGTCCATTTTCCAGCTGATATTTTGAATTAAAGTTTCACGAGAATTTTCGATTCGACAGTTTTGTATGGTTATAAGATTTTTGCTCTGATTCATATTGTGCCTTTTTGAAGAGTATACAATTTTTCTTGAGAAGTGTCAGAAAGTTTTGCAAAGGTTAGCGAAAGGGCTTTTGCATTAAATAAACAACCATTTTGAAAAACAAAAAAAACGGAGCGGAAGTTTTTTTATTAATTTGATTTACGGAACGGAGATGATATCCAATCTGCATTGCTGGGTGCGAGCGCAAGCGAGTCAAAATACCAATGCCCAGCAGCCGCAGATTGGATATCATCGCAGTGGAAGTAAATCAAATTATAAAACGATTTATTTTCCACGTTTTTTTGTTTTTCTAGAGTACTTTTTTTATGCAAACGCCCTTTCGTTCGGGTATGGAGCCACGTCGCAATCGCAGGTTGCGACGGCCACCGCAAGCGACCGAGCGAGCGAGGGAGTGCGGAGGCTGAAGCGTAGCGGAATGGCGGAACACCCGACCCGAAGCGGCTTGCAGCGAAGGGGAACGCCCAAAAGCGAATTAAAAGCGAAATAAAAATAATCTTGTAGACGGTCTGGAAATTCATTAAAATATTTGATTATGAGTACAAATAACGAATTATGCCCTTGTGGTTCGGGCAAAAAATATGGCGAATGCTGTGAACCAATTATCAAAGGAACTGTAAAAGCTCCAAATGCAGAAGCTTGTATGCGCGCACGCTACACTTCTTATGTAAAACACGAAATTGATTTCATTATTAATTCTTGCGAAGAAGGCGAAGGAATTGGCGAAATTGACCGCAAGGCAACTGAAGACTGGAGCCGCGAATCTCAATGGAACGGTCTTAAGATCTTGCGCACCGAAAATGGCGAAAAAGAAAACGAGCAGATTGTAGAATTTGAAGCTGATTACACACTTCATAATATGCATGATGTTCATCACGAAATTTCTTTGTTCCGCAAAGTTGGTGATGATTGGAAATATGTTGCAGGAAACGTTATTCCAACTACTGTAAAACGCGTTGGCGCTAAAGTTGGCCGCAACGATCCATGTCCTTGTGGAAGCGGAAAAAAATATAAACAATGCTGTGGACGCTAGTTGTATGATTATAACTGGATTTCATTCCATAGAAGAAAAAGTTCGCTCGCAGAAAAAAGGTACGCCTTCGGGCTTTAAGATTTTTTTTAGTAAACCCGGTCCGCGCGTAAAAAAGATTCTTGCTGCTGCAAAAGAAGCAGGAATTACCTGCGAGCAAACTGATGATTCAACGCTCGATTCTCTGGTTGCTGATTTAGACGAAACTTTGCGCGATCATCGCGGAATTGTAATGGAAATTAGAGGCGGTCAGAAAAAAGCTGCTAATATTGTTGATTTTGATTCGTGGATTAAAACGCACAGCGGAGAATCTGCGAAAGAAGGAGAAATGGCCGGCGGCGAATCAAAACGCGTTACAGTAGTTATTTTGGACTGCGTAACCGATCCGCACAACGTTGGTGCAATTATTCGCAGTTGCGACCAGTTTGGCGCTTCTTTAGTAGTTCTTCCGGAACACAACAGCGCAAGCGACATTGCCGGAAACGAAGTTATTGGCCGCACAAGTGCCGGAGCCAGCGCTTACGTTCCAGTTGCAATTGTAAATAATCTGGTGCGCGCAACCGAACAACTAAAACAAGCTGGCTTTTGGGTTTACGGAGCCGATGCAGGCGGACAAAACTGCCGAAAAATCGACTTTCCGCTAAAATCAGTTTTGATAATGGGCAGCGAAGGAACCGGCATTTCCACACTTTTGGAAAAACAATGCGACACAATTGTTTCTATTCCAACCTGCGGAAAAATCGACAGCTTAAACGTTTCAGTTGCAGCCGGCGTGCTTTTATACGAAATTTCATCTCGACAAAATTGACATAAAATGTCATAATGTAAAATATCAAAAAGAGTGAGGAAAAACTATGTCCAGACAAGATGATATTGCAGAAAAAGCAGTTAGAAAGTCAACTTTAAAATCTCTTAAGAAAAAAAAGCACACAAGACTTAAGCAGCTTAAAACTGATTATGAAAATGCAGTTCAGCAGATTCACATTCAGTATGCCGAAGATCCAGAACGTCTTAAAGCAAAATACGCAGCAGCCGAATACGCAAAAAATGAACGCGCAATGAAACGCGCCGAAAAACGCATTGAAACCGAAAAGAAAATTCTTGAGCTTGCTAAAAAATCGCGCCGCCTTTCTGTTGGCGAAGAAATTGGAAGTTCAATTGTTCAAGGAATTGGTGTAGCACTTTTTATTGCTGCAACTGCAATTTTGGACACTCTTGCCGTAGATAAACTTCAGAGTTTTGTAAACGTCACAACAGTTTTCTATTCATTATTTGGCTCATCAATGATTTTGATGTATTTAAGCTCTGTTTTGCAGCATGCTTTAACAAACATTACAGCAAAGCAGGTTTTTAACCGACTTTCGCACATTTTTTCATTCCTAATCATCGGATTTGGATACAGCGCTTATACAATCACAAAGATTCAGGGAAATACTGGCTGGATTCTTTTTGGCATTGTTTGGGCACTTGTTTTGATTGGAATTCTTTTTTATGCAATTTCCGGCCAAAAATACGAAAAACTGAATATCGCTTTGTATATTCTCGCAGGTTTTTCCGGCTTGTTTGTTGCAAAAAATCTTTTTGAAGTTCTTTCGCCAAAAAGTTTTAGTATGCTCGTTTTAGGCGGCGCATTCTATCTTATAGGAATTATTTTCTACAACAATCTTAGAAAAGTAAAATTTATGCATCTTATAAGCAATATTATAATGCTTTGCGGAAGCGTTTATATTTTCTTTTCTTTATTCTTCCTTGGCGCTTAATTCTAATAAATTGCGGTGGTTTTGCTTGCCAAAGCCACCGTTTATAATTAACTTAAACCTTCCAAATCACACAAACTGATTTATGACAATTTCTGAAAAACTTATTTCTTTCCAAGACACAAAATATCAAGATTTTATGGCGCCGCTTGTTCCAAATATTCCAAAAGAATCAATTTTAGGAATTCGCACGCCGCAAATGCGCCAGGTTGCAAAAGAATTTTTTGGCACTAAACAAGCTGATGATTTTCTGCAAACGCTTCCACACAAATATTTTGAAGAAAATATGGTGCATTTTTTTCTGATTTCTATGATTAAAGATTTTGATTTGTGCGTTTGCGAAATTGAACGTTTTTTGCCTTTTATTGACTGCTGGCCCGTTTGCGACCAATCCAGCCCAAAAGTTTTTAAGAAAAATCACGAAAAACTGCTTTGCTTTATCGAAAAATGGATTAATAGCGAACACGTTTATACTTCGCGCTTTGGAATGCGAATTCTTATGAATGAATTTTTAGGCCAGGATTTTAGGCCGGAATATCTTAAATTAGTTTCTCAAAAAAAGGCCGAAGATTATTACTTAAAAATGATGATTGCCTGGTACTTTGCAACAGCTCTTGCAAAACAATATGATTCTGCAATAATCTATATTGAACAGCGGCAACTTGAATCCTGGACGCATAACAAAGCAATTCAAAAAGCGCTCGAAAGTTTTCGTGTTTCAGATGAGCACAAAAATTATTTGCGCACTTTGAAAATCAAAAACCTTTAAAACCGCTTTCAAAATCAAAAGATTTGGAGAGTTGCACAATGAAAGAAAAAATCAGATTTTTTGAAGAAATTGCTGCAAATGCGCACATTGCCTTAAATGTCGCTCTTTACGACGGCTGGCTTTTAAGATCTTCTTACGGGCACACAAACCGCGCAAATTCTATAAGCGTTATTTATCCTTGCAAAATTAATATAAATCAAAAAATTCCTTATTGCGAAGAATGGTACAAAAAACAGGAACTTCCTTGCCTTTTTAAAATTACACAAGAAAAAAGCAACAAAAAATTAAACAAGGCCTTAAAAGCGCGCGGTTATCAAGCAGATGCAGAAACTGATGTTTTGATTTTGAATCTTGATTCTATAAATGATTTTTTAACTCTTGAAGCAGATTATGAAATAACATTTTCTGAAAAGCCAACAGAAGAATGGATTTCTGCATTTTTTGATTTTAAAGAAACAAATCAAAAAGATCAGGAAACTTTCCGCCTTATGCTTTCAAAAGTTAGCGTAAAAACAATTTATGCTAGCTTAAAACAAAACGGAAAAATTGTTGCGTGCGCTTCGGCTGCAATTGAACACGGTTTTATGCTTTTGCAAAATGTTGTTGTTGATAAAAACGCCCGCAAAAAAGGCTTTGGCAAACTGATTTGCCAGGCGATTATTTTAGAATCAAAAAAAGAAGGCGCAAAATTTTCGTATCTTCAGGTTTTAAAAACAAACGAAATTGCAATTAACCTTTACAAAAAACTTGGCTTTAAAAAATTGTATTCTTACTGGTATATGATTCAAAAAAGGCCCTAAGCGCCATTATTTGATTAACGCTTTTTACCAGAAAAAAGCGCTCCAAAAAATAAAGTTGCCGAAAAATCAGCAACTTTAAAAAACACGCTAATTTATATTTTATGATTTATTTTCCAAGCGCAATTGAACGGTCGCAGGCAGCAGTAACCGCTTTAATTACAGCGTTGCGGAAACCGTTTTCTTCGAGAGCTGCAACGCCTTCGATTGTTGTTCCGGCTGGAGAACAAACCATATCTTTTAAAACAGCAGGATGTTTTCCGCTTTCCAAAACCATTCCCGCAGAACCGTAAACAGTTTGAGCGGCATAAGTATAAGCTTGTGCGCGTGGCATTCCACAGCGAACAGCAGCGTCTGCAAGCGCTTCTATGAACATAAATACAAAAGCAGGACTTGAACCGCTTACAGCAGTTACACAATCCATTAATTTTTCAGGAACAACTTCAACCTTGCCGGCTGAACTTAAAATTTCAATTGCAGTTTTTGCTTCCGAATCAGAAATGTTTTCTTTGTAAGAAACAGCTGTCATTGCCTGCCCGATTTGTGCACAAACATTTGGCATCATTCTAATAAAACGAGCTTTTGGCGCCCAATTTTCGAGTTTTTCGATTTTAACACCAGCTGCCATAGAAATTATAACAGATTTATTTGAAATGCTTCCTGCAATTTCGGCAAAAACTTCGCCCAAAAACTGCGGTTTTACAGCAAGAAAAATAAAGTCGCAATCAAGAACTTCTGTGTTAGATTCAACAAAGGTTGCGCCAGTTTCAGCAGCAAAAGCCTTTCCCATTTCAGCATTTTTATCTGTAACCTTAATCTGACTTACATCATATTTTTTGCAAACCGCACGCATAATTGCGCCGCCCATTGCACCAGTTCCAATACATCCAATTTTCATAATTAACCTCTAACTTTATTATACAAATTTATTTTATTAGTTATATATCTGATTCGCAGATTATTCTAGTTTTTTGAAAACATCATCGGAATAAATTTTGCAGCGTATTCTTGCCAAAAATCCATATTGTGAATGCCTTTAGATTCACAATAAGTGTGCGGCACCTTTTGAGAAAGCAAAAAATTATGAAAATCGCGATTTTCGTTAATCAAAAAATCTTCTGTTCCGCAGGCCATAAAAATTTCTGGGATTTTTTCGCCGGCGGCAATTTGCTTTTTTAAAAGATATTCGGGATTATTGTCGCTTTGCAAAAGTTTTGAAGGCTCACCAAAACACATTTTATAATAATCATAATTCGCAACCGAATTTCCTGTGCCTTCTTTCATTTGTGCAACTTCTTTATAAATTAACGCCGAAGAAAGCGCTGCAACTTTTGAAAACTTTTTTGGATAAGCAAAAGCCGTATGAAGTGCACCAAAACCGCCCATTGAATAGCCTAAAAGATAGGTGTCTTGCGCTGACATTGCAAGATGAAACGTTTTTTGTACATATTCCAAAAGTTCAACGCCTAAAAAAGCTCCAAACTGGCGGCCAGTTGCTTCGCCGTCTATCCAAAAAGAATTTTCGGCGCTTGGAATTACAACTGCAAAATTGTATTGCTCAAAAAGATTTCCGGGAAGCCAGTTTTGAGCGATTCCGCTGTAGCCGTGAAGTAAAAACAGCGTTTTTGTTGGACGATTTGTGCACTTTAAATCGTTACGAGGAAAATCGGTGCGTATATCGTTTGGAATAATCATTAAAAAAGAAACTTCGCGTTTTAGCGTGTCTGAATAAAATCGAACTGAAAGCTCTGCCATATTTTTCTCCTGATTTTTTTGAGTAGCACAATTGGCCGCTTATTAATTGTATCACGGATTTTGGGATTCATCGACGCCAAGACCAAAAAGGGCGAAGTCTCCGCGACACGGGTCGTTTGGAAAGGCTTTGCATAATGCGGCTGTCAAAAGTTCAGCGGTTTTGCGTGAAGCGGCGCATTTTTGTGGAATTAGGTTGAGGCCGGCCGCCTCGTGCATTACATGGGTGTCCAGCGGAATTATTAATGCGGCCGGGTCGGCCCATTGCCAAAGGCCGAGGTCTACCGGAGAATTGCGGCGCACCATCCAGCGAAGAAACATATTGATTCTTTTGTTGGCGCTTGTGCGCCCCTTTGGAACTATAGCGGAGCGCGGAAATGCAAGTGCGAGCTGGTCGCATAAGGGGAGAGCTTGGGGGGCGTTACGGGGGGCAAGTTTTTGCCCCCCGTTAGAAAGGGTAGCGGAAGACTGCGTAGCAGGCTGGAGCGAGGGGAAGGCTTTCCCCTCCTGCAAAAAAGTTCCTAAAGTTGTTGAAGAATTTAAGATTTTGGCGAGTTCTTCAAAAAATATTTGCATATCGTTGAAGGAATAAAAGCGGTAAAATTTTTGATTGCCGTTTGGAAAATCGTTTTTGTAGGAATTTGATTTGAGCCAGCTCGAAACGCTTCCTTTTGAACGATCGGCAATTTGCAAAATCTGTTCAATTTTTGGGATAAATTGTTTGCGGTTTCCAAAAGCGAGCATGGCCGCGATAAACGAAGCCGCTTCCACATCTGCAACCGTGCCGCGCCCTTTTTCCGGCTCATACCAGCGCAAAAATCGCGAAGGGTCATTTGTGCAAAAGTCTGGCACTTCGTATTTCTCTGCAAGTTCACGAAGTTTTTGAATGAGCTCGTTTGTCATTTTTTTATTATCACAAAAGCGCAAAAAAAGAGCAAGTCTGCGGCTTTCAAGTGTTTAATATTATAATGTGCAATTTGGATTTTCTTGAAAATCCTATTGGACTTTTCGCTGTTTTCTACCATAATATTATTTAAATAATTTGATTTAAACAAAAATTAAGAGGTACTATTTTGTCTGGCAAACTTTTGAGAATGGGAATCGATGTTGGTTCCACAACTGTAAAAATTTTAATTCTTGATACTGAAAACAACGAAATTTTATATAATCATTATGAACGCCATCACGCTGAGCAATGGAATACGGCAAAAAAACTTTTGGAAGATGTTGCAAAGAAATTTCCAAATGCCCGCTTTAGAATTGCTGTTTGCGGCTCTGGCGGAAAACCTATTGCTGATAAAATTGGCGCGCATTATATTCAGGAAGTAGTTGCAAACGCTTCTGCGGTTCGCGCTCTTTATCCTAATACAAGAACTGCTATTGAGCTTGGCGGCCAAGATGCGAAAATCATATTTTTTTACAATGATAATGGCCGCCTTGTCACTTCTGATATGCGAATGAACGGTAGTTGCGCCGGCGGCACTGGTGCGTTCATTGATGAAATAGCTTCGCTTCTTAAGGTTCCAACGGAAGAATTTGAAGAGCTCGCTGCCGCCGGCCGCGAAGTTCATTCTATTTCAGGCCGCTGTGGTGTTTTTGCCAAAACTGATATTCAGTCTATGTTGAATCAAGGTGTTCCGCGCGAAGATATTGCGCTTTCTGCATTTCATGCAATTGTAAAACAGACTGTTGGCGGTCTTGCTCAAGGCCTTGAACTTACTCCGCCAATTATTTTTGAAGGCGGCCCTTTAACTTATGATCACACTCTTGTAAAAGCTTTTGCTGAACGTTTAAATCTCAAATCTGAAGATATTATCCGCCCGGAACACCCGGAAACTATTGTTGCGCGCGGAGCGGCCATTGCTCTCGATGAACTTTTTCCGCTTGAATCTGGAAAAAACGCCGAAGCTGCTGAATCGTTCGCAGATTCTATTTTGATTGAAGAAGCTGTTCGCGCTTTGGAAGGCGGCGTTGTTCGCAATCAGAAATCTGGCGCAAAAGAAAACAAAGCATATTTTGAAAGTGACGAAGAATGCCGAATCTGGCGCGAAGCTCATAAATCTCCAGATCTTGCTAAAATTGATTTTAAGTCCGGCGACACTCTTGATGTTTACATTGGTATTGATGCAGGAAGTACAACTTCAAAAATCGTTTTAATGACTCAAGATGAAAAGGTTTTTGACCGCTTTTATGCTAATAACCGCGGCGACCCGATTAATGTTGTTCGGCGCGGTCTTATGGAACTTCACTCTAAATATGACGCTATGGGCGTGAAACTAAATGTTCTTGGTCTTGGAACAACTGGTTACGGCGAACTTTTGATTGCAAAAGCTTATGGCGCTGATTATCACACGGTTGAAACGGTTGCGCACGCAACTGCTGCACGCCGTTTTGTTCCAGAGGTTAGCTTTATTTTGGACATTGGCGGCCAGGATATGAAGGGTATTTGGATTGATGATGGAATTATCACAAATATTACGCTAAACGAAGCGTGTTCGTCTGGCTGCGGCTCTTTCCTGGAAAACTTTGCTTCATCTTTAAAGATTCCAACTCAAGAAATTGCAGACGCTGCATTCCGTTCTAAAAAACCGGCAGCGCTCGGAAGCCGTTGTACTGTTTTTATGAACAGCACTATTATCACCGAACAGAAAAACGGTTGCGGCCCAGATGATATTATGGCCGGCCTTTGCCGTTCGATTATTGAAAACGTATTTACAAAGGTTGTTAGAATCACAAATACTGACAGTCTTGGCAAGAAAATTGTTGTTCAAGGTGGAACTTTTAAAAACGATGCTGTTTTACGCGCTCTTGAACAATATTTAAAAGTTGAAGTTTTGCGCGCACCTTATCCTGGAGAAATGGGCTGTATTGGAGCTGCTCTGCTTACTAAAGAAAAACGCGAAAGTGGCAATGCTCAATTTGCCGGCAAAACTCAGTTTATTGGTTTTGATGAAATTGAAAATCTTAATTACACTCAGCGCGAAAATGTTATTTGTACAAAATGTGCAAACCGCTGTGCCCGAAGTTTAATTCAGTTTTCAAACGGAACAACTTACATTACCGGAAACCGTTGTGCGCGCGGTGAAATTCTTTTGCCAGAAGAACTTTCTCAAAGCAAAATTGAAAATCTTAAAGCACCTGTTGATGAAGAAGCCGTTTCCGGACTCGCCGAAACTCCTGAATCAACAAAACCTGGCACAATTCCTGAATCAAAAACCCGTTATACGCCGGATATGTTCCTTATTCGTGAACAGCTTTTGTTTAAAAAATGGGATTATAAACTTGTAAGCCAAAAAAAGAATATCACAATCGGGCTTCCGCGCACTTTGGAATATTGGGATTCTATGCCGTTCTGGTCAACTTTCTTCCGCGCGCTCGGTTACGATGTTATTCTTTCTCATAAAAGTACACGCGAAATGTTTGAAAACGGCATTCCTTTTGTTCCGTCGGATACGGTTTGTTTCCCAGCAAAACTCGCTCACGGCCACATTCAGGATCTTGTAAATCAGTTTAAAAATCTTCCTGCTGATTCTTACAGAATCTTTATGCCTATGGTTATGGAAATGCCACCAACAGACAAAGCAAAGGCTTCTAATTATGTTTGCGCCGTTGTAAAAGGCTACCCGTTGATTATTTCGCATTCAGAAAATCCGCAGCGCCGCTGGAACGTTCCTTTTGATAATCCAATGTTCCATTGGTATTCAGAAAACGACCGCAAAAATCAGATTTTAATGTATTTTACAGAAAATTATGGTCTTAAAAAATCTGAAGTTGAAGCAGCCTTTAAACAAGGCGACAAAGCCCTTGTAAGTTTTAGAAAAAAGCTTCACGAAGAAGGTCAAAAAATCATTGATCAGGTAACTGCCGAAAATCGCTTTGCGGTTGTTCTTGCAGGCCGTCCATATCATACAGATGCTCTTGTAAGCCACGACCTTTCCCGCGTATTTACTAAGCAGTATATTCCGGTGCTGACCGTTGATTCACTTCCGGAACTTAATAATGTGAATCTTCGCTACACTCGCGCCGAAGTTACTAACAATTTCCACACAAGAATGCTTTCGGGCGCGCTTCTTGCAGCACAATCGCCAGCTTTAGAATATGTTCAGATTGTAAGTTTTGGCTGCGGCCATGACGCAATTCTTTCTGATGAAATTATCAGAATTATGAATGAAACTGCCGGAAAATCGCCTTTGATTCTAAAACTTGATGAAGGCGGAGCCGCAAATTCTTTGAACATTCGCGTAAAATCCTTTATTGAAACTATTGCAGAACGCCGTGCAAAAAAAGCGGCACAACAGTTCACAGATTTAGGCGACGCTTATACTGTTAAATTCAACAAAGAAGATTTGGATATGAGAACGGTTCTTATTCCAAACGTTTCTGTTGCATTCTGTAAATTGCTAAGCGGTGTTTTGAGAAAGCAAGGCCTTAAAGCAGTTCCGCTTTCGCTTGGCGAAAATGTTCAAATTCAAGTTGGAAAACAATATGTTCATAATGATACTTGTTTTCCAGCTCAAATGGTAATTGGAGAAGCGCTTTCTGCACTACAAAGCGGAAAATATCCGTTAGACAAAGTTGCAATTGGAATGGCAAAATACCAGGGCGACTGCCGACTTTCGCATTATTCAGCACTTTTGCGCCGCGCACTTAATGCAGCTGGTTTTGAACAGGTTCCAATTGTTTCAACAGACCCAATTGATTCAAAAGCAATGCATCCGGGCTTTAGACTTGGCACAATGTTCAATCTTCGCTCGCTTTGGGTAATCACAATGATGGATATGCTCGAAGAATTGCGCCGCCAGATTCGGCCTTACGAATTAAACAAAGGCGAAACAAACCAGGTTTTTGATGAAACAATCGATAATATTGCTCGCGGAATTGATAAAAGCATTTTTGCCGCAATAAAAGCATACAAACGCGGAATGAAAAAACTTTGCAAAATTAAGTACGACCGCACAAATTTGCGCCCACGAGTTTTTGTAACAGGAGAATATCTTGTTACATTCCACCCAGGTTCAAATTTCCATGTAGAACGCTATCTCGAAGAAAACGGCCTTGAAGTAATTTTGCCGCGAATGGCAAATGTTTTCTGGAAAGATTTTTATGCCCGCGTATTTGAATCAAAAAATCTGAATGTAAAATTCACAACATTAAATACAATTTTCGACCGAATTTCAGAAAGATTCTTTGCGTTTGCTCGACACGTTTGCGAAAATATCGCAAAGCAGCACCCGCTTTTTGAACCTTCAACGCCGCTGCCAAAACTTGCCGAAGAAACCGACGAAATTATGAACCGCACTTTCCTTTCGGGCGAAGGCTGGCTCATACCAGGCGAAATTAAGGAATACGCTTTAAGAGGCGTTCAGTCTTTCGTAATTTTGCAGCCGTTCGGTTGTCTTCCAAATCATATTTGCGGACGCGGAATTATGAAAAAAGTAAAAGAAGAATTCCCGGGAGTTCAGATTTTGCCGCTTGATCTTGACCCAGATACAAGTTTTGCAAATGTTGAAAACCGTTTGCAAATGCTTATTATGAACGAAAAATCGAGAGAAGCAAAATAAATTAAAAAATAATTGAAAAGAGGTAAAAAAATGTTTAAAATCAGTTTTTGGCAGGTTTCTGCTTTAATTACAATTTTGTGGGTGTTTGCAAGATATTGCGTATGGAAAAAATACCGAAAAACAGCAAAGCAACCCACACTTAGTAATGAAGTAAAACTTTTGATGTTTTATGCGTGCATAATTATACTTGCGCGAATCGTTTATTTTCCATGGCACCATATAAACGGACGCATTGGCGCACTAAATTTTAACTTCCAAAAACTTTTTCCACCTCGCGTAAATCTGATTCCGTTTGTACATTTAGTTGATAATTATGCTGGTTGGCAAATGAATATTATTGGAAATATTTCAATGTTTATTCCAATTGGAATAATTTTGCCAGCATGCTTCAAACAACTAAAAACAGTTTGGAAAACAATAATTGCTGGCAGCTCAATTTCGCTTTTTATAGAAATTACACAGTTGATGTTCTACGAACGTTGCAGTGATGTAGATGATTTGATTATGAACACAACAGGCGTTCTTATTGGTGCGTTGATTTATTTTGGAAACAAAAAAATAAAAAGAATTCGCTAGGAAAACGCTGTTAACGCCTAAATCAAAAAAACGTTTACGTTTTTTTTGATTTAGGCGAAGCGCGAGTTTACTTCGTAAACTCGCGCTTCGCTTTGCTTACCACATATTATTCAACTTATGTTCAATTTTTATTAAGGATACTCAAGCGAAAATTCACTTTCTATTTTTTCAAGATAATTGTCTTTAAAGAAAAATTCAACATAGTATCCCCTAACACTATCTTCTTCAAAATCTTTATAAACTTTGTAGCTTACATAAACATAATCATCATCAAAAGAATAATCCAAATCTCCCAAGCGGCTGTAAATTTTTTCGATTGGATCACCAATTTTGATATCGGTATTTATTAATAAATAATTATTATTTATTGTAAGTTTAGAAATTTCATAAATTTCATCTTCTTTATATACATTTCCATTAAGATAATAAATGTTTTCAGATTCTTTTTCTTCATAATCATAAACAATTCTGTCGCAAATATCATAAAGCTCAAAAGCAAAGCTATAATTTTCGTCTGTTAAATCCTGTTTTACAAAATCAGAAGTTCGACTTTCGATTTCTTGTTCTCTTTCAAGACGTTCTTGGCGATATTCTTTTTGTCTTTGGCGTTCTTCGCGAGTTGTATAGTTACGAACGGCATCTTCAGCTTTAATTGTCAGCAAAATAGAACACAAAAAAACAACAAATCCTAGCACAATTCCAATAATAAAAGAAAAAGGAATAAACCAGCGGCGTTTTTTAGTTATTCTTTCCTGCGTTTTTGGTTTCATAAACAAAAAACGAAGATTATACAATGGAATCAAATAATGCCAGAAACCTTTTCCAGCCGCATTAATCAATCTGATATGAATACCAACAAGTTTTAAAATGAAGATTAAATCAACTAAAATTGTTGCACATACCAAAACCGCGAACACATTACTTGAATCCAAATTCTTATCCAAAAGATAAAAGCTAATTATTCGCAAAACAAAAAAGATAAAATAAAAAAGTAACGTTAAAAAGTATTCTTTTGGCTTTGCAGTTCCAGAATAATCAAAAATTGTAATTTTCTTCATTATGTTTTACCTCAAGCCAATTTTACACTTACAGAGTTTTAGCGTCTACAGTTTTTCTGTAATATTCAAAACTGAATTTAGCCGCTTTGGCTCGCCAGTAAGTAAAATACGAATATTCAATTTTGCATATGCACAGATTTCGCGAACGTAATTGTGCGGAACATAAATTGCCGGACACGCTGCCGCAATTCCTTTTACATTCGTAAAACCCATTCGGCGAGCCAAACGCTCTGCGCGGCGCAAATGAAAGCGGCTTGTAATTACAACCGTTGGAGTTTCTAAAACTTGTTGGCATGTTTGGCCTTTATGATTTTCAAGCATTTTGCAGCTGAACTGAAAGTTTTGAATTGTGTCCAAGGCTTTGTCTTCCACTAAAATGCGTTCGGGGGAAATGCCGGCGGCCACCAGCTGATTTTTGATTGCCGGAGCTTCGGCGTAAGGGAGCCACTTTAAAGTGCCGCCGGTGACCACACAAATGCTTTGAGAATTCGCCTTAAGATATTCAGCGGCTTTTTCAACTCGCATCAAAACAGATTTTGGAAGTTTTCTGTCTTTACTAATTCCACCACCAAGTAAAATTACTTGTTCGGCAGATTCTTTAGCAGCTTCTTCAATAGAAACAACCGCCGGATTTAGAATAAAACCCAAACTGATAATCGAAACTGTTGCAATTAAAAAAATCACACTTGCAACAGCAATTTTTATCCATTTTTTCCAGATTTTCCAAAATGAATGGCCGGTTTTTCTTCTGTAAATTCCCAAAAAAATCAGATATGCGCCTAGCGCGCTCCAAATATGAGTAAAAGACGTTACATTGTCCCAAAAAGTTCCCGGATTCAAAATCAAAAGAGTTGCATCGTAAGCAATGCTTATAATTCCCAAAATGATTAATATGATATTCATTTTATTCCTTTTCAATTACGCGAATGTCCCAGTTATGTTTTGGATAACGTCCTTTCATTTCTTTGCAAATTTCAGGCCAAGCGCCTGTCCAAAAATGTTCCAAATCATCTGTAACCTGAAGCGGGCGGCTTGCCGGCGAAAGCAAACGAAACAGCACTTTTTTTTCACAGATTTGTGGAGTTGTAAAACAGCCGAAAATCCGTTGAATTATAATTTCAATAATCGGGCGGATTTCTGATTGTTTTTCATATTTTACTTTGCACCGACGTCCATTTTCAAGCACAAAAAATTCAGGTGCAAGCTGGTCTACTTCTGCACCATTTAAATACCAGTAAAGAGCATTATAAACAATCTCTGGCGTAAGCAAAGTAACACCGCTCAAAAATGGTAAAAGCCATTCGCCGGCATTTTCGCAAAGGTTAGAATAAAGCTGATTATGATATTCAAAAAGGTTTGCGTTCTCTGCATTCACCGCCAAAGCATTTTGCTGTTCAATAAATTCTTTGCGAAGCAAAAGACTTTCTACACGCGCGTCTTTTGGAATACAATCAAAGCCTTTTTCTTCAATTTCGTTTAACCAGGCTTGTGCAAAATCTTCCTGACAAGTTGGAACTTTTTTTGAAGAAAGAATAAACGCTCCAAAGCATTTTTGCTCAAATTTTTGCAAAGTCCCTTGAGTAAATGAGCAATTTTGGCGAATTTCGCTATTTTTTTCTAAAAATTCGCTGATTTTTGGCTCAGACAATTCAGTAAAATCAAAAATCACGCTGCCAGCTTTAGTTTGCATTACATCAGGAGCAACAAGCCAGGCTGGCGCATTTTTGTTATTTGCATAAAAAAGAGCTTTTCGACCGCTTGCAAACTGATATTCAGCGGGCTCAATTCCAACAGCGCTAAGCCGTTTTGCAAGCCTGTCCGGGTAACCGCAAAGAATCAAAAAATCAGGTTTATTACAAGATTTATAGTTGCACAAAGAAAGGCGACGCTCCAAATCAAAAATAAAGCGGTTTTGCATTTCTTTTGATGAAGTTGCAAAATTACTGAATTTTGTAATGAGATTTTTGCCTTCTTCGGAAAGATGTTTTTTTTCAAAATCAAAAGCCTCAAGCGCAATGCTTGCAAGGCGAGGGTGAACGCCAAGAGTTAAAGCGGCTTTTCCTTTTTCTGCAAGGCGGCCATCTTCGCGCAAAAGGCCAAGCTGACACAAAAGTTTGGCGCTTGTTTTCCAGGCAGCTTTAGAAGGCTTATCCAGCCAGTCAAGAGAATCAACACAATAAACGCCGCGCTCACTACATTCAAGCACAACCGGCACCAGGTCGGCCCGCAAAATTTCCGGCAAAACTTCCTTTTGGCGCGGCTCTTTTTCATTCCAAAGCCGAATGCACGTTCCCTCGCACAAACGCCCAGCGCGACCTTTTCGTTGCGCGGCAGAAAACTCACTTTCATTTTCAGTTGAAAGAGATTCCATACCAGTATTAAGGTTCATTTTATTAATGCGCGAAAGCCCCGAATCAATAACAACCGTAACGCCCGGCACCGTAAGCGAAGTTTCAGCAATTGCCGAAGAAAGAATCACGCGCCGCTTAGAGTTCGCTGCCGCCGCGATAATACGTTTTTGTTCATCAATCGAAATACTCGAATGCAAAAGGCAAAGTTCCGTATCACTTTCAGGGCCAAAATCGCCAGTTTCCAAAAGCGCCTGCTGCGCCTTACGAATATCAGAAATACCAGGAAGAAAAACAAGAATGTTTCCGCCTTGCAAAGGCAAAGCTTCGCTCAAATCAGGCTGCAAAGTTGAATTACCGCCGGAAGCTTTTGCACAAACATTTTGCGAAAGTTTCGTAGCCTGATAAACAGCGCTTACAATAGATTTTTCCGGCTCATAAATCACATTCACCGCAAACTGCCGGCCAGGAACGCTAAGCGTAGGCACTTGCCCCTGCACATCGGCAAAATCAGCGTTAGCCGCACAATCTTCGCCATTCGCAAGATACATTTGCAGCTTTTTTGTATCAATAGTGGCCGACATAATCACAACAAAAAGATTATCGCGAAGCTGCATAGCTTCTTTTAAAAACGCAAGCGCTAAATCCGTGTTCACAGAACGTTCGTGAAATTCATCTAAAACAACAACATTATAATCTTCCAAAGCCGGGTCACTTTGAAGCTGGCGAACTAAAATCGCTTCAGTTACAACTTCAAGGCGAGTTTCGCGCGTAATTTTATTTTCAAGGTGGATTTTATAGCCAATAGAATTTTTACCTTCTTTGTCCGCTGCTAATTCCGCAAGCCTGTTTGCAACGCCCAAAACCGCAATTCTGCGCGGCTCAGTCATCAAAATCTTACCAGAAAAGGCTTTTAAAAGAGCAAGCGGAAAAACCGTAGACTTTCCGGCCGCAGTTTCTGCCGTTAAAATCAAAAACCGCGAAGGAGAAGTTTTG
The DNA here is from genome assembly GCA_017962415.1 of Treponema sp. Taxonomy (GTDB): domain Bacteria; phylum Spirochaetota; class Spirochaetia; order Treponematales; family Treponemataceae; genus Treponema_D. The sequence goes on along the minus strand of JAGCVK010000066.1, from coordinate 2,075 downwards.
AGAGTTTCGCAAATTTGGTCCAAATATGGAAAAATTGGATATTTCGATAAATCTTGCGGCTGCATATTTTATTTTTTTAAAATGATAACCGTTAAATCGTCAGTTTGCTTTCGGCCACCACAAAATTCTTTAATAGCTTTTTCGAGAATAATAATCTGCTCAGAAGGCTTTTTTTCAGCAATCGCTTTAATCGTATCCAAAAGCCGCTGCTTTCCAAAATATTCTTCTTCAGGATTTTTAATATCAATTACACCATCAGAAAAAAGCACAAGCTCATCGCCTTTTTCAAAATTGTAATAAAGCGATTCATAATAAACAGGAAAGCCAGCTATTCCAATTGCACCGGCAGATTTTTCATCAAGTTTAATAAAATCACATTGGCCGGTGCTTTGCTTATAAAGAATTGGGGCAGGGTGACCAGCGTCTACAATTTCAATTTTGCGCGGAGTTAAACGAACAAGAATTCCCGTCAAATAATTTTGGATTTCACCTTTTTCTGCAATAAGCCGGTCGTTTATCGTATTCAAAATTTCCCAAAGTTCTGCGTCTGGCTGATTATAAAATTCCTGATGAATTACATTTTTTACAAGCATAGTTACAAGACCAGAAGAAATTCCGTGCCCAGAAACATCAAAAATTCCAAGCCCGTCAAGATTCGTTCCAGTTTTATAAAAATCATAAACATCGCCAGAAACACCAGCCATTGGCCTAGAAAAATAACTTACCTGATAATTTTCGATATTATAAAGCTGCTGCTTAAAAAAGTTCTGCTGAATTACAGCCGCCATTTTGATTTCTTTTTCTAAGGCTTCGCCGTGCTCTTTCAAATTCTTTTCGATTTTGACAACAATTTTAGTATAAATCATCATCATAAAAATAATGATAAAAATAGTAATCAAAATATTAAAAACGCGAATTCCAAAAAGAACATCTTGCGCAACATCATATTTAGGATTAATTTCAATCGAACCAAGCAAAATATAAATAAAAACAGAACAAAGAGTGATACAAACAGTATATTTTTGCTTTTTTTCAATAACCAAAAAAGGAAGAATTCCCATAAGCAGAATAAACGAATGAAAGCTGCAATACGAGCCCAAAAAATAATCTGCTAAAAGTTGATGAACAATAACTTCGATTAAAACCAAATTATAGGGCACAAAATAATTTTTAAGTCTAGGAATAATAAATGCCATAGACAAAAAAAGTGAAACACTAAAAATGTTGTAATAAACCATTGGGGTAATGCCAAGAAAATAAAAAACAACACTAATAGCAATATGGTAAATAAGCGCACAAATATCGGTAAAAAAAGCTACAATAATTGCTCGTTGATAAGAAGCTGATTGACCCTCTAATTTCGTTTTAAAACCTTTCTTTCTTCTCATTAATCTCCATTATACATAAACTTTCCGCTTTTGAATACTAAATCGTTTTTCCTTCCCATTCAGAACTGTGCGATTTTTCAAATCCAATTGCAGCGTCAAAATCAACTTCAGGCATACAATTTTGCTCAACATTCATAGCCGCTTGATGAAGCCGCCTTATACAATCCGATTTTTCCCTATAACCAAGTTTAGATTTTTCAATACTGTCTCGCAGCACGCGAATCGATTCATCGTACACTTTAAGCGGAACCGGAAACGGATGCCCGTCTTTTCCGCCATGCGCAAAACTAAAACGCGCCGGATCTGTAAAGCGGCTAGGCGTTCCATAAATAACTTCGCTTACGAGTGCGAGCGATTGCAAAGTTCGCGGCCCGAGTCCCGGCGTAAGCATAAGTTCTTCAAAATCCTTTGGTTGAGAAGCATACGCCGTAGCGAGCACTCCACCAAGCCGTTTTAAATCCACGTCTTGTGCTAAAACTTCGTGGTGCGCAGGCATAACAATTGAACGGCCCGCCACTTGAATTTGAGTTTGTGGCTCGGGAGTTTGAGCGACGTCACAAAATAATTCGGGAAACAATTCACCTTGAATAGGGTAGGAGGGGAAAGCCTTCCCCTCGCTCGCACTTCGTTGCTCGCTACCCCTTCTTGCGGGGGGAGCCAACTCGTTGGCGCCCCCCGCAACGCCCC
>JAGCVK010000065.1 GCA_017962415.1 Treponema sp. | reverse complement strand
GTTGCAGTCTATTATTCAGGCTTGCGTAGAAACAAAATCTCCAGTAATTCTCCAGGTTTCAAAAGGTGCTCGTGCTTATGCTGATAAGTATCTTTTGCGCCATATGGCAGCTGGTGCTGTTGAGTACGCTCATGAATTAGGATGTGATATTCCTATCGTTCTTCACCTTGATCACGGTCCAAACTTTGAAGTATGTAAGGACTGTATCGACAACGGATTCTCATCTGTAATGATCGACGGTTCTTCACTTCCTTATGATGAAAACGTTGCTCTTACAAAGAAAGTTGTAGAGTACGCTCACGCACACGATGTTACAGTAGAAGCTGAACTTGGTGTACTTGGTGGTGTAGAAGAAGATGTTGCTGCTGAAGAATCTAAATATACAAAGCCAGAAGAAGTAATTGACTTCACATCAAAGACAGGTTGTGACTCTCTCGCAATCTCTATCGGAACTTCACACGGACGCTGTAAGTTCACTCCAGAACAGTGTACACGCCGCGAAGATGGTACTTTGGTTCCACCTCCACTTGCATTCGATGTACTTGCTGAAATCGAAAAGAAACTCCCAGGTTTCCCAATTGTACTTCACGGATCTTCATCAGTTCCACAGATTTACGTTGCAGAAATCGAAAAATACGGCGGAAAGATTCCTAACTCTGTAGGTATTCCAGAAGAACAGCTCCGCCAGGCTGCTAAGTCTGCAGTTTGCAAAATCAACGTAGACTCAGACGGACGCCTTGCTATGACAGCTGCTATCCGTAAGCACCTTGTTGAGCACCCAGAGGACTTTGACCCACGTCAGTACCTCACAGACGCTCGTGCAGAACTCGTAAAGATGTATGCAGAAAAGAACAGAAACGTATTCGGTTCTGCAGGTCACGCTTTAGACTAGAAAAGATTAAAAGTGAGTTTTGCATTGCAAAACTCACTTTTTCAAAAAAAAAGAACTTCGTAACCCGAAGTTCTTTTTTTTATCAATTTAAATTAATTATATTTGATTTAGATTTTTTGTTTATTTTGTTGCCAAAATACCAAGTTTATTCATAAGGAATAAAATAGGAAGCGCAAGGCTATACGCGCCGCTTAAAATCAAAATAAAAAAGTAATTAGCATCTAACAAATACATACTTTCCAAAATGGCAGGAAAAACAATGCTTCCAAAAGCAATTCCAACCCAAATAGCAGTATATAAAGAGTTTTCAGCAAAATGCGATTTTTCTATCTGCTTTACAGCAAGTGCAAGAGAAAAAATCATTACAGTAAAAAGAACCGGTTTTACAAACAAAGGAAACGTTGTATAAATCTGCTCTGAAGACGAAATTATATTGTACGGAAGATACAAAACATAAAACGAAAGCAAAAGCGGAAATATAGCTTCAATCTTAAAAGAAAGACTATCCTTTGAAATCAGAAAAAATATTCCATAAACCAATGCAATTGGAACTAAACTCTGATGAAACAAAAGATAAAAAACATTCTTTACAAACGAATACGGAATCACTCTGTGCGAATACAAGAAAAATGTTCTAAATCCACAGATAAGAACAGCTGCAACAATTCCCATAAAAATAACAGGAATCATATCAACTCTTTTTTTGTAAAAACACCAGGCCGCGAGAATCAATGGAAGTAGTAAAATCATAAAAAGATACATACTTAAAAAATACAGTTTAGTACAAGTTTAATCAACCTTCTTTGCACGAATGCGCATTATACTTGCCCTGCCCTCCACAGTGATTTTTTCGCCAGGCTTTACTGCATAAATTTCTTCTGCAAGAATTTTTTGCCCGATTTTATCATTTGAGGTACGAATTACCGCACGCTCTTCGCTAAGAACATACAAAAGCTGAATATCTGCCGGTTCGGAAGAATCACCAGAACAATACATACTCCAGCCGCCCTTAACATCAATACGTTCAAGCGAAAAATATTTACATTCAAATTCACCGGCAAAAGGCGCAACAGGCTGCATTTCTTCGCGTTTGATTACAGCAAGACCTTTTTCAATATGAACTTCGCGGCCACGCCCCCAGTCATAAAGACGGTAAGTCAAGTCGCAAGACTGCTGTGTTTCCATAAGACGAAGACCGCCGCCAATTGCATGAACTGTACCGGCTGGAATATAAACAAAATCGCCAGGTTTTACAGAAACAAACTCAAGATACTGCTCAAGCTTATTTTCTGTAATTGCCTTTGCAAGAACTTCGTTCGAAAAACCAGGCTTAATTCCATAAACAAGTTTTGCATCAGGAGCCGCGTCGAGTACATACCAGCACTCTGTTTTTCCGCGATTTCCTTGACCTTCAAGTTTTACAGCCCAGTCATCATCAGGATGAACCTGAATTGAAAGCGTATCATTTGCCTGAATTACTTTTATCAAAAGCGGATAGTCGCCGCCGCAAAACCCTTTAAAAGAATCCTGGCAGCCATTTGCATGCGTTGAAGCAATCCAAAGTTCATGGCCCCAGATTTTTTCAGATTTAATTGCACTAAGCTTAAGCATCTAGCGGCTCCAAAGCATTTCTGGATAATAGCCAGCTTTGATTTTTTTAGCAATTTCGTCTTTTACTATCTGTCGATCTTCAGGATAAGTCATTCCAAACCAGGTTTCAGATGAATTAAAGAATTTAATACTTCCCTTTCCATGTGCAATAATATCACTTGCAGAAACAGGAAGAAGAGCTTCAGCCTTTGGCGCTTTAGAATTTGCGGAAATAAAATTTTCCCAATAAATATGAAATTCTTCAAAAGCCTTTGGGCTAAAGCCAAACAAGTTCATACTTACCCATTCTTTGCCAGTAAAAAGTTTTTTCTCGCCATCTGACATTTCGCTGATAATCTGATCTTTTTCGTCATAGTAGATTTTCAGATTTTCAACAATTGATTCAAGTTTTTCATCTTTTACTGTACAAACACCGCGGCTTACAGAGCCTGAACGGCTCATTGTATTGCCAAGAACATAGCCAACCATTGCGTGCTCTGTGCAGTTATTATCAATTGATGAAAGATATTTTCCAAGAACTTCAAAAGCCTGGCGACCATAATAATCATCAGAATTGATTACAGCAAAAGGAGCATTTATTGCCTTTTCTGCGCACAAAACCGCATGAGTTGTTCCCCAAGGTTTTTCGCGGCCTTCGCTGTCTTTAATCTGCTGAGGTGTCAAAAGACTTTCGTGCTGCTGGAAAACATATTCAGCATCAAAATTGCGGGCAATGCGGTCAAAAAGACGCTCGCGGAATGCCTGTTCAATATCTTTTCTGATAATGAATACAACTTTTCCAAATCCGCTTTTCATAGCATCATAAGTTGCAAAATCAAGAAGACACTCGTCGTGCAAGCCAACTCCGTCAATCTGTTTTACTCCGCCATAGCGGCTGCCCATTCCGGCTGCGAGAACTAATAATGTTGGTTTCATTTTAAAATACTCCTAAGTTGAAAGCTAAAATACTTTTTTTTATTAAACACCGCACGCCAGAAATCCTGCTACTCCTGAATTATAGTTTCGAGAGCAAGTTTCATCATATCTTTAAAAGTAGTCTGGCGTTCTTCGGCTGTAGTTGCTGATCCTTTCAAAATATGGTCACTAACTGTAAGAATTGTAAGTGCCTTTCTATTGAACTCAGCTGCCAAAGTATACAATTCAGCCGATTCCATTTCAATACCCTTAGCGCCGTACTTCTTCCAGAGCTTCCAGTTTTCATTATCATCATAAAAACGGTCGCTTGAAACACATTGTCCAACAACAGTTTTTAGATTCATTTCTTTTGCCTTGTTAAAAGCTGTGTACAAAAGTTCAAAATCTGGAACTGGTGCATAATGAAGCATTCCAAATCTCTGATTTTGAAGAGAAGAATCAGTACAAGCTCCGTTTGCAAGAATTACATCACGAAGTTCAACATCTTCACTAACAGCGCCGCAAGTTCCAACACGAATTGCTTTTTGAACTCCATAACAATCAAAAAGTTCATGCGCATAAATTGAAAGAGACGGCTGGCCCATTCCAGTTCCCTGAACAGAAACTTTTACACCTTTGTATGTTCCAGTAAAACCATACATACCGCGAACTTCATTATAACACTTTGGATTTTCCAAAAATGTTTCTGCAATAAATTTTGCCCTTAACGGGTCTCCAGGAAGCAGAATCTTATCTGCAATTGCTCCTTGAGGAGCATTAATATGTGTACTCATAATCACTATTATAATTCAAAAAACAAAACTCTTAAAGAAAAATCATTCCAAAAACTGCACCCAAAATGATTATCAAAATCGGATGCGTTTTGAACTTAAAAAGCAAAACCAAAAACAATGAAAAAACAATAAGGCTCGGCCAGTTAAAAAGAGTTTTCCACGTTTCAAATTTTAAAAGCTGCTTAAAAGAAGAAGGCTTATTCACAAGTGTAAACAAAACCACTTGAACAACCGGAACCAAAACAAGCCCAGTTGTTACAGGCCGCAAAAAAGCAAGCGAGCCCTGCACTAACGAATTATTACGAAAACTTTTTAAAAATCTTGCAATAATCAAAATAATTATGATTGAAGGCAAAACCTGTGCACCAGTTACAACAAGAGCACCACCAACACCATAAAGTTCATAACCAATATAAGTTGCCATATTGATTCCAAGCGGACCTGGCGTACTTTCAGAAATAGCAACCATATTGTAAAACTGTTCTTGCGAAATAAGACCAGCCGAAACAATTGACTGTTGCATTAAAGTAATGGCAACGACGCCGCCGCCAATCGTAAAAAGACCAATATAAAAAAAAGTAAAAGCAAGCTGCAAAAGTGTCATTGTTGATTCTCCGGGTAAGTGGCGGCGGTTTGTGAGCCACAATTTTTGTTGCCAGCACTAATTTTTTTGTTTTTCCTGAAAATCGCAAGAATGCAACCAACCAAAAGACAAATCAAAATAATCCACACAGATTGCACCTTAAAAAAATAAATCAAAACAAAAGCCAAAAGCATAAAAAGTGCATTCCAAATATTCTTAATTGTTTTTTTAGCAAATTTTACAACCACACTTACAAGCATAGCCGCAACCGCAACATTAATTCCACGCAAAGCCTTTTGTACCAAAGGAAAATCATTTATAGAACTAATTAAAGTTGCAAGCAGCATAATGATTATTAAAGACGGAGTTACAACACCAAGCGTTCCAATAATTCCACCAATAACACCAAGCCGCTTATATCCAACAAAAGTAGAAACATTCACCGCAACAATTCCAGGAGTACTTTGCCCTATCGCATAATAATCAATAAGCTCATCGAGAGTAATCCATTTTCGCTTTTCCACAAGCTCGCGCTGCATAATAGGCATCATCGCAAGCCCACCACCAAAAGTAAACGCACCGATTTTTGCAAACACCAAATAAATTCTTAAAAGAATTCGCAAAAAGCCGTCTTTTTTACAAAAACTCATATAAAATACCTCAAGTTAATTGAGTTCACCTTCAGTATTATCCATAAAACAGCGCAATCATCAAGAGCAGAGCAAGACCTGAGCGTTATAAAAAAAGTGAAAACGAGAGCAAAATACACTCTGAGCATCTTTGTAGAGTTGCATTAATCAAACAAAGTCGTAACCGCCATTATTTGATCACTTTTCAGAAGTACGACAATTTTGATGAGGAACTCCTGTTACGCATTTTTATCAGATTATTAAAGATTTCTTCCGTACATTACAGAAAGAAAATTGAGCCAATGTGCAGATTTTTTCGAAAAACCATTTTTATCCATTCGCCAGGTCCAGTTTGCACCAGTTGTCGAAGGCATATTCATTCGCCCTTCATTTCCAGTTCCAAGAATATCCTGCATTGGAATAACACAATAAGCCGCGCTCGAAGCAAAACACGCTTTTATCATATCTTTTCGCAAAGCACCTGATTCAACAAGAGAGCGAGCTTTTTTTGCATCAAATTCACGCCCTTCAATATATTGCGCAACAAGAATCAGCTGCTCGCTCGGGCAATTTTCCAGCCAGCCTTGCAAAGTGTCATTATCATGCGTTCCAGTATAAATTACACATTGATCATTTTCAAAAGTGTGAGGTAAAAAATAATTGGTCATACCCTGTGCGCGCGCTTCGTCCGCACTAAAAGCAAACTGCAAAACCTTCATACCAGGAAAGCCGCTCTGCTCTCTAAGCGCGCGCACCTCATTTGTAATTACACCCAAATCCTCGGCGATTACAGGAATGTCTCCAAGTTTCCGTTTTACAGCGCAAAAAAAGTCCATTCCAGGCCCTTTAACCCACTTTCCATTTACAGCAGTTTTAGAGCCCGCAGGAACACTCCAATAAGATTCAAATCCTCTAAAATGATCTATTCGTAAAACATCTGTTAATTCCAAAACCCGCCGAATTCTCATAATCCACCAGGAATATCCATTAGCTTTCATTGCAGCCCAATCGTAAAGCGGATTTCCCCAAAGCTGTCCGTCTGCGCAAAAATAATCTGGCGGAACTCCTGCAACAGCAAAAGGCACGCCATTTTCATCTAACTGAAAGAATTTTTGATTTGCCCAAACGTCTGCACTATCCGGCGCAACAAAAATCGGAATATCACCTATCAAACTGATTCCATTTTCGTTTGCATAAGTTTTTAAAGCCTGCCATTGATAATCAAAAAAGAACTGAATCACCTTAAAACATTCGATTTCATTTTTATATTCTTTTTCCCAGTTTTTTACAGCCGATTTTTCGCAATGGGCAAGTTCTTTTGGCCAATAAACATTCCACATAGAAGAAGCAGGCTTTTCTTTTTCGGCTTTTGCATCATAAACAGTTTTTATGCTCATAAAAACCGCAAACATTTCCAGCCAATCTGATTTATCTTTGCAAAATTTTTTATAAAGCGCCAGATCTTCTTCGCTTGCATTTTCTAAAAAATATTGGGCGCAAGCCTTTAAAACCGGAATTTTCCACCAGACAACAGCTCCAAAATCAACTGCTCCATTTTTCTTAATATATTCTGGCGGGCAAACTGATTTTTTTTCAGCCCAGCCTTTTTTTACAAGGCTTTCCAAATCAATAAGTAAAGGATTTCCCGCAAAAGTTGAAAAAGACGCGTAAGGAGAATCACCATAACCGGTTGGTCCTAATGGCAAAATCTGCCAGAGTGTTTGACCGGCGTCTACAAGCCAGTCTACAAATTTATAAGCTTCTTGGCCAATTGTTCCAATGCCGGCACTTCCCGCAAGTGATGTTGGGTGCAAAAGAATTCCACTTTTTCGTTCAAATTTCATTTAAAGCCTCTAAAAATATAAATAAATTCTAACACAACATAAAAATATTTTCCAATTTAAAATTTTTGATGTATAATTTTTATATGAAAGTTTTTATATGTTCACTCCAAATAGAAATAAGTCAGATAATTTCAGATCATCTTTCAAACAAAGGCAATTTGTGTTTTACTTTTTCCAGTCAGCAGGATCTTTCAGATGCAATTCATTCAATGACAAAAATGCCAGACCTTTTGATTTTGGATTATCTTTTGTACAACCACGAATTATTCAATCTTAATCAATATATGGATTTATTGAACATAAAAGTTCCTGTAATTTTTTACAACGATCCGTGCCTTGTGCGTTCTACAAGAAGTGAACATTGGCTTACTGAACTTGAATTACTTCATTCCAATTTTATTCAAACTGATTTTTCTGATTTTAAGCCGATTCTTTCTGATTTGGAAGAATTAATAGAATCAAAGGAATTCAAACCATACATTAGTTTATTACAAGAGCCAAAACCGCTTCCGCGACATTTTATAAAAGATCAGTACACGCTTCAGTATCTCAAAGAAAATTCTGATGATTGCATTTACCAGTTTTTAGAACGTTCGCATATTCCAAATAATCTTTTTTATTTACTTTCGGTTTTGCAGAAAAACAAAGAAATTGAACTTACTCTAAAAGATATTGTAGAAATCTATAAAAAAGACGGCCACAAAATCACAGAGGAGTCGCTCAAAGTTCATATTTCAAATCTAAAAAAACAAATCCGCAACGATAAAAAATGCAGCTTTCTAATTATTAATGACGAAGGTTATTACAGATTTGTTCGCTACAAAGTCTAAACTCACAAAAGCAAATTTTGGCAAAAAAAAACACACAGAACTGAGAAAAAACTCAGTCTATGTGTTTGGCATAAAAATACAGAATAGAAACTACTGCAAAACTTTAGATATGCGCTCAAGAACCTTCTTGCGATCCAAAGGTTTAATAATATAACTCTTTGCACCAGTCATCAAAGATTTCTTTACAAGTTCCTCTTTACCAAGAGCACTTACCATTACAACTTTTGCATTTTTATCAAAAGCCATAATCTGCTCAAGCGCAGTAATACCGTCCATTTTAGGCATTGTAATATCCATTGTTACAATGTCTACATTAGGACTAAGTTCCTTGTATTTATCAACACCCTCTTTTCCATCAGCGGCAGTTGCAACAATCTCATATCCTTCGCTAGAAAGAATCTGTCCAAGCTGCTTTGCAACGAACATTGAGTCATCAACAACTAATACTCTGAAGGATGAACCGTCGTCTTTTTTACCCTCAGGTGGACGCTCGTTAATTGTAGGATAATCCTGTGTAGTTTTCATTTGCTTACTCCTTTAGAATATTTATGCACGTTCCCTGATAGAAACGTTTACTTCAATTTTAC
>JAGCVK010000064.1 GCA_017962415.1 Treponema sp. | reverse complement strand
TGTCAGCAATCTGGCGGAAACGCTTGAAATCAATTTTACGAGGATAAGCAGAAAAACCTGTGAGAAGAATAAGAGGTTTTACTTCCATAGCCTGCTTTTCAATAGCATCATAATCTAAAAGACCAGTTTCTTTATCTACGCCGTACGGATGGCTTTCGAACATGCGGGCAGAAACGTTCATCTTGTAACCGTGCGTAAGGTGACCGCCGCATGAATAGTCAAGGCCCATGAGCTTCTGGTTTCCGAATTTCTTGCGGAGAGCATCGAACTGCTCGTCTGTAAGGTCGTTCAAAGATTTTACACCAAGTTCTTCCAAAGTTGGTGTTTCTACTTTTGCAGAAAGAATTGCCCAGTAAGCAACAAGGTTTGTATCTGCACCAGAGTGAGGCTGAACATAAGCGTAGTCAGCACCAAAAAGAGCTTCAGCTTCACGAGCTGCAGTGTTTTCAACAGCGTCAATATTTACACAGCCGCCGTAGTAGCGGTGCTCAGGATATCCTTCTGCGTACTTGTCTGTAAGAAGGTTTCCCATTGCAGCCTGAACGTTGAGCGAACAGTAGTTTTCGCTGGCAACAAGTTTAAGGTGGCTTCTCTGATTTTCAAGTTCGTTTACAATGCTTGCGGCAATATCCGGACCTACCGCAGCAACCTGCTGAAGGTTTGCAACATAAGCTGTCATTGCGGCATTAGGTTTACCGTTTGTGGCAGCAAGATAATTTTCCAATGGTGTTGGCATAATTTTCCTCGCTTTTATGATTTAAATAAGATTAAAGTATTTTAGCGAAAATGAATGCATTTGGGAATAGGTATCAAAAAACTTCATAAAAAGGTACGCAAAGGTAACAGAAGGTACTTAAAGACAACTTCACGCCCGTAAGTTTTATCAGTATAATAAAGATTATGAAAACTAGAAATTTGCTGCTAATAATAATTATTACAATTTTGATTACTTCCTGTACTAAAAAGCAGAATCAAAAAGAACTAAAAACTCGTGAATCTGCAGTTCAGATACAAAAATATATAGAAGAAATTAATCATAATCGGGAAGCAGCTCTGGTTCGTTATGTAGAATCAATGCCGCTTGAACAAAAAATTGCCCAAATGTTTATAGAAAATCTTGAAGGCAATGTAAAATTCCGTTCTTACGAAACCGTTGGTGCAATGACAGGTAAAAAAGATGATACACCTCTTGTTGCTGGCGGATATCTTTTCTTTTCTTATAATATTGCAGATTCGCGCGAGCTAATGAAAAGTTACATAGATTCAGTTCGAGAATATTGTTATAGATATGGAATAATTCAACCTTATCTTTGTGTAGACCAGGAAGGCGGTTGGGTGAATCGGCTTAAAAGGTTGAATCCGCCGCTTGCTTCAAATGAAGCTGTTGCCGGACAGTTTGATGTAGGACAGGCTTATAAAGTTTATTGCGAGCAGGCGGCCGCTATGAAAGAGCTCGGGTTTGATATGAATCTGGCGCCGGTTGTGGAGATTTGCACGGAAGATAATAAAGAGTTTCTTGACGGCCGTAGCTTCGGAAATGTGCAGCAGGTTATCGATTATGGTACTGCGTGTATAAATGCTTATGAAAATAATTCAATTGCGACAGTAATCAAGCATTTTCCAGGTAATACAAATACCGATCCTCATACTGGGCTCCCGGAAATTCAGCTTTCGCTGGAAGAACTTGAAAAAAGCATAGTTTCGTTTAAAGAATTGGTAAAATTAGAACCAAAGGCAGTTTTAATGTCGCATGCTCGTACACAGGCAGTTGATAAAGGAGTTCCTGCTTGTTTATCTTCAGTTTGGGTAACTGCCATACTTAGAAATGAATTTGGTTATAAAGGACTTATTTTTTCTGATGATATTTTTATGGGTGCTTTAGCTGATAATGGTTACCCGCCGGAAGTTGCTGCGTGCAGCGCTGTAGAAGCAGGCGTTGACTGTATAATGATTTCAGAAAAAAGATTTGCAAAAGCTGGTGCTGTACTTTACAAAAAAGCTCGTTCAAATTCTGATTTTGCAAAAAAAATTGATAATGCGGTTATTAGAATCTTAAAATATAAAATTAAGGCAGGTTTGTTTGATGAAACAAAAATCTGGTAAGGAAAAACTTTCGGGTGCAGAAGGATTTGAACAGTTTTATCGTGAACTTTATGGTGAACGCTGGGATTCATTAAAAGCGGCGTTTGCAGGCGAATCTAGTTCTGTGGAGTACCATTTTCCAGGTGCCGAAAAATCCTATTTCTTAGATAGTGCCTCTGTCCTTGCAGCGCTCTGCCTGCCGCTTTCCAATGCCACCGACCTTCTTGACCTCTGCGCCGCGCCCGGCGGCAAAACCCTTGTGCTTGCTTCAAAAATGTCCGCAGACGCAACCCTTTGTTCCAACGAGCGCTCTCCAGAACGCAAACATCGGCTTTCCGTTGTAGTAAACACCTGTCTTCCGCCCGAAGTTTCCGCTCGCATAAAAGTTTCGTGCAGCGACGGAGCAACCTGGTGCACCCGCCAAAGCGAATGCTTCGACCGAATCCTTTTAGACGCGCCGTGCTCGTCCGAGCGCCATGTAATTGCCGACCCAAAATATCTTAATAACTGGTCGCCGTCACGAATAAAAACCGTTACAACTGAACAATGGGCTTTGCTTTCTTCAGCTTACAGATTGCTTCGCCCGCAAGGAATTTTGTTGTATTCAACCTGCGCGCTTTGTCCTCAGGAAAATGATTTAATGATTGAGCGCCTTTATAAAAAGTTCAATAAAAATGGCGATGCTTTTTCGCTGGTTGAACCAAAGCCCGAACTTCCTTTAACAGATGTTTTTACAAATCTTTTGCTCCCAGAGTTTGAAAAAACGCAATATGGTTATATGATTATGCCGGACAAACAAAATGGAGCAGGGCCAATTTATTTTTCGGTTATTAAAAAACAAAAAACGGTTTAAAACTTGATTTTTTTGTATAATGATTCATAATAGATTTATGAGTGAAAAGAGTAATGAAGACAGACTTCAGCATATCATTGGGATTGAACGTCAGTTAGGGGGAATTAAAGATGTTGACGTTCTTCTCGAGCGAATTCTTACCGAAACACGAAGAATTGTAAATGCAGATGCCGGTTCGATATACGTTGTTGAAGGTGACAGGCTTAAAATCAAATATGGTCAAAATGATACTCACTTAAAAGAGCTTGCGCCTGGTGAAAAGCTTCCATACACTTGTTTTTCTTTTCCAATAAATGAAAAGCAGATTTGCGGTTATGTTGCGCTTACCGGAAAACCGCTTAATATAAAAGACTGCTATCGCATTTCAGATTCAAAACCTTATAAGTTCAACAAAAATACCGACCTTACAACTGATTACCGAACAAAATCAATGTACACTTTGCCGCTAAAAATGGCAAACGGAAAACTTCTTGGTGTACTTCAAATCATAAATGCAAAAGATGAAGAAGGAAAAGTTATTTCTTTTTCTGAAGATTCTGAGCTTCTTATAAGTCATTTTGCAGCAAGTGCCGTTCAGGCTTTGCAACACGCATATTTAACTTCAAATATGGTTAAGCGAATGCTCAAAATGGCTGAATTTCGCGATCCAAAAGAAACTTACCCGCATATTGAACGCGTTTCTTCGTTTTCGCTTGAAATTTACGACCGCTGGGCTTTTAATCACAATGTTCCAGAAGCAGAAATTCATCGTTATCGCGATAATTTAAAAATTGCGGCAAAATTTCATGATGTTGGAAAAGTTGGAATTTCTGATGTAATTCTGAAAAAAACATCTCCGCGTTTTACAGATGAAGAACGAAATATTATGAAGGCTCACACAATAATTGGCGCGCAGCTTTTTGAACCTGCCGAGTCGCTTTTGGATATAATGTCGCAGGAGGTAGCTCTTCATCATCATGACCGCTGGGACGGTGGAAAAAACGGTTATCCTGGAAAAATTAATCTTAGTGATTTTTCTATAAAAGATGGCGCTGTTCCAGAAACTGAGCCTTTAAGTGGAAAAGACATTCCTCTTTCGGCGCGAATTGTTGCAGTAGCTGATGTTTTTGATGCTTTGAGTCACAAGCGTTGTTATAAAGAAGCGTGGTCAATTGATGATGCTTTTGCAGAAATTCAAAATAATTCAGGAACGCAATTTGACCCTGAAGTTGTGCTTGCTTTTATGCAGGTAAAAGACAGAATTTGTTCAATTCAAATGGATTATCCGGATTATCCAGATTAAGCTTTTATGATTTTAAAAGTTTATGAATCACTTTATCAAAAGAGTTTGCAAATGCTGCAAACTTTTTTTTGTCGTAACCTTCGTGATGATGTTTTATCAAACCAATTTGTGCTAATTGTAAATCAAAATCGCGGGAAGAAAGCCGTTCTTTAATCATTTCGCGGGTAAACTCAGTTCCGCGGTCATTAATAGTGCAAATGCCTTTTTCTACAAGGCGATCTGCAAATACAATATCGCGGGTAATAACTAAATCGCCAGGTTCGCACCGTTCAAAAATATAATTATCCGCGGCGTCTTTCTCACAAGAACAAACAGCCATCTCAAAATCGCCCGCTTCGCTGCCCATAGGTTTATTTGCCGCAAAAACGACTCTTAAGCCAAGTTTGTTTCCCATTTTTACCGCGTGATTTCTTACAAGAGAAGGGCAGGAATCTGCATCTACCCAAATAGTGAGTTTTGTCACCGTTAAAGTACCTTATTAATTTTTTCAATCATATTTTGAGTGCGGCGTTCAATTTCCATAGTGTCCATATCGTTTTCAAAGCGCACTTTTTTTCCGTTTTCTTTAGCAACTTTTGCCTGCTTTTCTTTGTAAAGTTCGTCGCAAATCATAATGCCCGAAAGAATTGCAGTTTGAAGCGGATTTTTAATAGAGTCAATTTTATTTACATCTTGAGTGATTCTTTTGTAGTAGCCTAAAAGTTTTTCGAGATATTCTGTATCTTCATTTGCCTGGATAGTAAAAGAAGTTCCAAGCATTTCAATTTTCAATTTTCCCATTAGAAAATGTCAAAGCCCAAACCGTCGTGATTATCATCTTCTGGCATATCGAGCTCGTCTTCTCCTTCAAAACTTTGTTCGTTTGCTTGTGGAATTGAATTCATTGTTTCAAAACTAGGCTCGCTAAGAGTTGGAGTTTCAGATGCTTTTGAAATCTGAACAGATTGAGATGTTTGTTCTTTTTGTTCAGAAACAGGTTGGATTTTGTTTGATTGAGTAGATTCGTTTTGAACCAAAGTCTGCTGAGTTTGTGAATTAGGTTGAATAGCAGCAGAATTTTGTGTAAAAGATTTTGAAGCAGCCTGACCGTTTTGATTTGACTGAACAGCTGTTTTTAAAACAGAATTTTCAATAAAATTAAGACGGTCAAGCGCTTTTTTGATTCCGCTTTCGATCTGGCTCTGATCCGATTCAAAAGATGAAAGTTGCTCCGACTTTACAGAAAGCGCATTTGTGAGCTCAGTACATTTACTGCGCAGAGCATCGTTTTCTGCTTGCAGCTGTTGGATTTTTGCAACAGCACTTTCAACTTTTTGTTCAAGAAGATACACCTGGTCGAGCGAAATCATATTTTAAGCTTCCTTAAGCCTGAACAGCTTTTTTAGCAGCTTCAACTACAGCTTTGAATGCAACTGGGTCTTCAATAGCCATATTAGAAAGAGCCTTGCGGTTCAATTTAATTCCGGCTTTGTTTACTCCGTTGATGAACTGTGAGTATGTCATTCCTTCTTCACGAACAGCAGCGTTAATACGTGCAATCCAAAGAGTGCGGAATTCATGTTTTCTATCGCGGCGGTCAACATAAGCGTGACCAAGTGCCTTTGTTACAGCGTCTTTAGCTGGTTTGTAGTTTGATTTTCTGTCGCCACGGAAACCCTTAGCAAGCTTGAGGATCTTTACACGGCGGTTCTTTCTT
>JAGCVK010000063.1 GCA_017962415.1 Treponema sp. | reverse complement strand
GAACTCAGTGAGATTTTGGAATGCATTGAACAGGGTAAACCTTACGGTAAACATGAAAAAGAAAAAATGCAGATTGGCGTAACTGTTCTTCCTGACTTCAACAAGGATACAACAGACCGCAACCGTACATCACCATTTGCATTTACCGGAAACAAGTTTGAGTTCCGTATGCTTGGTTCTAACGAATCAATTGCCTGTGCAAACGTATTCTTGAATACAGTTGTTGCAGAAGAACTCAGTGAGTTTGCTGATATCCTTGAAAAATCAAAGGACTTCAAAGCCGATCTTCACGATTTGATTCTTAAGACTATCAAAGAGCACAAGAGAATCATTTTCAACGGAAACGGTTATGATGATTCCTGGGTTAAAGAAGCCGAAAAGCGAGGACTTTACAATCTCAAATCTACACCAGAAGCTTTACCACATATCCTTGACGAAAAGAACGTTAAGGTTTTCGAAAAGTTTGGTGTTTACAGCAAGGTTGAACTTACAAGCCGCTTTGAGATTCACAACGAAAATTATTCAAAGATTATCAACATCGAAGCAGAAACAATGCTCGAGATGGCTAAAAAAGATATTCTTCCAACAGCAAGCAAATATGCTAACAAACTGGCAGAAACAATCGGCTTGAAAAAAGCTGCCTGCGGAGAATGCGATACAACATACGAAAGCGCAATGCTCAAAAAAGTCAGCAGTCTTACAAGCTCTATCTACCAGAAAACAAGCCAGCTTGAACAGGATGTTATGGATGCAAAATCAACAGCAGATGCCGGTGATTCAAGCAAGACAGCATTCTTCTACCGCGAGCATGTATTTGCAAGCATGAATGCTTTGCGTGCAGTAGCCGATGAACTTGAGACAATCACACCAAAAGAGATGTGGCCATTCCCAAGCTACGGTGATCTGTTATTCAGCGTAAGATAATTACGAAATCAGGCCACATAGACTTTATTGTTTATGTGGCTTTTTTATGTTATTATAAAAATCACAACAAAACCCCGGGATTTTTATGAATGGCATAATTGAAGAAGACAAGGATTTTCTTTCTACACAAATAATCACCTACATTGGCAACAAAAGAAGCCTGATTGGAAGCATAGAAAGCCAGGTAAAAGAAATTGCTGCTAAATTAAAAAAAGAAAAACTTGTCTGTGCCGATTTATTTACAGGTTCCGGAATTGTTGCCCGCATGCTAAAAAGTCATTCCTCAAAATTAATCGTAAATGACCTTGAAAATTATTCTGCAGTAATCAACAGCTGCTACCTCATCAACAAAAAAGATTTTCCACAGAAAAAATATGACGAGCTTTATGAAGAGATTCAAACACGCTGTTCAAAGCATAAATATAGCGGAATCATCACAAAAAACTACGCCCCAAAAAACGACGAAGAAATTCAAAAAGGTGAACGAGTTTTTTACACCCATCAAAATGCCCTTTTGCTCGATACCTACCGACGCCTTATAGATGAATTAGTCCCGGAAGAAATGCAAAAGTTTTTTCTAGCCCCGCTTATTACAGAGGCTTCAATCCACGTAAATACAAGCGGAGTTTTTAAAGGCTTTTACAAAGACAAGAATACAGGAATCGGATGCTTTGGTGCTTCGGGCAAAGACGCCCTCACCCGCATTCTTGGAAAGATTGAATTAAAAAAACCAGTGTTCAGCAATTTTGAATCGGAACTCGAGATTTTCCAGAAGGACGCTGTGGAGCTTGCAGGCGAATTACAGAAGCTTGATATTGCATATCTTGATCCGCCTTATAATCAACATCCATACGGTTCAAATTATTTTATGCTGAACCTCATCTTGAAAAATAAACTTGATGTAGAAATAAGCAAGGTCAGCGGCATTACGCAGGGCTGGAACCGCTCTGTATTTAACAAGCCCTACTCCGCCCTTCAGGCAATGGAAAAAATCATTTCCCAACTGAGGGCAAAGTTTGTAATTGTCTCATACAATTCCGAGGGCTTTATAACTTTTGACCAGATGTCTCAGATGCTCAAAAAATACGGCAAACTAAAAACAGTGGAAATTACATACAACACTTTCCGCGGAAGCCGTAATTTGCAAAACCGTGATATCCATGTTTCGGAATATCTTTTTGTTTTAGAAAAAAAATAATTTTCAAAAAAAATTTTAAAAAATATATTGACAGATTTTTTTCATTTCTGTATAAATAAACCAACTAAGGCAAAGATGTCGTGGAAAATATCTGCGACATCTTTTTTTATGCCTTAAATTTTAAACGGCGATGATGTCGGATGTTTGTGCACAATATCTGATGTCGTCGCCGTATTTTTTTTGGAGGTACTTCTATGAGTGAAGTCTGGAGTGTTTGGTTTTTAATTGGCGCTGCGCTGGTATTCTTTATGCAGTGCGGATTTGCAATGGTTGAAACAGGATTTACAAGGGCAAAAAATGCAGGAAATATTATCATGAAAAACTTGATGGATTTCTGTATTGGTACCCCTATGTTCATGCTGCTTGGTTTTGGTTTGATGATGAGCGAAAACTATTTCTTTGGCTTTATCGGTAAGCCAAACATGCAGCTCTTTACAAACTTTGCAGAGCTCGACTGGTCAAGCTTTGTATTCAACTTAGTATTCTGTGCTACAGCTGCTACAATCGTTTCTGGTTCAATGGCAGAAAGAACTAAGTTCAGCGCATACTGTATTTATTCTGCAGTAATTTCTGCAGTTGTATATCCAATCGAAGCCGGTTGGGTTTGGAACAGCAAGGGTTGGCTTGTTCAACTTGGTTTCGTAGACTTTGCCGGTGGTGCTGCAAT
>JAGCVK010000062.1 GCA_017962415.1 Treponema sp. | reverse complement strand
TGAAATTCTAAAGAACGGAACACCAGCCTCACCAGCAACTGCGCTGGCGAGCAAAGTTTTACCAGTTCCTGGGTCGCCGACAAGAAGAACGCCCTTTGGAATTTTACCACCAATATCAGTATATTTTTTTGGAGTTTTTAAGAAATCAACAACTTCAACAAGTTCGTCTTTTGCTTCATCAACACCAGCAACATCTGAAAAACGAGTTTTAATTTTTCCTTCTTCAACAACTTTTGCACGAGAAGAGCCAACGCTGAAAATGCTTCCAATTCCGCCGGAACCGCTTCCCATTTTTCTAAACAAGAAAAAGTACATCAAAAGAATCAAGCCAATTGGAAAAAGCAAATTTCCAAGCAAAGACAAAAACCAGTTTGTCTGCTTTGGAACATATTTATAATGAACATGATATTCTTCCATTAAGTCCAAGAAACTTTGAGAAAAAATACCGGCTGTTTTATACTGTTTTACAGGTTTTACTGCTGGAATACTAAAAAGTTTAAATCCGCGATTTTCATTTTGAATTTCAACAGAATCAGAATATCCAATAAAATAAACGTCACTAATAGCAACAGTATTAATTTCACCAGTTTTGATTTTTTCCTTGAAATCAGAAAAATCAATTAAATCATCTGGTTTTGAAAAGAAAAAAACTTCTGCAATTGCAACAACAAAAAGCGTAAAAAGAAGAACTGGCCAAAACGGCATTTTCTTTTTTCCATTCTTTTTATTTTTGTTTTTATCATTATCATTTTCTGGTCCGGCAAATTTAAAAAATTTGTACGGATCGTTTTCATCATCATTTTTTTTGTTTTCAGTTTGATTTTCTGCCATTACTATATCCTAAAAAATTCGTTACAATTTCGATTATTGTTACTTTTAATATAGTAAAGATACCGAATTTTTTCCACTAAATTCGCCATTCATACAAAAAGTTATATTTTTTTTTGAAATAATTAAAAAACTTCTAAACAATTTTTTTTGAATTCCGAAAATCAGAGGAGAATTCAAGGAGGAAAGCGATGGCTTATCAAAACGCTTATGCTGCATATCAAAAAACAAATGTAAATACTGCAAGTCAGGGACGTCTTGTTGTTTTACTTTATGAAGGTGCTGTAAAACATCTAAAAGCTGCACTAAATTTGTTTGATATGAATGACAAACTTAAACCAGGTGATATTGAACAATTTGGTGTTCACCTGCAGAAAACACAGGCCATAATTACTGAGCTCCAGGTTTCGCTTGATATGGAAAAAGGCGGAGAAATCGCCAAAAATCTTATGGCACTTTATGTTTATTTTAACGAAGAACTTATGGACGCTTCGATTAAACAAAACAAAAACAAAATTGAAGTAATTTTAAAAATGATAGATGATCTTGCAGAATCCTGGAGAATTATTGCCAACAGCACAGCGAACGCTCCAGCTGCAAAGGTACAAAGCGTATTGAATATTCAAGGCTAAGGCCTGCAATCGAAAATCCGTTAAAAAACGAGTCGACAGAGTCTGTTTTGGATTATCGAAAGAATGGCAAAAAGCAAGTTGTACTTGCCGACTTAATTGGGAGGAATTGAATTATGGCAGAAATTACACAGGAAGAATTAAACGAAAGAGTTGCTTTGCTTCGCCGCTTTAGAAGCCTTTTGGAAGAACAGCGTGTAAAATTTCGTGAGTATCTTAACGTTCTTGAAAAACAACAGGATTCTATAACAGCTGAAAATCCTGAAAAACTTCTTGCACACACAGAACTTGAGCAGCAGGTTGTAAAAAACATTGCAAATCTCCAGAAAGTTATTGTTCCAATGGCAAAACTTTACCGCGCAAAAACTTCTGAACAAAACGTTGCAGAAGATGCTGATATCAAAAAGATTCAAAATGATCTTTCTGATTTGCAGGACAAGGTTTTAAAGCAAAACGCAATTAACCGAGATTTGCTTCGTGTTCACATTGAACAGCTTCGCTCTCAAATTGCCGGATTCAAAAATCCTTATAAAAATGCGCGCAGCGTTTATGCTACTGTTCAGCCGGCAACGGTTGCAACAATGATTCAAGTTGAAGCATAAATTTTAAATCTATAAAGCACTTAACGCATTTTTTGCGTTGTAAAAAGTGCTAAAAGGTGTGCCCCGCACTCTGAATTATACTGAAACAGGCTTGTCCAAGTATCAGCAAAAAAGTCAGAGTGCGGGGCACATTTTTTTTTACCCAAAGTGATTTTACAAACTACGCTTATTTTATTTGTCTAACGCGCGATTATATTCATCAACCTGGTTCAAAATCATTTCAAGTGTTTTACCGTTTTTGCCGCGGTCGCAGCGGAACGGATTACTCTTAATCATTTCGACCATTGCTTCTTTTGTAAAAGGATATTGTTTTGCAAATTCTTCATCTGAAAGGTCGCCAATTATAAAATTGCAGGCAGCCTCAAAAGCAGGTGTTATAAGTTTTGCCATTTCGCGATTACGAAGCATATCGCCCATTGTTGTTTGCGGAGTAATTGTAAATGCCTTTTTAGAAGATGAAGTTACATCAACCTTCACACTCGCGCAAATATCGCGGCTTGAAGAGCCAACCAGAATTTCATAAGTTCCAGAAGGCGCATACCAGTTTCCAATATCTGTGTTCCAGTAAGCAAAAGAACGCTTGTTCAGCTTAAAGTTAACTGTTTTTGATTCACCTGGTTTTAAGTTCACCTTTTCGAAACCTTTAAGTTCTTTTTCGGGGCGAACTTCAACGCCAGTTTTATCACTTACATAAAGCTGGGCAATTTCTTTTCCTTCTACACTTCCGGTATTTTTGATTGTAATGCTAACTTCAATTTCTTCATCATCTCTAAAAGCTGCTTTTGAAACTTTTAGATTTGAATATTCAAAAGTTGTATAGCTTAATCCATAACCAAACGGAAAAAGAACCGGCATTTTTCTTGAATCATACCAGCGGTAACCTACAAAAATTCCTTCTGAATAAATGCTTGTTCGGCCGTTTCCCGGAAAATTCAAATAACACGGTGTATCTTCAAGGCGCAGCGGGAAAGTTTCTGCAAGTTTTCCGCAAGGATTTGCCTTTCCAAAAAGAAGATTTACCTGCGCAGTTCCAATATTTTCTCCGCCAAGATAGCATTCCAAAATTGAACTTACTTTATTTACCCAAGGCATAGAAACCGGCGCGCCGTTGTGAAGCACAACTACAACGCGTTTGTTTACTTGTGCAAGTTTTTCAATCAAATCATTTTGAACCTGCGGCATATCGAGTGTTGTGCGGTCTGCGCCTTCTGTTTCAAAACTTTCCGGAAGACCGGCAAAAACAACAACTGTATCTGCGTTGCGGGCAGCTTCAATTGCCTGATTTGTAAGAGCTTCTGTTGTCGTTACAAAATCATCATTATAGCCGTGAACATATTTTACGTTTAAACCAGCTTCGCGTGCAGCGTCTATGGCGCTTGTCATTTTATAACATTTGATTTTTGAACTTCCGCCGCCACCGTAACGCGGATTTTCAGCAAAATATCCAACAAACAAAACTTTTTCTGCTGAAACTTTTATTGGAAGCACCTTATCATCGTTTTTAAGCAAAACACAAGATTCTTCTGCAATTCTAGCTGATTCTGCGTGATCTTTTTCCATATCAAAAACGCCGCTTTGTTTGTGTTCAACATAATTAAAAACCATTTCGAGAACATGAGAAACAGCTTCATCAAGTTCTTCCATACTTAAAGTGCCGTTTTTTACAGCCTGAACAATATCGTTATCTGTGTGGCCGCCGCTATAAGGCATTTCAAGACTAAGGTCTGCTTTGATTCCTTTTACGCGGTCATAAACTGCGCCCCAATCTGAAACAACCATACCTTTGTAGCCCCATTCGTCGCGAAGCACATCTTTTAAAAGCCATTTGTTTTGGCTGGAAAGCTCGCCGTTAATTGCATTGTACGAACACATTATTGTAGTTGGAGCTGATTTTTTTACGCAAGTTTCAAAACCGGGAAGATAGATTTCGCGCAAAGTGCGCTCGTCAATTTCTTCGCTTACAGAAAATCTGTTTGTTTCCTGATTATTTGCAGCAAAATGCTTTACCGAAGTTCCAACGTTTTTGGACTGAACTCCGTTTATATAAGCCGCGCCAAGTTCGCCGGCAACAAAAGGGTCTTCAGAAAGATATTCAAAATTGCGGCCGCAAAGAGGCGAACGCTTAATATTAATTGCAGGCCCCAAAACTGTAGAAACATTGTAATTATTTGCTTCTTCGCCAAGAATCTGGCCAAGATGATTTAAAAGGCTTCTGTCAAAAGAAGAAGCGGTTGCACAACCCGAAGGAAAACTTACCGCCGTTTTTGAATCATTTTCGTTAAATCCATTATCATGCTGAGTGCGCAAGCCGCTTGGCCCGTCGCTTACCATTACAGAAGGAATTCCAAGCCGTTCAACAGGCTTTGTTCGCCAGAAATCTTTACCTGAGCAAAGGCCGGCTTTTTCTTCAAGTGTTAATTGTGAAAGTAAATCTTTTATTTTTTTGTCCATATCGGACAGTTTACCATGTCAGCACTCGGTTTTCAATTTCTTCTTCTAAATCATCTGGCAAAAGTTCAAAAAAGTCGTAACCAGTTTTTTCTTCTATGTAATTAATGCTGCAAACATATTGCTGCCAGCTGCCGTTTTTTCCGCAACCTTTTTCGTTTGGCACACAAACTGCAAGAACTTCGCAATCAGCATTTACGCGCGAAATATCATCAACATCTTCTGGTAAAAACAAAATGATTTTCCAGGTAAAAGCCGGCACGGTAATTAAAAGTTCACTTCCGTCTTTTTGCGAAACCGGAATTGATTCAAAATAACCTTTATCGCCAGTTCCGCCTACTCCAAGCGGCCCCGCAAAAATATATGCTTCTTTTCCTTTTAAAACTTCATCTCGTTCAAACTTTTCGAGAGCAACCCAAACAATTCTGTTATTGTCCGGAGATTGCGGCACCATATTTGTCATCAAAAAAGTTATGGAATTATCTTCTTTTGTAGCTGTGCGATCGGCAGAAGGACAAACGTGACCGCGGTCAAAGCCATAAGCTGTAAACTTATAATCATTTTTACGAACCGCATACCAGTTTTTTGGAAGTTCAGTATCCGCGCGAAAATTATCCATTCGGTCTGCGTCACCTAAATCTGATTTGCTTAAATGCCAGGCAACCCAATTTGGATTTAGCGTTTGATTATTGTAGCTGATTGTAAACTGAGTTTTTTCCATAAGATAATTCTGTTCGCTTTCAACAGAATTTTGCGCATCAGAAGGATTTCCAAAATAAAGCGGCGAATTTTCTGTATGCCCAATATCTAAATCAACATTTGAACAAAGCTGATTTTCCGCCGGCGAATTAGCAAACAAAGACCTGCAGCCGCACAAGCAAATCACAATAAAAAGAATTGCAAACAAAAACCGAGAATTAATTTTTAGAAAAAGTTTACTTTCACATTTCATACTATTATTATAACACAAAAATCAAACTTTTTTCAGAGGTAGTTCCGTTCATTTCAGCGGCACACATTTCATTCATAGCATTTTGAAAAGCCTGCGCATTGGGACAACAAACTTTTTTTTAGCTTTTTTTTAAAGTTCTCAACTAATTTATTTTTTATGTACTTGTGTACTTGCCATAATCAAAAAATCCGGATTTTCAAGAAATCATAAAATCGGTATAATTCAAACAATTCTTTTACGCTCTTATTGAAACTGGCACACACGGAGTATATTTTGAACATTCTTTCTATAAATAATCTTGCAAAAATCGGGCGCGAAAAGCCGCTCTTTACAGAAGTTTCTTTTGGCATTCAGGAAGGCGAAAAAGCCGCTCTCATCGGCCGCAACGGAACTGGTAAGTCTACCCTGCTCGCTACAATTGCCGGAGTTTTGCAGCCCGACGAAGGAACTGTTGTAATCAATAAAGAAGCCGGTGTTTCTTATCTGCCGCAGACTCCAGTTTTCAATCCGGAAGATACAATCCGCGAACATATTTTTAAAAATGATTCTCCAAAACTTGCCGTTATCCGCGAATACGAAGAAATCTGCGAAGAAATGGGCCGTACAACAAATACAGAGATTTCGACAGGCTCGAACACCAAAGCCACCGAAATTTCCACCGGCCTTCAAACCCGCTACGAAAACATTATGCACAAAATGGACAGCGGCGACCTTTGGAATTACGAAGCGCAAATCAGTTCAATTTTGAGCACACTCGGAATTACAGACATGACCCGCCGCATGGGAACACTTTCCGGCGGAATGTGCAAAAAAGTTGCGCTCGCACAAGTACTTGTAGAAGACACAAAACTTCTGCTCCTCGACGAGCCTACAAACCACCTCGACATCACAACCATTTTCTGGCTGCAAAATTACCTGCACGATACAAAACGCTCCGTTCTAATGGTTACCCACGACCGCTGGTTCTTAGACGCCGTTTGTACAAACATTTACGAACTCGCCCGCAATAAACTCAAACTCTATATTGGAAACTACAGCCAGTACCTCGAAAAAAAAGAAACCGAAGCCGAAATCGAAGCAAACACCGAGCGCCGCATAGAGTCCGTTCTGCGTTTTGAACGCGAGTGGCTTTTGCGAGGTCCGTGCGCACGCGGTACAAAAATCAAAGCCCGCATCCAGCGCGACGAACAGCTCATCAACCGGGAAAAGTTCCAGGCCGACAAGGGCTTTACCTTTGAGGTTAAGGGAAAAAGGCTTGGCGGTAAAGTCCTGGAGCTTCACGGAATCAGTAAGAATTATCCAAAAGGTTATGTAGGGGAAGAAGGAGGGGGAAGACTCCCCCTCGCTCCAGCCACAGCGTCAGCGGTAGTTTCGACAGGCTCAACCACCGCTGCCACTGAGTCTTCCTCTACCCTATCTGCGGGCTCAAACGCCGCCCGCAACGCCTGCTCAGACTTTTCGCCGGTCATCAAAAACTTCTCCTACATCTTCACAAAAGGACAGAAAATCGGAATCTTTGGCGATAACGGTTCAGGAAAATCAACCTTCCTAAATATCATCACCGGCCAGATTACGCCAGACAGCGGAACAGTTGTTATTGGCGCAAACACAAAATTTGGCTACTACACACAAAACCCGGTTTTTAAAGATACAAACCTCACCGTTCTTGAATACATAAAAGAAACTGCCGAACATATGACGCTCAACGACGGCAAAAAAGAAGTGAGCGCAACAAAATTCCTGGAAGAGTTTGGCTTTGAAGGAAAGATTCAGCACAGCCCGATAAGCAGCCTTAGCGGCGGCGAACGAAAGAGACTTTATCTTGTTCGCCTGCTTCTTGAAAATCCGAACTTTCTTGTATTAGACGAACCTACAAACGACTTTGATATTTTTACAATGAATATTCTCGAGCAGTTCCTAGAAGGCTATCAGGGCTGTCTTTTGCTTGTTAGCCACGACCGCTACTTTATGGACAAAACCGTAGACAGCCTTTTTATTATGGAAGAAGACGGAAATATAAGCGGCTTTGTGGGAAAGTGTTCGGAGTATATTGATTACCGCGAAGAACAGAAGCAGGCGTTGCGGGCGGCGTCTGAGCCCGCAGAGGGGGTAGCGAAAGACGCCGCAGCGAAGCAAGGTGGCTGCAGCGAGGGGGAGACTTCCCCCGCACCTGCTCAAAAGAAAAAACTTTCCTTCAAGGAACAAAAAGAGTTTGAAAAGTTGAACGAAGAAATTCCGGCGCTCGAAGCCGAGCAGAAATCGCTTGAAGAAAAAATGGCCTCAAGCGATTTTGAAGAAGTGCGCGCTGCCGGCGACCGCTACAAAGAAATTGACGAACTTCTTGCAAAAAAGTATCCGCGCTGGGAAGAACTGGCCGAACGGGCCTAACGTTTTAGCATTGCTCTGAGTTTTGATTTTTTGCCCTGTTCTGAGTACGATGGAATCCAGGCAAAATCAGACTCGGTAAAAAGGGCCCACACTTCATCAATTGTTTTTCCTTCAAGTGCGCTGCCCTTAAAGATTCTCCTCCAGGCCTTGTCCCAGTCCTCGCGGTCAAAGTGGCCGTTTCTTGAAACATTAGCGTAACGCAAAATAATATCGTTTTCCGCTGTTGAATAAAATGTGTCCAGCCACACTAAAAACCTTACAGAAGTTTCACGAGTTGACTCATCTTTGGGAGTCCAGAGAGTCCAGCCGCTGTCATTGTAATAGCCGTCATCAAAAGCATAAATGTAACGGCAGTAATCTGCAAAGCGTTCAATGTAGCCGTCGTATTCCAGAAAATTATCTAACCAGTTATTTTGAATTGCATGTGCAAACTCGTGGGTAAGGCAGTCAAAATCTTCGGGGTTATCTTTGAGCCATTTGTCGTGAAGATGAACAAAGTTTTCCAGTTCCCAGGCTACTTCATAACCTTCATCTTCAATTGCAAGAGTTATATCCTCCGGCGAAAACATAATTTCACCAAAGCGCTTATACATTGCAGGATAGCACTGCCAGAACAATTTAGAAAGTGTGACAATCTGCTCAACAGAAGTATTTTTGTTCCATTTAGAAAGATTGATTGTAAAAGAAAAATCTGTGCCGTCTACGTTTCCTTTCTGATAAATCTGCTCCTTATCCATTGAAGTTTCAATTCCAGGAAGGGCATTCTTAAACATTGCTGATGTAAAATCAGAAGTTTTTGATTTTGCTTTGGCGCAGAAAATAGAAGACAGACAGGCTGTCATTAACAAAATAACAAAAAGAGTTTTTTTCATTTTTATGAGTCTCCAAAAAATAACAGTAGAATTAAACTAACACTCATTTGCCGCAGCCTTTACGTCTGCGAGTGTAAATTCTGCGCGGCCTTGCTGGCCGGCACGTAAGGCGGCGCCGTTTAGAACGCTTTCTATTTTGGCGCACGAAAAACCGTTGAACTCGCGGGAAAGGCGTTCTGGTGTACACTCCGCCGCCGGCGCCTTACCTTTTGTGTACATTTCAACTAATTTTTTGCGAGCCTCTTCATCTGGATAAGGAACTGTCAGCTTTGAATCAAAACGGCCAGGACGAATGAGCGCCGGGTCAAGCGCCTTTATGCTGTTTGTTGCGGCAATTACTAAAACGCCGTTGCTCGCTTCAAAACCGTCAAGTTCGTTGAGCAATGCTGTAACAATTCGCGTATTTTCCGTTTCAATTGCAGAACCGCTGTAATTTCTTATTGTTCCAATTCCGTCAAATTCATCGATAAACACAATGCACGGTGCGCGGCGGCGGGCTTTTCTAAAAAGCAGTTTAACTTTCATCGGGCCAATTGCCATAAACATACTTTCAAAATCTGTTGCCTTAGCTGGAATAAAATTGATTTTTGCTTCGCCGGCAAGCGCTTTAGCAAACAAAGTTTTTCCGTTTCCAGGCTCGCCTTCAAGAAGAATTCCCTTTGGCATTCGGATTCCTTTTTTTGCGTACTCAGCAGGCTTTTTCATTATTTCCATTACCTGAACCATATCGCGCTTGAGTTTTTCCATTCCAACTACATCATCAAACTTAACCCCGGTTTTATGAACAACTTTAAAAGTATTTGGACTTATAAATTTTCTAAATGCGATAAAAATCAGACCAAAGAAAAAGATGTAAAAAATCAAATCAAAAATCAATGAAATAATTTCTGTTCCGTCTTTTGCAACTGTTACTTTTATTCCGCGCTTCATTAATTCTTCCTGTAAAACAGGCGAATGCGGATTATCGGTCACGCAATGTGAACCTGTTACATAAGTTTCAAAATAAAGCTTTTCTCCTTCAAACTTTGCACTAACTACATCATTAGCTTCTACGGCTTTCCAAAAATCAGCATAAGTAACTTTATTGGCTTGTTCTCCTAAATAATCCCAGCCAAAATAAGCGGCACAACCCAAAATTGCCACTATCAAAATCAAAAAAAATCTTGTGTTTAGTTTTCTCATATCTAAAATATATTGTTTATGTTCACAAATGAAAAGCCAGAATTTCATCTGCGAATGACACTTTTTCGCAATCTCGCTATAATCATTTTACTATGTTTAAACCAGAGTTAATTAATTCGCTTAAATCTTATAATTCTAAGACTTTTGTAAGCGACCTTATCGCCGGTATAATTGTCGGCATTGTAGCACTTCCACTTGCAATCGCATTTGCAATTGCATCTGGAGTAAATCCTGCTGCAGGACTTTTTACCGCAATTATTGCAGGCTTTTGTATTTCTGCATTTGGCGGAAGCCGCGTTCAGATTGGTGGTCCAACTGGTGCCTTTGCAGTTATTGTTTATGGCGTTGTTGCACAGTATGGCTTAAGCGGCCTTGCAACTGCAACTGTTATGGCAGGAATTCTTTTGATTTTGCTTGGCGCTTTTAAAATGGGCGGCCTTGTAAAGTTTATTCCTTACACAATTGTTACAGGTTTTACAGCGGGTATTGCAGTTACTATTGCTGCCGGCCAGCTTGGAGATTTCTTTGGACTTCGCCCGGATTTTTCAACTCCAATGAATATTCTTGGTGAAACATATACTAAAATGCCTGGCGATTTTCTTCCAAAAATTATTGTTTACATTAAATCTGCTGCAACTGTAAATGTTTATTCAACAATTATGGCTGCAGTTTGTCTTGCATTTATTTTTATTTGGTCTAAGTTTATTAAAAAGATTCCAGGAAGTTTTGTTGTAATTATTCTTGCAACTGTTGTAAGCATAATTCTTGAAAAAACTGTAGGACTTCATACTGATACAATTGGAACTTTTGCAGATGGCTCGCAGCATTTTGTGATTCCAAACACTCTTCCAAAACCACAATTGCCAGCGCTCAGTATTAAGACAATCACAACTTTGTTCCCAACTGCAATTTCTATTGCTGTGCTTGCCGCAATTGAGTCGCTTTTGAGCGCAGTTGTTGCAGACGGTATGATTGGTTCAAAACACGATTCTAATACTGAACTTATTGCTCAGGGAATTGCAAACATTGCAAGCCCGCTCTTTGGTGGAATTCCTGCAACTGGTGCTATTGCACGCACAGCAACAAACATCAAAAACGGCGGTAAAACTCCAATTGCCGGAATTATTCACGCGATTACACTTTTGATTATTTTGCTTTTTGCAGGAAAGTACGCAGCTTATATTCCAATGGCAGCTCTTGCAGCAGTTTTAATTAACGTTGCATGGAATATGGCAGGTTTTCCGGCAATTCGCTCGCTGCTTAAAGGCCAGAAATCTGATATTTGTGTTTTTGCTGTTACTTTTATAATTACTGTATTTGTTGATTTAACTGTTGCAATTGAAGTTGGTCTTGGCTTTGCTGCATTCTTCTTTATTAAAAAGATGATTGATTTGTCTGAAGTTCAAAATCAAAGAGAAACTCTTACTGCAGGAATTAAAAAAGACCAGCCGGCTGAAAATCTTGATATTCCGGCAAACACTTTTGTTTACGAAATTGAAGGCCCGCTCTTTTTTGGAACTGTAAGAAAATTTGAAGTTGCAACAGAACGCGCTCAATCTGATTGTAAGTATCTTGTTTTGAGAATGAGAAACACTATTTACCTTGACGCCGGCGGAATTAAAGCGCTTGAACAATGTAAGACTGCCTGCGACAGAAAAGGCATTACTATTGTTATAAGTGGAATTCATACTCAGCCGTATTTGTTGCTAGAAAAGTCTGGAATGGCTGATAAACTTGGACGCGACAATATTTTTGATAATATTAACGATGCGTTGGAGCGCTGTAGAAAATAGTTTTTGCGTTCGAGGCTTAGCGATGGGAGCGGCGGCGAACGAAAGTGAGCCGGCCCCACGCGCGAAGCGCGTGGGGCTGAGCGTTAGCGAACCGCGTACGTAGCGACGGCGGCGACAGCCGCCGTAAGCCCCAAAATAAAAATAGAAAACCTCATTATGAGGAATCAAAGATTATTTATGAAAATTTAACTGATTATTGTGATTTGAACGCCAAAAAAGTAAAAAGTCAAAGTAGAAAGTTTGCATTACCACGAAGATTCTGTGCAAATCTTTTTCTGGAACACAGCCTTTGTTATGTGCAATTTGGAACGAACCATTTTTTAATGCCCAGATTTTTGTATCATCTTTTGAAGGATCTTCTTTTGTGATGCAAAAATGAACATCTTCTTTTATTTCGCTATCGGAAATATAAATTTTGTAACCTAGAATTGAAAGATATAGAATCATTACGCGTTCTCCATTGCATCTAAATTACGGAAAGTTGTAATTCCCTGATATATCTGATTAAGATAATTTATAAAGAATTTATTTCTTTCGTAATCAAAATCGGAACTGATAATTTCACCGTTGTTTTTTAATAAAACACGGTCTTTTGTTTCGCGCTCTTCAAAACATACATCTTCATCGCTGTAAGTTATAAGATAGCCATCTTTTCGACAGAACTCTTTTCGCATTGTTCTCTCCTTACATTCATCAATAATATTAACACAATATACGCCAGGATTCCAGTTTTTTTTTATTCTATTTCTTGAAAGCTGTCTTTTTTTATTCTAAAATGCTTTTATGGATTTTAACAACAACACGGTGTATGTACTCGACAGCTACGGTCTGATTTTCCGCTGCTACTTTGCTTTCATCAATCGTCCGCTAACTAACCAGCGCGGCGAAAATGTTTCTGCTCTATTCGGATTTTTCAGAAACTTCCATTATATTCTTGATCATTATAAACCCGGTTACATTGTTGCCGCTATGGATTCTAAAACTAAAACCTTTCGGCACGAAATGTACGACCAATATAAAGCTACACGCCCAAAAACTCCCGAAGATTTGCATGCCCAAATTCCCTGGATTTGTGATGTTTTAAAAGCTCTTGGCATTCCTGTTTTGCAATGCGACGGTTACGAAGCTGATGATATTATTGCAACTGTAGCTCGTAAATGCCGCGAATCTGGCAGAACCTGCCGCATTCTTAGCGGCGACAAAGACCTTATGCAGCTTGTAGATGAATCTACTCAAATTATGAAACCTGAAACAGGCGCTCAAACCTGGAAAGTTACCGGCATAGAAGGCGTTGAAGCTGAATGGGGCGTAAAACCGCCTCAGCTACTCGACCTGCTTTCTCTTTACGGCGATACTGCTGATAATATTCCGGGCGTTCGCGGCATTGGTGTAAAAACTGCCGCAAAACTTCTTGGCGATTACGGAACTCTCGAAGGTATTTACGAACATCTTAGCGAACTAAAAGGTGCAACTCTTACAAAGCTCACAGAAGGCCGCGAAAATGCATTCTTTAGTCAAAAACTTGTTCGCCTTTGCGATACTGTTCCGTGCCCGGAAATTGATGCAGCCATTAATGCAGAAAAATATACTTTTAACTATAAAGCTGCTGCCGACCTTCTTATGAACTTTGGCGTTCCAAGTGTTGCAAAAAGTTACGCTGCACTTGGCGTGGAAAATGGAAGCCTAAAGAATTCTAATGGGGGCGTTACGGGGGTAAACAGCGAAGCTGTTGTAGAACCCCCGTTAGAAGGGGAAGCGAAAGACACAGCGCCAGCTGTGGCTGAAGCGGGGGGAAGGCTTTCCCCGCTTGCATTAAAACAAAACGACACAGCTTCGTATCGCGCCATAACTTCCAGCGCGGAACTAACAAAATACATAGACCGCGCCCTTACAGCACAAACCGTAGCTTACGACAGCGAAACCGAAAGTTTGGACACAATTTGCGCAAACCTTTTGGGCTTTTCACTTTGCTTTGAAGAAGGCAAAGCTGTTTACGTTCCAATTTCCAGCGAAGGCGGCGACCTTTTTTCAGAAAATGTTGGAGTTCCGCTAAAAGACGCGCTAACTCAGCTTTTGCGACTTTTTGACGCGCCTTCTGTTGAGCTTGTAATGCACAATGCAAAATTCGACCTGAAAGTGCTTGCCACAAATATCAAAAAAGCAGGCTTTAAGGATTTTGCACAAATCACACAAAAAATCTTAAAATCTTCTATATACGATACAATGATTTTTGCCTGGCTTAAAAATCCAGAACGAACCGGCAAAAACGGTTATTCGCTTGAATATCTTGGAGAAACGGTTCTTGGCCTAAAAGGCATTGAGTTTTCCGAACTTGTTTCTAAAGGCCAGACTTTTGCAGATGTTCCGCTGGAAAAAGCAACGCCTTACGCTGCCGAAGATGCTGACTTTACCTTAAAACTTGCAAAAGCTCAAAAAAATGCAGGCGAAGCCGCGCCGCACCTGGCAGAACTCTTTGACCTTGAAATGAAGATTCTTCCGGTTTTAACACAAATGGAACTTACCGGCATTCACTTAGACACAGCAACGCTCCACGCATACAACAAAGAACTTACGCAAGGCATTGCAGCCGCAGAACAGGCGATTTATAAAGAAGTTGGCCACGAGTTTAATATTGCGTCACCAAAGCAGCTTCAAACTGTGCTTTTTGAAGAACGCGGATTAAAAGCCGGAAAAAAGACAAAAACCGGCTATTCTACAGACACAAGTGTTCTCGAAGAACTTGCTTTTGAAGACCCTGTTCCAAAAATGATTTTGGAATATCGCGAAATGGCAAAACTTAAATCAACTTATGTAGAAACTTTGCCAAAACTAACTGATGCGCAAGGCCGAATTCACACAGATTTTGTACAAACAGGAACAGCAACCGGCCGCCTTTCGTGCCGCGAACCAAATCTGCAAAACATTCCGGTTCGTAACGAAGCAGGACGGAGAATCCGCTCGGCATTTACTGCGCCAGAGGGAAAAGTTCTTATTTCTGCCGATTACGCACAAATTGAGCTTGTGGTTTTAGCACATCTTTCAGGCGATAAAAATATGTGCCGCGCTTTTATCGAAGGCACCGACGTTCACAAAGC
This sequence comes from Treponema sp., assembly GCA_017962415.1. Taxonomy (GTDB): domain Bacteria; phylum Spirochaetota; class Spirochaetia; order Treponematales; family Treponemataceae; genus Treponema_D. The sequence goes on along the minus strand of JAGCVK010000062.1, from coordinate 4,363 downwards.
CACCGCAGCCCTAATTTACGGAGTTTCTCCAGAACAGGTTAGCCCGGAAATGCGCCGCACCGCAAAAACAATCAACTTTGGTGTAATCTATGGAATGTCAGCCTTCCGCCTTGCCCGCGATTTAGGAATAAGCCGCACGCAAGCTGCAACTTTTATTGATAATTATTTTGCGCAATACAGCAGCGTAAACAATTTTATTCAGGAAACAATTCAAAAAGCAGAAGAAAACGGCTATATCGAAACCCTTTTAGGCCGCCGCCGCCCGATTCTTGCAATCAACAGCAGAAACAAAGTGGAAAAAGCAGCCGCCGAACGCATTGCCGTAAACTCTCCTGTTCAAGGAAGCGCCGCAGACATTGTAAAAAAAGCAATGCTTGCCGTTTGCGATGCGCTGGAAAAATCCGGCTCGCCTGCCCGACTTCTTTTGCAGGTTCACGACGAACTGATTTTTGAATGCCCTGACGACAAAAACACAATCGAAACGACAATCGCCTTAATCAAAGAAAAAATGGAAAACGCCGTTAAACTGAACATGCCGCTTCGTGTAAGCATTGAGCACGGTAAAAATTGGGGAGAATTTCACTAATATGCCGTTCCCCTCACTTCGTTCGGGTCGCTATGTCCGCCCTTCGCTATCGCTCACCGTCCTCGCTCGCTCCGATTCCTCCGCTCGCTGCGGTCGGCAAGGGGCTCCCAGCGCTAACGGAAATCTTACAGTTATTGCAGTAGTTGGCCCAATGGCCGCCGGAAAAAACTACATCTGCTCGCAATTAGAACGCGAAGGCTGGGCAGCTGTAGATGCAGACCAGCTCGTTCACACAGCAATTTCGCAGTTAACACCGCAAATTTTAAATGCGTTTGAACAGCCGGCCGCAAATGCCGGCCTAAACATTAAAAATGCAGACGGCTCAATAAACCGCCGCGAACTTGGCCGGCTGTTATTTTCCCGCCCGGATTTGCTTAGCGTTCAAGAAGCTCTTGTTTACCCGGAAGTTACCCGGCTCACAAAACAATTCCTCGCCACACACGAAAAATCAATAATAAACGCAACCGTACTTTACAAAACGCCAGAACTCCTTGAGCTCTGCCAAAAAATCATTTTTGTAACAGCGCCACTTTTTACAAGAATTCGCCGCGCCCGCCGCCGCGACAAACTTTCTTACCGCCAGATTTTCCGCCGCTTTAAAGCACAAAAAAATTTGCTAAAAGAATATCAAAAATCCGGAATCCCAATTGAAATAATTTGCAACCGCTAATTTTTTGCTTTTACAAAAAACGCAAAATAAATTGCGTTTCAAAAAGTTCTAAAAAATCAAAAAAAAACTATAAACTTTTTTTCCTACCTTCCGATAGTCTTATTAAGGTGGCTGGTCTTTTATAGACCAGTGCAAAGAGGAAATTTATGGAACAGAAAAAAACATTAGTTATTATCGCCTCAGTGGGTGTGTTCTTGCTCATCGTTTTAGCGCCCCTGATAATAAAGCATTCTCCTTCCAATAATAGATCTCACGAAATTGCAGGAATTAATCCGGTAGAAAAAATCCCTGCACAAAAAGGTTTCACAAAAAATACAGAAACAATAACTCTAAATCCTCAGCCAGTTGAAGTTCCGCAAAATTTACAAGAGCCACAAACTTCAAAAGTAAATGACCTTGTAGTAATTTCTGATAATACAACAGTTTATTCGCAGAATCTTACAACTCCAAATTTGCCGGCAAGCGAAGCAACAACAATTGATTTGAAGGATCTTAAGCACGAACTTTTGAGCGAAAAAGATTCAACTCCTCAAAATCAGAATATCAATATCACAGTAAATATTCCTGAAACTAAAAAGGAAACTATTATTGATACAACAAAGACAACAAAACCTTCTGCGCCGGCAGCAGTTGCAAAAGCTGATTCTGTTCCGGCAAAAGAAAATTCAAATACTGTAAAAACTGTAAAAAAAGCTGAACAAAAAACAGCAAAACCTGAAAAAACAACTGAGCCAAAGCCAAAGGCTGCACCAAAAGCAAAGGCAAGCACAAAAGCTCCGGCTCAAACTGTTACAGCAGCTCCAAAGCCAGAGCCAAAAAAGACACAGTTTTGGGTTCAGGTTGCAGCTTACAGCAACAAAAAAGGTGCCGAAGAAGCTCGTTCGATTCTCGACGAAAACAAGATTACTTCAGACATCTTTACATACAGAGACAGCAAAGAAAAGCTTTATTATCGTGTTCGCGTTGGACCGTACACAACAAAAAGCGAAGCTGAATACTGGCGCACAAAGATTGCAAAAATCAGCGCAATTGACCATGCCAGCGACAGCTATATCACAAGCACAACAAATTAAAAAAGATAGATTTTTGCCTCCTTTACACAAGGAACTGCCAGCGGAGTGGGCAGTTCCTTTTTTTTGTAAAAAATGGCGTTCACAGCATTTTTTTTGGCGAACATTTTTTTCGAACTTTTTCTTGCGACATCTTCCTGTTTTCGTTCAAAGCGTTCTATATATATAGTATGAAAAAAATACTTTTGAGTTTACTGATTTTGAACGTGACAATGGCCGGGCTTTTTGCACAAGCAAACGAGGGGGCGGCCGCCGCACAAATTGCAGCGGGCGGAAAGAAAAACGAAGCGGCGGCGTTCATTAGAAATTCACGACTGGAACTTTATTTTGATGATGAACAAACGATTTCGCAGAAGCTCATAATGCCAATGGCGGAAGTCCGCCACGCAACTCGCCCTGGCGGAAAAGAAAATTTTGCGGCGGCCGTATCCACAAACAAATACTGTCCGCGCCTTCCATTCACCATACGCTTTGGAACACTTGGCGCGGGCGGCGCACTTTCCGTTCTAAACTCGCCAGAACTTTCTTCCGGCAATTCCCCGTTTTCCCAAAGTTCCACCGCGCCGGCCGTTCTCACCGCGCCGCTTCCGTCCGCCTCAAATTTTTCAAGGCAACCTTCTGTTTTTTTGCAGGCCGCAATTTTTCAACCTCATTTTTCCATAACTGCAAACAGCCTGTTTTCTCAAGAAAACGCCGGGCCAGTTTATTCTTCAAAAATCACAATCCCGCTTTTTAAAAATCATCTTAAGCTAAGCGCGTCTTTTCTTGGCGGTTCGTTTTTTTATGAAAAAACTTCTGCAAATTCCTGGTTTTTAAAAGAGCCTTTTCATAATTCTGGAACTCGCGAATGTTATCTTTTTCAATTTTCAGCAGATTCTAAACCTTTTCAAAAATATCCAAAAACAAATCTTTCGTTTAATTTTTCAGCTGCTTTTTACGAATCGCCTTTTGGTGATTTTCAAAATGTTTTTCGCAGCGATTTTGCGTTTTTTTCTAAAAAAATCTACTTTTTCAATCAACTTTTTTATAATCAAAATCATCTTTTTACAAGTTCAGAAAAACTTCTTGAACCTGCCTTTCAAACAAAAACGGGCTTTTTTTATAATTTTGCCTCTCAAAGTTTATCTCAAATTTTTAAACGGCCGATTTTTATTAAAGTTGGCTCAAATCTTTTTTGTAACATAAAACTAACTGAATCTGAATCGCCTTTTAAAATCAATTTTGGGCTTCAAATCAACTCGCTAAAAACTGCGTTTACCGGCAACTGCACTTTTGAAGGCTCTGCAATTTGTGAATCTCAAAAAACAATGCCCAAATATCTGAACTCTGAAAATCTGATTTTGCAATTTAAAAACAACTGGAAGTTTTCTTTATTTTCTCCGGGCGTAAAACTTACTTTTTCTATTCCTTTTGAAAAGGAAAAAGCAACAAAAATCAAAATGAACGCAAATCTGTATTTTAAATCAAAAAAATCAAAAATTCCTTTTTCGCTAAAAACCGCTTTGAACTTTTCTACTAATGCAAGGCCGCGCGACAATTTGGAAAATCGTTCTTTTTTTTATGATTCAAAATTTTCTGCTTCGTTTTGTGCCAGCCTTGAATTTTCCAAAATCAAAATAAGCGGAAAAATTACCTGCGATTTTACGCAACCGTAAACATTATGTCTTGAAAAGATGTCAATATTTCATTAAAATAGGCAGATACTATAATCTAGCGAATATTTTTTTAAAAGAGGTATTAATATGGCTTGGGATATTTCAAAAGTAAGAAATATCGGTATCAGTGCCCACATTGACTCTGGAAAGACAACAACTTCTGAACGTATCCTGTTCTACTGTAACAAGATTCACGCTATTCACGAAGTTCGTGGTAAGGACGGTGTTGGTGCTGTAATGGATAACATGGAACTGGAACGTGAACGTGGTATCACAATCCAGTCTGCTGCTACTCAGGTTCAGTGGAAAGACTACACAATCAACCTTATCGACACACCGGGTCACGTTGACTTCACAGTAGAAGTTGAACGTTCTCTCCGCG
>JAGCVK010000061.1 GCA_017962415.1 Treponema sp. | reverse complement strand
TGCAATGTTTTCGTTTGTCTTCGGGTAGCCTTCAACCCAGAACTGGTCAAGCTGGTTTATAACGGCAGTTTTCAAGCCCGAATAAGAAACATCGTAGCGGTGGTCTTCGCCTTTTAGCAGCGGCATCGGAAAATTTGCGGCTCTGCAGTCGCCGTTCTGCGCAAGTTTGTCGATTATTACGCCGCCCGGATAGCCAAGCCCGTAAAACTTTGCAACTTTGTCAAAAGCTTCACCTACGGCATCGTCGATTGTCGTGCCGAGCACTTCAATATTGTCAAAGTCATTTACGCGGCAGATTATGCTGTGGCCACCCGAAACGAGAAGCCCCAAATATGGGTAACTTATGTCATTTGCAAGATGCGCGGCGTACATGTGGCCGAGCATGTGGTTTACTGCGATGAACGGTTTGTGCGTTGCCCACGCCAGGGTTTTGCCGAATGTAAGCCCGACAAGAAGCGCGCCCATAAGTCCAGGCCGGTTTGTTGCGGCAATTGCGTCAATGTCGTCAAGCGAAAGATCTGCTTCTTTTAGTGCTTCTTTGACGACCGGCTTAATCCACTCTGCGTGTTTCCGGCTTGCAATTTCCGGCACAACGCCGTTGTAAATCTGATGAAATGGAATTTGTGTGGCAATTACGTTGCTTATAATGGTTCTTCCGTCTTCAACGATGGCGCAAGCTGTTTCGTCACAAGAAGATTCAATACCTAAGATTTTCAAATTATACCGTCCTGTCTTTTTGTTATACAATGTTTTGGGGTTTATGGGAACAGCTTTTCGTTTCGAGTTAGGTGCAAACTGCTAATCACATTTTTCCAGATTTTTAAGATTCTATTGCTAAAAAGCCTTCGATTGTGTCCATTGTATCAGCGATGTTTTTGCGGAGTTGCTTCATAAGCTGTTTCGTTTTGCGGCTGTCGAGAGTTACTGTAGAAGTTTCTGGTAAAAGCAGTTCATACGGCTCAACTTCCAATGCTTCTGCAATTTTTGCAAGCGTATCAAATGTTCCTGTTTTTTTATGATTTTCTATTTCACTCAAAAATCCCGGACTTATTTCTGCTTTTTCAGAAAGAATATCCTGACTCATGTTTTTTGACTGTCGGATATTTTTAATATTCCTGCCGTATAAATTTGCTAATTCCATTGCGTTCATAAATTCGATTAAATCACCAAAATTTACAGATTTGAATAAGCAATTTGATTTGACAATTCCCTAAAAACGAATTAAATTCTAATATAGCGATTTATTTAGCGAATAATATAATCACAAAGCGAGTATTTTTCGCATTAAAAAAATACCATACTCAATTGATACAGGAGAAAAATCATGCTTTGCGTAGCCAAAGTTGGTAAATTCGTAGGAAGGAGATTTTTATGAAAAAGAAAATTGCAATTTTTGTTATGGTCGTACTGGCATTGTCTCAAGTTTTTGCAATTAAAATAGTTACTTATAACGGTTATAAAATAATCTATTCATCAATAGCTCTGATTGAATCAGATTTTGAAGGTACAAATTTCTTCATGAAAAATGCAGAAAGTTCTTATTATAACGATTTAAATGCTTCGCTTCTCAAATTGATAAAATCTCGTAGGTCGGAACATTTGAATGAAGGATTTGTTGATGAACAAACAGGCGAATTTATAAGACAAGCACTAGGCAAAAATGAAAAATGGAGAAAAAAAGGTGTAGCAGTTATCTCTTCAAAAAATCTGTTTGAGGATGGAACAATTCTTTATGCTATATATAACACAAAACAAAAAGAGTTTGTTGTTTATGCATATAATCTGGATATTACCCAAAAAGATTATGATGCCTACTGTGAAAACATACGTTATTACGAAAAATGTATGAACAATATAAAATGGTGCAATTGGGTTCTTGAAAACTGTTCTAATCCAACATTGAAGGAAGCTGAAGCATATAATAATAGACCAAGATATGATACCGTAAGAACTACTGACGGTTACGGTAATACCACATATGAATCCACAGGACTATCTCGACCTACTATATCCACAGCAAATCCAAACTACGATCCTGATAAAGTTGCCGAAGCAAAAAGAATTCTTCCGGCTTGGAAAAAGGAAAAAGCAGCCACAGAAGAAAAGCTTAAATATTTGCCGTTCATATTATATGGTCCGTTAGGGAATTCTGATTAGTGTCACATGAGAATCGATAAGATTTTGGTATTGCGATAGAACAACTCCAATCTTATAAAAACATAGCTAAAAATTTTTAATGAATTAAAAAAATCAAACATTGGACATCGTTTTTTATGTCTTTTTTTTCAGCTTCATACTGAATCAAATATAATTTGTCATAAAAAGGAGGTAATTATTATGACAAGTATGAAAAAGTTGGTAATGGTATTAGTTATGGCTCTTATGTTGGCTGCTTCTGTGTTCGCTGAGGCACATAAGAAACAGAAGGTTGTAATGGCAATAGCTGACAACTTCAGCGTTGCTACCGTAAGCGTAGCAGGTGGAAAGTCAACTATCAAGGTGAAAAAGTAAACTTTTGTACAGTTTAAAAACACCCTAAATTTAAGCAGCTGTACAAGCAGCTGCTGATTTTTCTCTGTAAACAGTTGGCGGCCAGCCGCCTGGATTTACAGTTGAAATTCTTTTTCTGTTGTAATAAATCATCACATATC
>JAGCVK010000060.1 GCA_017962415.1 Treponema sp. | reverse complement strand
GGAGTTGTTTCTACAAAAGAACCATTCCAGCGCCTTGTAAACCAGGGTATGATTACTTCATTCGCATTCCAGAGAAAGAACAAAACTTTGGTTCCAGTTGATGAAGTTGAACAGCGCGAAGACGGAAAATACTACGAGAAAGCAACCGGCGAAGAACTCGAACAGATTGTTGCAAAGATGTCTAAATCTTTGAAGAACGTAGTAAATCCTGATGATGAAATTAAAGCTTATGGTGCAGACTCTGTTCGTATGTACGAAATGTTTATGGGACCTCTTACAATGAGTAAGCCATGGGCAACTCAGGGTATTGTTGGTATTCACCGCTTCCTCGAAAAGGTATGGTCTGTATCTGAAAAGCCAATGGCTGATATCGACATCACAGGAAAACTTGAAGACAAAGCCCTGATTTCTGCACGCAAGACTTTTGCCCAGACAATCAAAAAGGTAACTGATGATACAGCAACTTTAAACTTCAACACAGCAATCAGCCAGATGATGATTTTCATCAACGAGCTTGCAAAGCTACCGGAAGTTCCAAAGGCAATGTGGAGCGACTTTGTAAAAGTCCTCTCCCCTTACGCTCCTCACCTCGGCGAAGAACTCTGGGAAAAACTTGGCAACAAAGAATCTATCGCATACGTTGCATGGCCAAAGATTAACGAAGACTTTGCTAAAGATGATGTAAAGACAATCGTTGTAATGGTTAATGGTAAAAAACGCGATACATTTGAAGCAGCACCTGGTTCATCAGACGACAGCCTAAAGGAAATCGCTTTCGCTCGTGATGGAGTAAAGAAGTTTACAGATGGTCATGAGATTGTTAAGTGTATCATCGTAAAAGATAAATTGGTAAATATCGTCGTTAAATAAAAAAAATCAGTTTGCGGGTCCCAGCGACGGCAAAACTGAAAAAGTAATCCCCCAGGGTCCCATGCTTAAAAAATCTCGCTTCGCTTGATTTTTACGCAACCCTGGGACCCCCTTTTTCATTTTGCCTGCGTCCCACAAACTGATTTTTTTTATGTGCACCGCAGTCTTAATTGATTCTATTTAGTTAACTTCCGTTACACTATTTATCAAATTAAACAGATACTTAAACCCCGTTGCAGCAATTGCTTTATCAGCCTCGTTTGACATACTCATAAAATAAAGTTTATGGCCAACATCTTCGCTGTCGTTGAACGCAGCCATTAAAAAGCCAATTCCGGCCGGATCAAGTTCTACGAGTTTTGACATATCAAGCACAATATTGTTTTTGTGAACAGCTTCGTACAACGTATTTTGAAATTCACCGATTGTATAAGCGTTCAAAGCGCCTTCGAGTTCGTATAAGTGATAGTTTGCTCCGTCTTTTTCTACAATTGATAACTGTTCCATTATAAACCAGCCTCCTTCATCATTGCATCAAGGTCGCTTAAATCAGGCATTTCAAAACCTTCTGGCAAAGGCATATCATCTTTTGAAATAGAAGGCTTTTCTTCCGCTGGAGTTTCAAGCGAATCTGAAGTTTCAACTTCTACAGAAGCATCTGCAACAGCCTGCATTTTTGAATCGATAATTTCTTCGCTAAAAGCCGGCTGATTTGGAAGTTCTGAAAAATCAGAATCTTTTGAACTTTCTGCAACTTCTTCAACCGTTGACTCCGTTTCTTTTGGAGTAACAATTTTAGAAATTTCTTCAGGAAGACCTTCGTATTTGATAACAAGAATCGAAACATCGTCTTCCATTTCTTTTGACATAAACTTCAAAAGGCCTTCAAAAGTAAACTGAGCCATGCGCTGTGCCGGATAAGTTGAATTATCAAGAACCGCCTGCTGAACACGCTCTTTACCAAACTGTTCACCACGAAGCGAATGCGACTGAATCAAACCGTCTGTACAAGCCATGATAATATCACCATGATTAAGCTTTGTAGTTTTTACAGAAATATAAGGCGAAATATCTTTTACAAAGCCAAGAATGTGGCCGCTACCTTGAATCTCAATTACGTTGTTGTAAACCTGAGTGTACATCATCAAAGCCGGAATACCACAGTTGATGTAGTACATAGTATCAGTTTCAAAATCAATAAGCGCAAAAAGGCCGGCGAAAATTGTTCCTTTTGGAAGCGAATCGCGCACGAAAGTATTAATTTTTACAACCAGCTGCTTAAAGTCGTGAACTTCGGCAAGATAAGAACGAATAATCGACTTTAAGATAACCATATTCATTGAAGCCGCAATACCTTTTCCTGAAAGGTCGCCAACTACAAACAAATGGCGGTTCGCATTAAGGCGAATCATATCGATAAACTCACCACCAATATTGTGAGCCGGAACCATAAGATAACCAATATCAACTTTGATATTTTTTACATGGTCGATATTTTCCTGAATAGAAGTAATAATCTGCGAAGACATTTTGATTTCACGATTTACAATACCAATAATATCTTTATTCGCAATATTACGCATATAATAACCAAATACAAAGAAATACGAATACAATTTTACAAATACGTTGTAATCATATTCTTTATAATGGTCGCCGCTCACTTTTTTGCTAAGCGTAATAATTCCAAAAATATTGTGACCTTCATTCAAAATAAAAAGCGCATCTGATTTTGTCTGTTTAAAGAAAACTCCAAGTTCCTCTTGTACAACCGAAAGATTATGCTCTTTTTCAACCTGACTTTTTACTACAATATTATGGTTGATGTTCAAAAGTGCATCAAACATCGGGTTATTTAAAGAAATTGTGTTGCTCATATTATTTGAAGAATAAGCAACGTCAAGTTCGTTCTGGCCAGAAAGAATGTAAACCGTCATTGCAGAAGCTTCTACGTTACGGCGCATAATTTCAAACATCTTTGCAGTAACTTCATCCATTTCAGCTTCGCGATAATCAATGCTTGCAAGGTCTTTTTCCAAAGAATCTTCATAATCTGCAGTATATAATCTTGATGAGGAAGAAAGAACTGAACTAATCCAAAGAGAAAAAAGAACAGCAATAATCGAATAAAGCACAAATTCTATAATAAACTGAGTTGTGAGAATTCCGCCTTCCGGCTGAAGAAACATAGAAAGAAATCCAACAGTTGCAGCAGGCAAAATATAAGAAACAATCGACTTAAAAAGCGAAACAAACATTGCCTTTCCAGACGGAACTGTAATTTTTGTGATTGCCATATAAAATACAACATACATAAAAAGGTATGAGAAAATATAAAGCAAATTGAAAGCCGGAACTTCTTTTGAAATATACTTAATTGCAATATTGATTGCCCACATAAGAGCAACACCTTCAGCCATTACCGCAGTTTGATATTTTTCAAGCTGAGTTGCATTTTTATCTTCCTGAAGAATTGTCAAAAACAAAAATCCAATTACTGGAATTACATAACGATAAATAATTACATACAAAGATTGCCAGGTAAGCGGAAAAAAATCACGAGCAGGAGCTTTAATCAGATAATCAGAAGGAATGAAAATTCCGTTTTCAAACGAAACCTGGATTCTTCCCAACTTAAAAAACGAAATATAAAAGGCCAAAATTGCCAGCGCATATTTTAAAACTCTGGTTACAACAAATCGCTTTGGCTTTCCAATTTCAAAAATTGCAAAACTCATAATTACAAACGAAATTCCGTCTAAAGTAAAACAAATTCGCATAACAGGAGCAATTAATGCTTCAAAATTACAGAATTTCATTATCAAAACAAGCAAAAACAAAATTGATTCCATTGCAACAACAAGCAGCGAAATGGAAAAAGAAGCAACACCAACATTGTCTGTTTTTACTTTATGATCTATCAAATGCGTAAAAAAGATGATAAAAAGAACACAAATTGTATTTAGAATTATGTAAATCATATTAGTAACCTACCTTGGCAATCATCATTGTTACGTCATCGTGAAGTCGTTTATCGCCATTGTACTTAAGAATTAAATCAACAATATCATCTACCATCTGCTGAGGCTCTTTTGCAGCACCAGCCATAAGCGTTTTTTTATAAATATCTGTGTCGCCAAGTTCAACGCCATTTTCGTCCATTACTTCGGAAACACCGTCGGTTGCCATTAAAATTGTATCGCCGCGGAACAAGCGTTTTTCAGCAACAGTAACATCACCAACATCAAGAATACCAATAAGCGACGCATTTGAAGTAAGCGGCTTAATTCTATAGCCGTCTGGCGAAGGCGACAAAATTATTGGATCAGACATTGAAGCGTTTATATATCTGATTCGCATTCGCTCAGTATCAACAATGCTCAAAAACAATACAGTATATTTATCCTGAAGATGCATTCCCTTGATTGCTTTATCAATTGCATGAAGCACACCAACAAGATCTTCTTTATCTTCGATAATTTTTACAGTATTCATCACCAAACCCATAATTAAAGCAGCCGGCAAACCTTTTCCCGAAACGTCGCCAAGCATAAGAAGGGTTTTAGAAGAATCAATTGGAAGAATTGAAAAATAGTCTCCCGAAACGTTTACAAGCGGGCGATAATAAGTTGCAATTTTGAGTTTTGGAATATTTGGAATTTTCTGCGGAAGAAAGGAACGCTGAGTTTCAGCAAGCTGTTCCCACTCTTTTGTTGTAGCAGAAATTTCAGAAAGCGTTGTAATTGTTCTGGAACGAGTTACAAAACGCTTGTATTCCTCAAAAAGTCTTTTATAAACATCAACATCAAAAAGTCTTGTATAACGACAGAAAACATAAAGATGATATCCATCGCAGCACATAAAAAATCCGCGCGCTTTGCGATAATTTGTAGTTACACCAATATGACGATCAAAATAATAAAAACCGTCTGGCCAGTTATCGTTAAAATGCTGATCAAGTTTATTTCTTACACTTTCAGAAGTTGAAGTTCTGTTTGGGCTATTGTAAAGAATATATTTTTTTGTACGGTCAATCAAAAGAACAGAACAATCGCCCTGCTTTTCCAAAACATCACCAATTACAACATAAAAATCATCAAGGGAATAACAAAAGCGAAGCCGGTCAATAAAATCATTCAAAATGACAGTTTCGCCAGTTTCGAGAGTTTCTTTTCTAACTTTTGCCATTAAATAAGAACGTAATCTGACACCCCAGAAAACAGCCGCAAAAAATACAATAAAAGTTACAAGCAGAGTAATATTTGAATATTCGCCTGATTTTTTTGCCGGCAAAAGCATAAGACCAGCAACAATAAAACTTATGATTGTCAGTACATTTATAGAGATTAGAACAGCTCTTTTCCTGTTTTTGTACATGATTACCCCTGATTTATTACCTGAATATTTTAAATAGACTGATACTATTCTATCATATTATCGGATTTTTTTGGGAAAAAGTTCATTCATAATAACAAAGTTTCGCGCATTTTCGATTTGTAAAAAAACAACTTTTCAGGCTTTCGCATTAAAACTGTCTTACTTTTGGAAAGAAAACAAAAGCTGCGTTGCAGCTTCATTATTTTATGCAAAAACTATAATGCAAAAAGCCTTAAATCTTTGTACTAATAAACAAATTCGTTCTTGACAAATTTAATTAATCGCAATAAATTGAAAATATAACAAGCGCAAATTCCTCGCGCGCTTAAATAATCTTTGGAAGGAGGTACATTCCTATGATTAATGGTAATTTAGTTGATTTTAAGCACGGAACAAATCTCCTTTCTGCAAGAGAAGATTAGTCCTCGCTTAAAATCTAAATCCTCGCAAATCGACCGCACGAATCTGACGTGTGTTGTATTGTTTTCGGTACGTTGCCGAATCGTTTCTGCTTAAATTTTTAACTTTATGAACAGGCTAAATCTATTTAAATACTTCAAGAAGTATAGTTTTTTATATTTTCTTGCACTTATTTCTATAAGCGCAAGTATTCTGCTGGATCAGGCGGCGCCTCTTATTGTTCAGCATATTGTTGATGATGTTCTTCTTGCAAAAAAAATGGAAGTTTTGAACTTTCTGCTTTTGGGAATTCTTGGAATTGGTATTGGTCGGTGTATTTTTCAGTATGCAAAAGAATATTTGTGTGATTATGCGGGCAGCAAAATGGCCTGTGAAATTCGTATCAATTTATTCCAGAAGATTCAAAGCCTTTCTGCAAACTTTTTTGACGGAATTAACAGTGGCGAACTGATGAGCCGCGTAAAAGACGATGTTGACAGAATCTGGGATATTGCAGCTTTTATGGGAATCTTAATGGCCGAAGTTTTTATTCGCACAATTGCAACGCTGTTTTTTATGATTCGCATAAATTGGCAGCTTTCTATTATTCCGATTGTTGGAATGTTAATTTCTGGATTTATTGCAATAAAAATGGAAAAGCAGCTTGATAAGCTTTATGGAGCAATTGCACAGGAAAGTTCAGAAATGAACAACACCGCCGCAGAAAATCTGGCCGGAGTTAGAACTGTAAAAGCTTTTGCCCGTGAAGGTTTTGAAATTGCAAAGTTTCACAAGCACAATCAAAAGTTTTACGAACTTAATATTGATTTGAGCCGGGTTTTTGTAAAGTACAATCCGATTATTCAAACAATTACAAGAGTTCTTGCTGTAATTTCACTTTTGCTTGGCGGCCTTATTGTGATGAAAGGAAACCCGCTGCAAGGCGGACAAAAAATGAGCGTTGGTGAACTAATGGCTTTTCTTGCTTATGTTAGCGGAATGATTTGGCCAATGGAAATGCTTGGCTGGCTCACAAATGGTTTTTCGAGCGCAAAAGCAAGCGTAAAACGACTGAATAAAATTTACCGCGAAACGCCAGCAATAGAAGAAAAAAGCGAACTTGCAAAAAACACAGAAGGCACCGATATTGAGCTTGTAAATGCAATGTTTTCGCAGTTTGATATTTGCGGAGATATTAGTTTTGATCATGTAAGTTACGAAGTTGCTGGGGAATCGTTGGCTGCAAAAACCAAAAACACCGTTAATGCTGAGCCACGAAAGATTCTTGACGATGTTTCGTTTGAAATTAAAGCCGGCCAGACTCTTGGCATTATGGGAGCAACCGGTTCTGGTAAAACTACGCTCATAAATCTTTTAAAGCGTATGTATGATGTAACTGACGGAAGCATTAAACTTGATGGAATTGATATTCGTGAATTGCCGTTGCCAACTTTGCGCCGCGCAATTTCGTGTGTAATGCAGGACATTTTTTTGTTTTCCGACACAATTGACGGAAACATAAGACTTGGTGCGCGCGAGACAATTTCTGTGCCGGAAGTGCGTTCGGCTTTAGTGCAGTCGCATTCTGCAGAGTTTGTAGACCGTATGGAAGAAAAAGAAAATACTGTAATTGGTGAACGCGGTGTTGGCCTTAGCGGCGGACAAAAGCAGCGAATTACAATTGCGCGTGCTCTTGCAAGAAAAACGCCGGTACTTGTGCTTGACGATTCAACTTCGGCGCTAGATACAGAAACTGAGCAGGAAATTCAGCAGGTTCTTGCAGAACTTAGCGGAATGACAAAAATCATTATTGCGCACAGAATTAGTGCGGTTCGTAAAGCCGACAAGATTATTGTGCTGGATAAGGGTAAGGTTGTGGAGTCTGGTACTCACGAAGAATTGCTGGCGCGCGGTGGATTATATAAGGAGACTTACGACAGCCAGTATTAAGACGGGCACGGCCGCGAAGCGGCCGTGTGGCTTAGGGATTGTAGCTGCGGCGCAACCGAAGGTTGCGCCGGCCACTGGACTGAGCGAGCAAGCGAAGCGCGCGAGCGAAGGAAGCGGCTGAAGCGATAGCGGAACAGCGAAAAGCCCGACCGCCCGCGAAGCGGGCGGTAAGCCCCAAATTATTAAGGTAGAATTTTTTATGAATAGTTATAAGACAGATGAACAACAGGTACAAAAGTCGAACTTTGAAACAATGCCACGACTTTTTCGTTATCTGCTTAAATATAAAAAACGTATTGCGCTTGTGTTTGCGCTAATGGCATTTGGAACTGCGGTTGATCTTGTGAATCCGCTTTTGAACGAGCGCGCCATTGACCGCTACATTCTTAAGGGAAATGTGCCGGGACTTGTGCGCATTGTTCTAGTGGGCGTTGTGATTAACATTCTTGCGGTTCTTGCAATCAAACTTCGTATGATTTTAATGGCAAAAACGAGCAACAAGGTTATTCAGGAGTTGCGCCAGGAATTGTACGACCACATTCAGGGACTTGACCTTGCGTTTTTTGATTCGCGTCCGTCTGGAAAGATTCTTGCGAGAATTATCGGGGATTCAAACTCGCTCAAGGACATTATTGAAAATGCTGTTACCACTTTGATTCCAAACCTTGTTACTGTCATTGCGGTAATTGTAATTATGTTCGTAAAAAACTGGAAACTGGCTTTGGCCGCTCTTTGCAGTCTGCCATTTTTGATTGCCGGTATTTTTTTGATTTCGATAATGGCTGAAAAACATTGGAAAGCTAAGCGCCAGAAATCTTCAAATATGAATGCGTTTATAAACGAAGATCTTTCTGGTATCAAAATTATTCAAAGTTTCCGTGCTGAACAGGAAACTGATAAAACTTTTCAGCAGCTTGTTTGGGACGACCGGCGCGAGTTTTTGCGAGCTGTTCGCTGGTGCGACGGTTTTGGTTCATGGATTGATTTGTGCTGGAGTGTTGGAACTATGGCACTTTATTTGGTTGGTATTAAACTGCTTGGAATCGAAGGTGTTTCCATCGGTACTTACATTGCCTTTGGAAGCTATGTTGGAATGTTCTGGCAGCCGATTTTGAATCTAAGCAATTTTTACAACCAGTTTATTAATGCGGCAAGTGGTGCTGAGCGTATCTTTGAAATTATTGACAAGCAGCCGGTAGTTACCAGTAAGCCTGGGGCAAAAGCAATGCCTGCAATCAAGGGAAACATTGAATTTAAGGACGTTACATTTGGTTATAAAGAAGATGCAGATGTTCTTAAAAATGTTTGTTTCTCTGTGACTCAAGGCGAAACGATTGCTTTAGTTGGACCTACGGGCGCTGGTAAATCTACGGTTGTTAATCTTGTGAGCCGTTTTTATGATATTAAAGGCGGCAAAATCCTGATTGACGGAAATGATATTCGTGATGTAGAGCTTTCGAGCCTGCGCACCCAAATGGGAATTATGACGCAGGACAATTATATTTTCAGCGGTACTATCCGTGAAAACATAATGTATGGAAAACTTAATGCAACGGAAGAAGAAATGCTCGAAGCAAGCCGCGCCGTTCACGCAGATGATTTTATTAAAAATCTGCCGAACGGTTATGACACAAAACTTACGGCGCGCGGCGGCGAACTTTCTAACGGCCAGCGGCAACTTGTTGCGTTTGCCCGCACTATGCTAAGCAATCCGCGAATTCTGATTTTGGACGAAGCAACTTCTAGTATCGACACAAAAACAGAGCTTTTAGTTCAAAAAGGAATTGCGAGCATGCTCAAGGGACGAACAAGTTTTGTAATTGCACACCGCCTTTCAACTATTCAAAATGCAGACCGCATTTTTGTAATTGATAAAGGCGGAATTGTTGAAAGTGGTTCGCCTGCTGAACTTATGGCCAAAAAGGGTGCCTATTACGCACTAAGGCAAGCCCAATTTGCGTAATGCAAAATATTTCCATTATATAGATTTCAAACCGAATAGAGGACAAGAAATGAATAACATAAAAAGCGACATTATTATTGAACGCGCAAAGGCTTTAGACACAAAAGAAATTATTAACTTTTGGAAAATTGTTGGCGGCGAAACTGAAAATCTTAGTTTTGGAAGCGAAGGAAAGCCCGGCTCCGAAGCTGAAGAATTTGAAAAAATAAAGAGCCTCGCAAACTCAACAACTGAAGCCTATTTTGTTGCCCGCAAAGATTCTAAAATTATTGGAACTGCGCATTATACTGCAAACACCCGCAACAGAATGAATCACCGCGGAACAATTGGTTTATGCATTTTGCAGGCTGAAAGCGGCAAAGGACTTGGAACTCGTTTTATGCAGACTCTTTTGGACTTTGCAAAAAATACTGCAAAATCAGAAATTGTTTCACTGGAAGTTAGAAGCGACAATACTAATGCAATCAAACTTTATGAAAAATTCGGTTTTGAAAAAATCGGCGTGTTTAAAGGCTTCTTCAAAATTGATAATAAACTTATTGATTTTGATATAATGGAAAAAATTTTGTAATTAATTATTTTGCAACGCAAAAAAATCAGAGCAATGCAAATACGCTACGCTTTATGCTGCAAACGGCTCGTCAAGTTGAAAACTTTGCAAATTGTCAATTTGTTCGTTTGTCAACTTGCCTGCAAAGCTGCTTGTTCGCTTGCACGCAAAAGTTTACAGCGTATTTTCGTTGCTCTCTTTTTTGCTAATTTTCATATTATCTATAGCTTGAAAGCTTGTTTTTAAGTTCAAAACACCGATTTTTCAAGTTGCGAACTTCGCTCAAACTGTTCATAATTTTTGCAGTCATATAAACATCAACTATGCCGCTATCAAAAAAGAAATCAGCAAAAGTAGCAAAACCGCCAACATTCATTGTATAATCGCCTGGCATACTGATTCCGCCTAGCACGCGCTTTAATTCCTGCATAAGATAATTCACTCTGTCCATAGAAACTTTTGCGTTGTTTATTTTTGAATGCTTGATTAAATCAACAATAAAACCGCCGCCCAAAACATCAAAAAATCCCCAGTTGCGAGCAGAAGAAAGATGTTTTTCTGCAATTTCAAGTTCCGAAATAAGCTGATTTGTAAGGTTTAGTGCCTGATTAATTTGTACGTCGTTTGCCATTGGGGTCTCCATAAATCAAAGTGTTCTGCGGTAGTTTCGGCAGGCTCAACCACCGTATTTAAAGTATACTAATATTTTTAATGAAATAAAACAAAAATGTGATAGAATTAAAGTATGAATTATGATGAACTTGTAAAAAAAGCAATTGAAATGACAAACAATTCTTATGTGCCCTACTCTCACTTTCACGTTGGAGCTGCTTTGCTTGATAAAAACGGAAAAATTTGGACCGGCTGTAATATAGAAAATGCCGCTTACGGACCAAGCAATTGTGCCGAACGCACCGCAATTTTTAAGGCTGTAAGCGAAGGAGTTCTCGATTTTGAAGCAATTGCAATTGTTGGCGGCTCAGAAGGAAAAGACGGAAACACTATAATTGATGATTTTTGCCCGCCTTGTGGAGTTTGCAGACAGGTTTTAAGCGAATTTTGCAAGCGCGATTTTAAGATTATCCTTGCAAATGGTAAAGGTGAACAAAAAATCTTTACGCTGGAACAGCTTTTGCCAGAAAGTTTTAGTCTGCGTTAGCCCAATGATTATAAGGCTTGCCGCCTAAATAAGTTTCCAAAAGTTCGCCATTTTTATAAATAACTTTTAAACTAAAAAACTGATGATTTTTTGCAAGAAAGTCTAAAAAGATTTCGTCGGCCTTCCAATGCGGAAGGTCGTTCATTTTATTAACGGGAACCCATTCTAAATCACCTTCACTACAATCCGTAAGAAGCGTGCCAGAAAAACTGCGGGCTCGAAAAATATGCATAAACTCAGTATAAACTTCGGCCGCAGAGGTATCCACAAAAGTAACAATACCACAATATTCCAGATTTTCAGGAGCAATTTCAAGACCAGTTTCTTCTCGCACTTCGCGAATTGCACAATCTTCCGGCGACTCGCCATTTTCAAACTTGCCGCCAATTCCAATCCATTTGTCGTGATTGTAGTCGTTTTGCTTTTTAGTGCGATGAAGCATTAAATATGAGCCGTTCTTTTCTATATAACAGAGCGTTGTATTTACAAGAGTTTTCATTTTTGGATTTCTTTTGCAAGCATACAAAGGCCTTCAACAATTGCTTCGTGCTCTTTTGGAGCAATTCGTGCATAAAGGCTTTCTGGCGTATCATCTGGCAAAACAGGAACACGTTTTTGAATCAAAATGCGACCAGTATCACAACCACCGTCTGCAATATGAATTGTACAACCGCTTTCTTTTTCGCCAGCGGCAATAACAGCATCGTGAACGTGATGCCCAAACATTCCAACGCCGCCAAACTTTGGCAAAAGAGCCGGATGCAGATTGATAATTCTATCTTCGTAAACCTTTAAGATTTCGCCCGAAAGAACAGTAAGACAGCCAGCTTCAACAATTGCTTCAGCACCATAATTCACACAAGCACCAAGCATTGCATTAGAAACTGCAAGACGTTTTGTATCGCGGTCGCTTGCTTTTGCAACTTATTCCCCCATAACAGCATAAGGAGAACAAATTGCTGTTGGAATTCCAGCTTTAGCCGCACGCTCAAGCGCATAAGCCTTTTTTGAATCAGAAATTACACAAACAATCTTATAAGGACAAGATTCTCCCTGCGCAGCTTGAAAATCAATCAAAGCCTGAAGATTTGTACCACCACCGCTAACCAAAACAGCTGTCTTTAAAACTTTCATATACACATTCCTAAATAGTGCTCGCAAGGCTTGCACCAAAAGCTTTTTCCCAAAGAATCAAAAATGCCCCGCTTTCGCAGAGCATTTTTAAGACACAACATATTTGCAACAAGTTTTTTCAAAACTTGCGGCCCTTAGATTTTAGTCTTCAAACAAAACAGCGTCGCGCTGACCGTTTACTTCGCCCTTTGCATATTCAACGCGGCCAATCTTGTAAGCCTTCATATCAGGACAGTAATCTTTGTGATATTTATGAGCATTTGCATTAAACATTTCAAGAACAGAATCAGCTTCTTTTGCAGAAACAGCAAGAACAAAACCAATTCCCATATTGAAAGTATTGTAAACATTATCAAGATCAGCACCGCGGCGAATCAATTCACCAAATACAGGTGGAATGTCCCAGCTGTCGCGTTTGATAATAGAAATCAGCTGCTTTTTTCCTTCTTTTGCTTTTGGATACATACGAGGAATATTTTCATAGAAGCCACCGCCAGTTACATGAACCATTCCGTGAATAGCCTTGCGGTATTTTCCAAGAACTTCCATAACAGGTTTTACATAAATACGAGTTGGAGTAAGAAGAACTTCACCAATAGTCTTACCAGTATCGCTTCCGTTTACAACAAAAGGATCATTTACATTAGGAACAAGTTTACGAACAAGGCTAAAACCGTTAGAGTGAACACCAGTAGAACTCAAACCAATAAGAACATCGCCCTCGCGAATATCCTCACCAGTAATCATTTCTTTCTTTTCACCAACACCAACACCAAAGCCGGCAAGGTCATATTTACCAACATCATAGAAACCAGGCATTTCAGCAGTTTCACCACCAAGCAATGCACAGCCAGTATCAACACAACCGTCGGCAACACCCTTTACAAGTTCAGCAGCAACATCAGCATCAAGTTTTCCACAGGCAACATAATCAAGAAAGAACAAAGTCTGAACACCAGAACACAAAATGTCGTTTACACTCATGGCTACACAGTCAATACCAACAGTGTCATATTTTTTCATCTGAAATGCAACATCAAGTTTAGTTCCAACACCGTCGGTTCCGCTTACCATAACAGGATTTTTAATACCCTTTGGAACTTCAAACATTCCATTAAAACTTCCAAGCCCTGTCAACAGTCCTGGAACAACAGTTCTTTTTACCTGTTCCTTGTACTTATTTACCGCTCGGTAACCTTCTTCTACATCTACACCAGACTCTTTGTAGTTTGCCATTTCCTATGCTCCTGTATATATTTGGGCGTTCCCCTCGCTTTCGCTCGGGTCGCTACGTTCCGGGTTCCACTATCGCTCCATACGGCCGCTTCGCGGCCGTACAGCTTCGCTGCCCTTCACATCGCTAACGCATTTTCTTAAAATTTAAAATCAATTCCAGTTGCTGCTGCATCATCAGCGAGCTTCTTTCTAAAATCTTTAAGTTTTTCGGCAAGAGATTTATCCTGCAAAGCAAGAATCTGCAATGCAAGATAAGCTGCGTTCTTAGCACTGTTAATTCCAACTGTTGCAACCGGAATCTGTGGCGGCATTTGCACAATAGAAAGCAAAGCGTCCATTCCGCCAAGTCCGTTAGATTTTTCGCTAACACATTCAAGCGGCACACCAATTACAGGAAGTGTTGTAATTCCTGCAATAACACCAGGAAGCGCTGCTGCCAAGCCTGCACCGGCAATAATTACCTGGCAACCGTCTTTTTCAACCTGTTCAACTGTTTGTTTAAGTAAAGCCCCGGCTCTGTGGGCAGAAATGATATAAGCCTTGTAGTCAACGCCGAACTCTGTAAGAATATCGGCAGCCTTTTTCATGGTGTCTTTATCAGACTTTGAACCGAAAAAAATTGCAACTTTCATATCAGAGTTATATCATAAAAAGGGATTCATCACAATAAGAAGTAATATAATTTAATTCACTTTCCTAGTAACCTGTTTAAAATAAAAACTGCGTTGCAAACTACAGTTATCATAATTTGATTTACTTCCACTGCGATGACATCCAATCTGCGGCTGCTGGGAAGTGGAACCTTGACTCGCTTACGCTCGCCCCCAGCAATGCAGATTGGATATCATCTCCGTTCGCGTAAATCAAATTAAAATCAAGGAGTGAACGGCAACGTAATTTTCTTTCAAAAAATGAAAACTTATTCTTCCACCTGATACTGCAAAAGCAAAATGCGCAGTTCTTCTAAATTGCTGACATTGAACAGCCTAAAAACATCGGCAAAAATCTTTTTTACTGTTGAAATGCTTACATAATATTTTTCGCTGATTTCTTTATAACTCATTTTATTATGAAGATTTTCCAAAACAAAAGTGCTTTGTCGTTCATTAAGATTATAATCCGCCAGTTTGATTTTTGAACCAGAAGGTTTTCTGATTATCGTTGTATTTTCAATAACATTTGTTGGCAAAAAACATGAAAATTTAGATTTTAAAATCTTGTAAACCCAATAATAAAATGCAAAACAAAAAGCAGAATATCCAAGCGAAACCAGCGTATATCTTATTCCATGCGGATAAGTCAAACAAATTGTAATAAAATGAATAAT
>JAGCVK010000059.1 GCA_017962415.1 Treponema sp. | reverse complement strand
GCTGATACAGTGTGTTTACCTTCACCGATGCGGCCCATGAATCCACCCTGAGCTGTCTCATACTTCAAAAGGTGAGCAAGCATTTTTGGGCTTGTCAAATCGTTGATTGCAACTACTTCATAACCATCAGCTTCAAACATCTGACGGAAAGCCAAACGACCAATACGGCCGAAACCATTAATAGCAACTCTAACTGCCATAATATATCTCCTAAATATATTTAGATTATATTTTAATGTATATAAAATAATGAATTTTTGTGAAATAGTCTATACTCGAACTTACAGGTTTTAACCTTCAGATTTTAGGAGGGAGGAGCCCCTCCCTGCGCGCCCACTTCGTTGGGCGCTACCCACCCAGCGGGAGTAACCCGCAACGCCCCTAAGTGTTCTTAACACAAACTAAGAATTAACACCTTTTCTTCTATCCTTTAGTTTCTGATTAATCTTTTTAGTTTCATTAAAATCAAAAAGATAAAGAAACGAATATGTAACAAAATAAACAACCACAAACATTATTTCCATTGTTACAAGCGAAGAAGTATTTTTTTCAAACCATTCAAGTTTCAAACTGATTACAAGAAGCGAAATATTCAAAATCACAAACTGAACAATCTGCATAATCAGATTCACAAGTTTTGTAGGCTTTTTTCTTAAGCAGAAAATCACAGTTGTAAGCCCGGAAATTATTCCCATAAAAAGAATTCCGCTTATATCTTTTAATGTAAAACGGACTTTGTCTGCTTTATTAGACACAATCATATAAATTGTTATGGCTATAAAAATCAAAGTAACAACACGCGAGCACACATTTATCATTATAGATAAAGTATCTTTTTTTTCTTCTAAATTTTTCATAAGCCCAAAAGCCCCTTTAATGTGTTTAAATAATTTCGGGAAATAACAACCTTGTATCCGTTTTGCAAAACAGCTTCAAATCGGCCGCCAAATATCGGCGAAAGACTGTCTATTTTATCCAGATTTACGATAACTGCCTTATTCGCACGAAAAAAAGTGCCGGCAGGCAGTTCATCTTCCAGCTGATACAGCTTTAATTTTGTTTCGTAAACACAGTCTTTTGTATACGCAAAAACTGAATCATCTACATATTCAAAATAAAGCACCTGCTCGGGCTCAACAAAAACGATTTTTGAATCTTTATACAAATTCATTTTGCCCTTTCCTACTTTCAACTGATTTATAAGTTTAGTAAGATTTTCATCAAGGCAATCGCATTTTAGAATCAGTTCGTCTTCTTCGCCCGGCTGCTTTTCAAGAATCGTAATTTTCATTTTGGTCATTCTAACATCATTTTAAATTTGCTTCCACAAAAAATCCAAAATCATCAAATTCAATCTGCATCTTAGTATTTTTTGTACCAAGAACTTTTAAAAGCTGCTTTGTTTTGAGCGGTATTCTGATTTTTAGCCTTGTATTTTCATTCAAAACATAGCTTTCTGTATCACAAATATATTCACCTTTGAAATTGTAAACTTTTCCGCTTTCGCCGTTTTGCAAAACTAAAAAATCATAAGATTTTTCTGATTCAAAAGATTCATTTTCAATATTATCCAAATCAATATAAATCTTAATTTCTTTTGAAAAATCCTGTGCGTTTTTATAATCAAAAACAAGCTGCCAGTAATCTGCATTTTTCTGCCAGCGGGCATTTGTAACAGGCTTATAAACAGAGTAACTGGAAAATTCAGAAGCTTCCGAAAAATCAGAAAATTCAAGAGCAATTTCTCCGCCGGTAAAAGCCGGATCAACGTGCAAAAACTTACCAACTTTGCTTTCAAGAGCATCAGACGCTATAAAAAAAACTGCAATTCCAAAAAAACAAATCAAAGCATTTTTCAGAATCAAAATTTTTTGTAAAAGCATCAAAAAAGCTGACTTTACTTTATTTAAAATCATTGTGCGCCTCCTGCAAAAATGTTTACAAATGCCTTTGCCAGAAGATTTAAAGTTTTTATCATGAAAGTTGAAGACATAACTACAAAAAAAGTGTAAGCGGCAAAACGGAAAAGCTGAGCCGGGTGCAAAATATACTGAACGCCGCGACCAAATCTTGTTTTTGGCTCTTTTGATTTTGAAGCGCAATTTTTTCCGCAATTTCCAGATTTAAGATGAAATCTAAAATCAAAAGAGATGGCATTTTGAGGGCAAACCTTTATACATTCACCGCATTTTGCACAGGTAAGTTCAGGGCTGCCTTTTTTTTCCTGAATAGTTTTTATATCAATTGCAGAAAAAGGACAAGCGGCCGCACACTTCATACAGCCGGCACATTTTTGCGTATCAATTTTGATTTTGAAAATACTGATTCTGTCTGTAAGAGAAGCAAAAGCTCCAAACGGACAAAGACTTGAGCATTGAGTTCGTTTTTTAGTAAGAATCGGAAGAATCACAACTAGGCCTAAGAAAAGTCCAATAAACAAAACGGCAGCTATCAAAGTTGGAATTGAAGTAATTGGGGCAAATTCAGTTACAAGCTTGAACGGACAAAACCAGTCGCAGTACATACAGGCAAGTTCACAAAGCGAAGCAAGAATTATAAAAAAGAAGAAGCCTAAATGAA
Source organism: Treponema sp. (assembly GCA_017962415.1). GTDB lineage: Bacteria > Spirochaetota > Spirochaetia > Treponematales > Treponemataceae > Treponema_D. The sequence continues at coordinate 20,202 of JAGCVK010000059.1, read as the reverse complement.
ACTCGCGAATTTCGCGGTTTTTGGGAAGAAGATTTATGCGGCGCTTTTTTGCAACATGAGAAAAACCTTCTTCCCAGCCGCCATAAAAACAAATCCAGCTGCACCAGCCGCGTCCAACAGTTAATGTGCAAACAAGCCATATTAAAAGCATACTTGCAACAACAGCGTAACTGCCTGTTATCTTAGCGGGAAAAACAATGTTTTTTGTTACTAAAAGCGGAACTAAAGCCTGCGGAATTGCAATATGGCAAAAAGGAAGTTCAGCGTTACTCATTGCACTTGTAGTAATAGACATACTTCCTCGATTTGCATATAAATCAGATATAAAGGCGATACAAAAACCAACCGCAAAAACCGTTTGACAAATACGACGATAAATTACACTACTTCCCGTTTTTTTACGTTCAGAAAAAATCATACGGACAAAAATAAAGAACAAAAAAGCCGCATAAACAATACTTGCCGGAGCAAGATTATTTCGTAAAACGACAAAAAGCATTATTTCAAAAAACATTAAAATACATAAGATAATACTAGAAATCATACATAACCTCGCAAAAAATTAACCAAAAAACAGCGGAATTGCGCCAAGAAAAATCAAAAAGTAAAGACTTACGCAAAACTGAGTAACGCGGGAAATGCGTCTGATTGCACTAACTCTTTTTGCAATAAAAGGAATTCCCAAAAGCGGAATGAAAAACGGCAAAGTTCCAACGTAGAAAAACACAAAATAAAAAAGCCCAGAAATTCCGTTTCCGCCAAAAACAGAGCGCAGCATAGCGGTCCAAAGCGGCGGACAAATATGAAGCCCTACAGCAAGCCCGCTAAAAACCGCCGTCCACCAGTCGCTTCCAACGCGGCGGAGTTTTGGCACTTTACAACCGCCGCCTTCTCCACAACCCCACGGAAACTTTACGCCAAGCGAATTAAACAAAAGCGAAAGCCCGCAAAAAATGTAAGCAAAAACCGAAAGTCTTCTTGCAAAAATCGGGTCGAGATATTCAGTTACAAGAAAGCCCAAAGCTGCAAAAACTGCTCCCAAAATAAAATACATAACAAGTCTTGCAGTCAAAAAAGTTCCCACAAGACCGGCATTTCTTTTGTAGCCGGATTTTTCAGTTCCGCACAAAAACGGAATCAAAACCGGGCCACAATACATTGTGCAATAAGTGCCGGTTGAAAGTCCCAGCAAAATCGCTTCTAAAATCATAATTACTCCCATAAAATAATTTTGTAATTTCAATATAATTTTAGAGCATTGGGAACACAATCCGCTTTTTTCTAAGTTGCCGGAATCAAGATGTAAGATGCAATAAATTAAGGTGAAAATCAAAAAATATCATAATCATACCTTTGAAAAGTAAAAAAAAATCCTGATGACACAAATCATCAAACTGATTATAATACACGACGTGAATGCAATTGACGTATTTCAGGAATGGCTTGACGACTACCTGAATTTTGAACACACACCTAAAAAAAATATCTTTTGGCTCGATACAATCGATTACCTTTGTAAACGTTTTGATAATCCGCAGGATTTTGCTCCCTGTATTCATGTTGCAGGCTCAAAAGGAAAAGGCTCTGTTTCGCGAATGATTTCGTGCATTTTGGAAGAAGCCGGATACAACGTTGGACTTTATACTTCGCCGCACATAACTGATTTTCGCGAGAGAATCTGCACGCCAACTGGATTTTTTTCAGAAGAGATTTACGAAAAAACTGTAAAAGAACTCATTCCAAATATTGATTCAATAATCCCAGAAAATCTTCCGGCCGAGCGCCCGCTCACCTGGTTTGAACTTGTGACTCTTTATGCCTTTTTGTGCTTTAGAAACGCAAATGTAGACTGGTCTGTTTACGAAGTTGGACTTGGCGGCCGCCTGGACGCAACAAATGTTATCCGCCCAAAAATCTGCTGCATTACGCCGATTGAACTTGAACACACAGAGTTTCTTGGCGATACACTCGAAAAAATCGCAGCCGAAAAAGGTGGAATCATCAAAAACTGTACGCCGGTTATTTTTGCAAAGCAGCAAAACGAAAGTGTTAATATTGTTCTTAGCGAAAAGGCAATTACACGCCACGCGCCTTATTATTTTGTAGATGATTTAATTAAGAATATTTCCTGTGATTTTGACAGCGCAGACAAAAAAATGTCTGTTCATTTTGAAAGTGAAATTTTTAACCGCCCGATTGAAACAAAAATGCAGTTGCTTGGAAAAATGCAGGCTCAAAATGCTGCAATGGCGATTATTACTGTAAAAAAAGTTTTGCCGAACCTCGACGAAGCCGTAATTGAACGCGGCCTTGCAAAAGCAAAACTGCCGGGACGTTTTGAAATTCTCGAAAATGTAAAAAACTATGCAGGCATTCCTTCTTTGATTCTTGACGGCGCACACACGCTTAACAGCATTAAACTCACGATCGAAACTTTGAATAGTCTTTTTGGCAATAAAAAAGTTTCGCTTCTTTTTGCGTGCGCCGCCGACAAAGACGTAAAAGATATTTCATTACTATTCTGTAACCGCTTTGAACACGTTTACGTTACTCGCCCGGGCGAACGCAAAGAGTCAAATCTCGAAGAAGAAATTCAGGCCTTCAAAAATGCCCAAATAAACTTCACCGCCCACGCCGACTACAAAATGATGATTCAAAAAGCCCTCGAAGAATCCGCCGCCAACGGCAACATTCTCCTGGTAACCGGCTCGTTCTATCTTGTTTCGGAAGTAAAAGAGTTTTTGAAGTTATAAACTAACGCATTTTAGCAAAAAAAAAACGGTGGTTGAGCATGTCGAAACCACCGCAATAACTGTAAAATAGTTACTTTCATTTGTGAAAGTAACTATTTTTATGCCGTCTTAGAATTCACGGATAGCACAAACGCTGTCATTATAATTCTTGTCACGGCTATCTAACTTTACCTGTCCAAAATCAAAAAAATATGCATCTGAATCAGAAAGTATTGCATCTGTAGATGATGACCAATAACTTCCAGTATAAAATTGATTTCCACCACAAAGTTTACTAACTTCATCTATATCAACAGAATCATGCATACACAAATAAATATGGTAAAGTTCTGCAATACTAGGAAGATACCAGCCATCTTCAAAACAAGTTCCAGCTAAACGACTTTTAGCCTCAGAACCAATTTTTTGATTTTTGTAATTTTTGCAAAAATAGAATGCAGGATACTTAGATTCTTCCGTTGTATCATTAGAGAAATCAACTGCTAAACCATTTTGTTCATACATAGCTTTCGCTTGTTCAATTAAAGCATTCAGCTGTTCAATGTTATCACTGCCATTTTTATCACAAAACTTTTCGTTCTCTGAAAGTCTAGTATTTTCCTTAGCGCCAAAAATAATTTTCAAAGATCCTGTATCATCATATTCTTCGTGCCATAAACAATCTAATGGAATTCCTTCATTTGAATGTAAGTAATATGCTGTTGCTTTATCAGTACACCATTTAAGACCATCACCATAAACTAACTTTTTTTGATGCTTAAATCCAACACCAAGTGTACGAACAGTAGTGTCGTTGTCATCACTGTTTAAATCTGAACCTTTATAAAAAATCACTGCAATTGCAGCTGCTTTTTGCTCAGCAGTAAGTACTAAATCCGGTGTGTAAGGAGTTGCACTTCCATCATTAAAAACAATGTCGCCAACTTCTTTTGTTTCATCTGGAGCTTTTGTTCCAAAATATGAAGCATTTACGGTTGGATTTGTTGTTTCAGTTGTATTTGTTGTTTCAGTTGGTGTAGCTTGTTTTTCGTTATCACCAGAACTACCATTATCACCTGTAGAAGTAGAACAGCTGGCAAAAATCAACATAGCAACCAAACCTGTAATTAAAAATTTCTTCATTTTTTTAATCTCCTTTCTTATAATTTAATAGCAAGTAGTCAAAGTGTAACACACAGAAATCTACAAGCATATATGAAACTAATTGAAATAAATACATTTACCATATAAATTGATTTTTTTATAAAATATCTACCTACAAAGATTTACTAGGATTCAAATAATTTAATTTTTAATCAACTTCTATAAGTTTATATATCAATCAATAGTTTAATTTTATATTAAAATATAACAAAGTCTAAAAATATGCAAGGTCACTCATATTTTAAAGATTACAATATTCTCTCAGATAATTATTTAATTTCCCTCAAAACACGCTTGCTCAGCGCTGTCAAAACTTCGTAGGAAATTGTATGGCCGAGTTTGGCAAGGTCTTCGGCGGTGTTTAGCGCGCCGCTTTCTTTTGGGCCAAAGATTACGGCTGTATCCCAAAGTTTTACATCAGGATTATCTTTGCCAATTTCTACCATACATTGATCCATACAAATGCGGCCGCGAACCGGGTAATTTCTTCCATTAATTGTAACTTCAAGGCCTGGAGAAAAACGGCGCAAAAGACCGTCGGCATAGCCAATCGGTAAAACTGCAATATCTGTTTCCTCGCTGGCTTTCCAGGTTCTTCCATAAGAAACTGATTTTCCAGCCGGAAATCTTCTGATTGCAACAACTTTAGTTTCAAGAGCAAGAACAGGCTTTATATCAAAATGGCGGCCAGTTTTTTCAAGGTATTCTTTTGTGATTTCATCTGGATAATAACCGTAAGTAATAATTCCAGGACGAACCATATCAAACTGCATATCTTCATCATTCAAAAGCGCAGCGCTCGCACCGCACGAACAGATTCCAGGCTCTATTCCGCGCGCTTTTACACATTCAACAGCAGCCTTAAAAGCCGCAAACTGCTCTTTTGTAAACTCTATATTCTCTTTTTCGAGGCTATCCGAAACTGCAAAATGGGTGCACATTCCGCCAAGTTTCAGGCCGCTAGCTTCAATCAAAGCCGCCTGATCGCCTGCTTCCTGTGGATAACAGCCAATGCGGCCCATTCCGGTATCAACTGCAAGATGAACTCTAAACTCTTTTGAACCAGGAACACCATTTTTGCACGCTTGTTTTGCAGCTTCTCCAACAAGTTTTATATATTCATCTGTAAAAACAAGCGGTGTAATTTGATATTTAAAAAGAGCTGGCATTTCCTGCGGTGTACAAAGACTCAAAAGTAAAATTCCGCATTTTATTCCGTTTTCGCGAAGTTCGATTCCTTCTTCAACTGTGGCAACTGCAACAAATTCCGCCCCAACCTTTTGTGCAATCTGAGCTGTTAAAACTGCATTATGACCGTAACCGTCTGCTTTTACTGCAACGCAAAGTTTTACATCTTTTTTTACATATTTTCTGATTTGATTAAGGTTATATTCAAGATTATCTTTATAAAGAACTGCTTTTGTGCAACGATTATACATATTCCACCCTTATTTTCTAACATAGAATTATACTCTTTATAGTAAATTTTCTTCAATATGTTATTGTAAAAAATGCCTGTTAATAATAAAATAAATCATTCAAATAAACTTGAAATAAACAGGACTTTAATATATGAAACATAACAAAATAATTCTTACAGGGCTTTCTGCCTTACTTGTTTTTACAGCTTGCGCAAGCACATCATCATCTGAAAATGACTCTAAATCTTTATCAAAATCAAATACTGCAGCACCTGAAAAAATAGTTATTGAACCAACTGCTGAAGAAAAATTTCTTTCAAGCATTTCAGGCGTTTCTATAAATAACGTTTCAACTCCAAAAGAAATTGCAAAAGGCAAAAACTTTGCTTCTGCTTTTGTATTTGAAGTAAAAGACGGCGAAGACAACGCTCTTGCAGATTTCCCAATTTCGATTGTTTATCCAGAATCTCGAACTGAAGGAAAACTCACTTACGCAACTGCAAATGTTCGCTCAGACGAAAATGGCAAAGTTTCTTTTACAGCTCCAAAAACTGATTTTGCTGCAAATACAAAAATCACAGCATACCCAACTCCAGCAACTGATGATGAAAAACTTCTTGAAACAGTAAAAGAAATGGGCGCTCAAACAGACTGGAAAGTTAAATCTGATATTGCAACAAAAGGCGCAGTTCTTTTCATTTGGGATTATAACGAAAAAGACCGTCCGGTAAATAACTGGTATGATGTTCAGGCTGAATTCAGAACACGCGGAATTACAATGGTTGGAAACGGTCCAATTAATGAAACATCATATATTGGAAAATATCAGACTCTTTACAAAGAAACTTACAAAGTTATTGGCGGAAGCAATTACGGCTACTTGATTTATGGAACAAACAAATTTGTAAAACCTGTAGAAGCCTTAGAAGACGGCTCAGGTTACCGCTGCACTATGAAAGCTGAAATTCAGGCAGTAAGAATGAAAGACGGTGCTTTAGTTTATTCTACTGAACTTACACACGAAGCAACCGGCAAAAACTGGAACGCTTGTGTTTCAAACTGCAAGGAACAGCTTGCAAAAAAACTGGTTACAGACCTTATTTACGGTTTATAAAATATAAGGACGGATTTATATGATTTACACAGATACAAGAGACAGCAGCGTAAAAGCTGATTTTAAAACAGCTGTAATGGGCGGAATGAACCAGGCAACTGGCGGACTTTACATTCCTGTTGAATTCCCAAAATTAGACAAGGCGCTTTTGAACAAAGACCCGGCGCCTAGTTTCCGCGATGTTGCATTCAATATGGCAAAACCTTATGTAGAAGGTGAAATTCCAGATAACGACCTTGCAGCAATTATTTCAGACGCATATCCTTTCCAGCCAAAAGTTGTTCCAGCTGATGCAATTTCATATATTATGGAACTTTTTCATGGTCCAACTTGTGCATTTAAAGATTTTGGTGCACGTTTTATGGCACGCACAATGTCTTACTTCAACAGAAACGAAGATAAACCGCTGCACATTCTTGTTGCAACTTCCGGCGATACTGGTTCTGCTGTAGGAAGTGCTTTCCACGGCGTTCCAGGTCTTGATGTTACAATTTTGTATCCGGACGGAAAAATCAGTCCGCTCCAGGAAAAACAGCTATCTACTTTTACAGGAAACGTTCGCGCTCTCAAAGTAAAAGGAACTTTTGATGATTGTCAGAAACTTGTAAAAACAGCTTTCACAGATAACGAACTTCGCGAAAAACTTCGTCTTTCTTCTGCAAACTCTATTAATATCGCACGACTTTTGCCACAGAGCTTCTATTATATGTACAGCGCTTTAACAGTTCGTAACAGAAGCGCAATGGACAATAAGATTGAAGATCCTGCAATTATCATGGTTGTTCCAAGCGGAAACTTTGGAAACCTTACTTCTGGTTTGATTGCACGCGAAATGGGCGCTCCAATTGCAGGTTTTGTTGCTGCAACAAACACAAATAAAACAATTCCAGACTGGATTGCAACCGGAGACTACAACGCACGAGCTTCTGTTGAAACTTACGCAAACGCAATGGACGTTGGAGCTCCAAGCAACTACGAACGCATTAAAGCAATGTATTCTTTAGACCAGGTTCGCGAACTTTTTGCTTCTTACTGGCTTGATAATAACGGAATTAAAGCAGCAATCAAAAGCTGCAACGATAAAACCGGCTATATTATTGATCCACACGGAGCAATCGGCTGGCAGGCTTGGGACGATACTAAAACAGGCGCAATGGAAAAACTCATTGGCGGCCAGAAAAACGACTGGAACAATCCAGGACTTACACCAAATATTCCAGTTTGGGGAAAAGAAGTTACAGCCAAAAAAGCTGTTGGCGTAATTTTGGAAACTGCAAGCCCGGCTAAGTTCGGCCAGATTGTAACAGACGCAATCGGAAAAGAACCACCAATGCCAGCTCGCCTCGAAGAAGTTATGCGACTTCCAGACAATGCAATTCCAATGGAAAATGATTATAATCAGTTCAAAGACTGGTTAATTGCTAATTTATAGTTTTTTTATCTCTCACAGAGCATAAAGAGGGCACAGAGAATTATATAAAAAATATAAAACTCTGTGCCCTCTTTGTCTCTATGAGGATTTGTTTCAATTATTTTTCAATAAGTCCTTTTTCAACCAACTTATCCAGAATCACATTTACAATTTCTTCCGGAGTTTTTTCATTTACATCGATAATCAAATCACAAAAAGCGTAATCGTTATTGTCAATTCCGTAGAATTCTTTGTAGCGGCGAGTGTCTTCGCTATCGCGCATTGCAGTAAAATCTTTTATCTGCTGCAAATCGCCGCCCTCGCGGTTAAAAACACGTTTTGCGCGAGTTTCGTCACTTGCAAAAAGATAAACTTTAAGGTCTGCTTCTTTTAGCATCCAGATTGCAAGGCGGCTTCCAAGCACGCAAGGTTCAGCAAGAGCAAGTTCAACCTGATGTTTATCAACATATTTGTCGTAAGAATCATCATTTTTTGCAGCTTCAATTACTTCTGGCAAAGTCATACCTTTTTCAGCAGCCAACTGACGAAATGTATAATTAATAAGCGTAACGCCAAGAGTTTTTGAGAGCAACCCGCTCACAGTTGTATTTCCGCAACCAGATTTTCCACTGATTGCGATACGAATTTCTTTGTTTAATTTCATAAAAATCTCCTTTTTGAGGGGAAAGTCTTCCCCTGTCTCGCACTTCGTTGCTCGCCACCCCTTCTAACGGGGGCCAGCCCCCGTAACGCCCCCAGTCGGCTTTATTCAACGTTTTTAGACTGTTCGCGGATATTCTCTAAACTATCCTTAGCCGTAATAACCATTGCGCCAACTTCGGCAAACTGATTTTTGCTGCCGATGGTGGTGATTTCGCGGTTCATTTCCTGGCAGATAAAATCCAGGCGTTTTCCAGGTGCAGGATTTTTTGCAAGTTCCTCGCGCATTGCGGCAATGTGACTGTTCAAACGTACAATTTCTTCGTTGATTGTGTATTTTACAAGCATTGCTGCAGTTTCGGTCATAATGCGATTTTCATCGGCTTTGTCTTCCAAGAGCTCGCGGAACTTTGTTGTAATCTGCTCTTTAAAGTAAGATTCCATTTTTGGCTGCCATTCTGTAAAAAATTTTGCACACTCTGAGAGTTTTTCAACCTTTTTCAAAAGATCAGCCTTCATATTTTCGCCTTCGCGAACACGATCTGCATTAAACTTTTTAAGAACAACATCAAAAACAGGCTCAACCATAGCCTTGTATTTTTCAATATCATATTTTTTGTTTACATTCAAAACGCCAGGCTGACTTATAATCAAACCAAGCGAAACATCATCTTCAAAACCAGTTGCCTGCGCAATTTTTTTAATAGCATTCATATAAGCAACAGCCGCATTTGTGTCTGGAATAACTTCCGAATCACTTTCGTTTTCACGCACTCGGATATAAACAACAACCTTACCACGAAGCACTTTTTCAGTAATCTTTGCGCGGAAAAAACTTTCGAGCGGATTAAGATACGGCGGAAGATTAATTTCAAGATCCAAAAAGCGTGAATTTACAGATTTTATTTCAACAGATACAGTTGCTTCTTCAGTTGATTTTTCCTCGTAGGCATAGCCTGTCATTGATGTCATTTTTTTCTCCTAAGGTAAAGCTAAAAAATGCTTACGCATTTTTTTTAACGCTTTGCTATTTAACACCGGCCGCCAGCGGCCTTACACATCTCCTTACCAAGTTTCCAGTTATCGCCGGCACCCATTGTTACAAATAAATAACCGTCCGGATACTCTGGGTCAAGCGGTTTTTCAAGTTCTGCCTTTGCAAAGTCTGCGGCACTCAAAATCTCTTCAAAATAATGCACATTCTTCTGCCCGGTTGCAAGAACAGCCTCGTACAAAGTGCGGCCTGTAATATCAAAATCAGCAGGATTTTCGCGCGCAGAACTGTAGATTTTATGCAAAATAACTACATCAGCTGCTGTAAAACAGCGTGCAAACTCGCGTAAAAGAGCCTGAGTTCTTGAATAAGTGTGGCTCATAAAATCAACTATGATTTTGCGGCCTTTATAAAACTCGCGGTAGCCTTCCAAAGTAGTTTTTACAGCAGTAGGATGATGACCATAATCATCAAGAACAAGCACGTCCGCACCATTTTTATTCGTAAACCGACCAACAATTTCGCTGCGGCGTTTTCCACCGCTAAATTTCAAAAGACCGGCTTTAATATTTTCATAGTAATCAAGCGGATTTTTTCCGTATGTAACTAAAAGCCTGCAAACCAAAGCAACCGCCGCAGCCGCATCTAAAACTTCGTGGCGGCCGGGCATACTCAAAGCAAAATCCCCTTTTTTAGCAAACAAGCCGAGCGAAAAACAATTACGTTCGTTTTCAACCTTGCCGAACTTTACAGCAAAATCACCATCACTAAAACAATTGCAATTTCCAGCAAAGCTCACAGCTGCTGTAGATTCACCATAAGGTAAAGCAACAATATCCGGCCGTTGTGCGCGGGCAAGATTTACCGTCTCACAAGCCCCCTTATCGTCCGCACAGAAAATCACCTCACCGCCAACGGGCAGTTTGCAAAGATAATCAATAAAAGCCTGGCGAATATCTTCATAAGTTGGATAATAATCTTCGTGGTCGCTTTCAACAGAAGTCAAAATGATTTTTTGAGGGCAAAAGCTCATAAAATGACGCTGATATTCGCAGGTTTCAGCTACGAAAATTGAACGGTGGTTGAGCTTGTCGAAACCACCAGCACATGTCATTTCGACAGGCTCAACAACAGTATTTTCCGTAGCCACCAAAGGTGAAGTATAAGTACAAGTTCCGCCAAAAGAATTAATTACACTTCCAGCAAGCACCTGACTTGGTAAATCAATTTCTTTAAGAATTGTGCCTACAAGGCCAGTTGTAGAAGTTTTTCCGTGAACGCCGCAAACGCCGCACGAATATGCACGCTCGCTGTAAGCGCCAAGTGCCTGCGTGTACAAAAGGCACGGAACGTCGCGCCGCACCGCTTCAATCAAATCCGGGTTTTTATCAAGTTTATAAGCCGAAGAATAAATTACAAACTGAACTTCATCAGTAATATTTTCAGCTGCAAACGGCACAGAGCGCAAACCAAGTTTTTCCAAAACTTCATCAGTATAAAATCGCTCTGAAACATCTGAACCAGTAATTATCGCTCCCTTGTGAAACAAAATCTCAACAAGAGCCGCCATTCCAGTTCCCTTAATTCCAACAAAATGTATGTGAACGCCGCGAAAATCTTCGGGCAAAGAAACTTTTGTATTTTGCATAAGGCTATAATATCACATTTACTTTATAATGAACACCTTATCAATATAAAAACTCCTGAACGCCAACGACGCCAGGAGCCAGATGTAAACAAAATCAGAGGGGTCTCTAATTTTCAAAAAAAATTATGAACGTCATGCTAAAATAGCTTCAGCATCTTTTGAACCAGATCCTGAAACAAGTTCAAGATGACGTACAAATTATACTAAAGATAAATAAATCTGGTCTGCTAAACCAAAACCCGCATTTTTTGTAAGAGAGTCTGCATACTCATCGTAAAGCATATCTTCGTAAGTCTGGCGAGCAAAATCAGACTCACCACTTTTATGAACTGTTTTTCTCATTTCCGAAAGCATTTGTTTTACAAAATAACTTTCTAGTTGCATTGATTTTTCATAAAGTTCGGAAGTTTTATCAATATTTTTCTGCTGAACGTGGATATTAGCCTGATTTGCAGCGGCACCAGTTGGGCGCGCATTTTTATCAGCTTCAGAAGTATAAACTCCCGAAAAACCACTTGTATATTCACCGTTTAAGCGGCCATTTTCTGCAATCTGACTAGAAGAAACAGTTCCGCGCCCTTCATTTTGATTTTTAAAGCGCTCAACAAGTTCAGAAAACTTTGCAGTATCTGCAGAATGGCGCGCACTTTCAAGCGCTCCGTGTCCGCCGGTAATTCCACTATATGTATTTGATATTAATCCTACGTTCATTTAGTTTACTCCAATTTAAAGCAGGTTCTTAAGGGCGGCAGCCCTTAGGAGAAGGGGTAGCGCAAGACCGCGAAGCGGGCTGAAGCGAGGGGGAGACTTCCCCCCCCACCTTACTATATTCTATTCCCTATCATCTATTCCCGGTCAAACTATCTCTTAAGATTCACCGCTGTCGACAACATTGTATCCGAAGTCTGAATAGCCTTGCTGTTGAACTCGTACGCGCGCTGCGCAACAATCATCTGAACCATTTCATTTACAACCGAAACGTTTGACATTTCAAGAAACTTGTGGCGAACATCGCCAAAACCCTCGTAGCCAGGTCGGCCGGCAATTGCCTCGCCACTTGCGGCAGTTACTTTAAAAAGGTTGTCGCCTTCTGCCTGAAGACCAACCGCATTTGGAAAGCGGTAAAGTTCAAGCTGACCAACTTCAACCGGGTCATTTTCGCCGTTGATTTTTACAGATACAAGACCTGTCTGAGTTACATTCAAAGTTGAAACATCGTATCCTTCTGGAAGAATAATTTCCGGAATTACTCTAAGACCGTTGTTTGTTACAAGCTGGCCGGCAGAATCAACTTTAAAAGAACCGTCGCGAGTATAAGCGTAACTTCCGTCGTATTTTTGAACGCGGAAGAAACCTTCACCAACAATAGCAACATCAGTATCAACGCCAGTGTTCTGAAGCGAGCCCTGATTCATAATTCTCTGAGTTGCTCCAACCTTAACACCAGTTCCCTGCTGAATTCCAACCGGAGTTACAGTATCTTCAGTTGCAGGAGTTCCCGCGAGCTTCAAGTTCTGATAAACCAAATCTTCAAACTCAACGCGCTGCTGCTTATAACCAGTAGTATTTACATTAGAAAGATTGTTCGAAATTGCATCAATATTTGCCTGCTGACCGTTCATTCCGGTTGCTGCTGTCCACAAAGATCGTACCATATAAAATCGCAGAAGCGTTAAGAAAGATTGCGAGCAGTGCGCAGCAATCTTTCAGCTTCTTCCTCCTTTAATTACTTACTGAAGCACAGCCACTTTCTGCCAGAGTGTGCTCATCATAGAATCTTCAGATTGAATTGTCTTTTGATTTGCTTCGTAAGCGCGGTTTACTTCAATCATCTGAACCATTTCGTTTACAACATTTACGTTGCTGGTTTCTATATATCCCTGAAGAAATCGAGGGCGTTCGTTGCCTTCTGCAATGTGAGCAGGGCCAGCAATATCGTTTGTTGAGTAAAAACTTTCGCCCATTTTTTTAAGGTAACGCTCGTTATCAAAACGAACAACTTTAAAGCGGTCAATTTCTTCGCCGTTTTCTTCGTGAGCAATAATTCCGTCTTCATTTACATTGAACTTGTCATCTTCAACATAAATGTAGCCTTTTTCGCCAAGAACAGGATATCCGTCCTTAGTTTCAAGAATTCCTTCTTTTCCAATAAAAAAGTTTCCATTGCGTGTATAGCGTTCGCCAAGCGGAGTGTCAATTACATAAAAACCTTCGCCGCTTAAAGCTGTATCTGTCTTTGTATTTGTGATTTTAAAAGAGCCTTGTGCAAAATCAATGTAATTTTCATTAGTTTCAACACCAAGACCAAGTTTACCAATTACAGGTGCTGCATCTGCAGAACCTTCGGTTGTGTGATAAACACCGTCAAGATTTTGACGGCGAATCAGCAGTTCAGGAAAACTCTTGCTCGCAACAACATCGCGTTTGTAGCCTGTTGTATCTACATTCGCAAGATTGTTGGCAATTGCATCAAGTCTGTTCTGCTGTGCATTCATACCAGAAGCTCCGGTATACCAGCCTCGAATCATTTATAATTTCCCCCTTTGATTTAAGTAAAGCCACCGTGACCTTACAAAAAGTTTACATCTACTTTTATTTTCGGAGTTTCAAAAATTTTGTTTAGGAGAAAAATCAATCGGCTTTTATTAAAAATATTTTGCAAATCCCGCACTTCGGACTTATAATGATTTACAGGTAATACTAAAAAATTTTTGCATCATATAAAAGGAGTTTTTCAATGACAAAAACAGAACCAAGAGTGCTGTCGATTATCTTGGGCGGCGGAAAGGGTACAAGGCTTTATCCACTTACAAAGGAACGTTCAAAACCTGCGGTATCATTCGGTGGAAAATACAGAATTGTTGATATTCCAATTTCAAACTGTATCAACTCAGGCTACAAAAAGATTTATTTACTGACACAATTTAACTCAGCTTCACTTCATCTTCATATTACTAATTCATATAATTTTGACCGCTTTTCTGGCGGTTTCGTAGAAATTCTTGCAGCAGAACAGACTTTGGAACATTCTGGCTGGTACGAAGGAACTGCCGACGCAGTTCGCAAGAATTTTATCCACTTTAAAAATCAAAAACCAACACACTACATAATTCTTTCGGGCGATCAGCTTTATAAAATGGATTTACGCGCTTTTATGGCAGAACATATTCGTTCAGGTGCAGAAATCACAATTGCAACAACCGCTGTAAACCGAAAAGACGCTTCGGGCTTTGGAATTATGAAAATTGATGACAAAAACTGCGTAAAAGCATTTATGGAAAAACCAAAGCCAGATGCAAACATTGATGACTGGAAAATTCCTGCAGAAGCACGCGGAAGCCTTCCTCCAGAAAAAGAATTTCTTGCTTCAATGGGTATTTATATTTTCAATGCCGACACAATGGAAGAAATGCTTGGCGGCGAAAATGAAAAATATACAGACTTTGGTAAAGAAATTTTGCCGCTTGCAATCGGTAAAAAGAAGATTAATTCTTATGTTTTCGACGGTTACTGGGAAGATATTGGTACAATCCGCAGTTTTTACGACGCAAACATTGCACTTTGCGAGCCATATCCAACATTCGACTTTTTTGGCGAAACTCAGCCAATTTATACCCATATGCGAAACCTTCCGCCTTCAAAAATCAACAAGGCAGATATAAACGCTTCACTTATTTCAGAAGGTTGTATTATCACAGATGCAAAGTTCAATAAGTCGGTTGTCGGTGTTCGCTCAATTATTAACGAAGGAACTGAATTTAACGGCGTAATTATGATGGGTGCCGACTATTATGATTCAGAAGAAGAAAAAGCCGCAAATAAAAAAGCCGGAAAACCAAGCACAGGAATCGGTAAAAACTGCAAGATTGCAAACACAATTATCGATAAAAATGCAAAAATTGGCGATAACTGTAAAATTGGTGTAAGCGGAAAGAAATACGAAGACGGTGACCACGGAAGTTTCTACAGCGCAGACGGAATTATTGTAATCCGCAAAGGCGCAGTAATTGCTCCAGGCACAGAAATCTAAATTAGGGCGGAAACTGAAGATTTATGCCTGATATGTACGATAAGCTGGGCGAATTGCTCAACGAGGCTTTAGAATCAGGCGAAATTCCTCAGTCAAAAAAAACTATTGATGACCAGGGTTTTCATGAAAAACAGGAAGATTCTGGTCATCTTCATTTTAAAAATAATGAAAAAAAAGCTGAAAAAAGGCAAAAATCTGCCGAAACTATCAAAACAAAAGAAATTCCAACCGGCCAAGTTATAAAAATGCATAAATATACATACAATATGCATTTTCCACCTGAAATTTCAAAAGCACTAAGTACACTAGATATAGTGTACCCGTTTATAACAAAAGATATCACAACTGCTTATCATAAAAAGCTAAAAGAAATACATCCAGACACCAAAAATACAGTACAAAACTACCAACATGTCAACAAATCTATACAATTAACTATTGATGACATTCGAAATTCTTATAAAATTTTGTGCATTTTCTTTGGGATAAAATAGTTTACAGTATAATATTTTATACATCATAACTATGTGTAAAATATTATACATGTATAAAAAATCTTTCGCAGCTAGGAAGCTCACAGAAATATAATCCTAAAACTTTGTGCCCTCTTTTTCTCTGTGAAAAATCTAAAAGTGTAGCTTACAAAATATTTAATTCTTCTAACTTACGATGCAGCGTTTTTCTTCCGATTCCTAAAATGTCTGCCGTACGCGATTTATTTCCTTTGTTGGCAGCAAGATTTTCCTGGATTATGATTTTTTCTGCTTCGTCCATTGTAATACCAATTGGAATTGAAATCATCTTTTCTTCGCCCTGCGCGCGCAAAGCTCTTGGCAAATCTTCAATTTTGATTTCATCGCCTGTGCACATTACAACAGCGCTTTCAACAGCATTTTTAAGCTCGCGGATATTTCCTGGCCAGCTGTATTTTATCATTGCAGATTTAGAAGCTTTGTCAAAACCTTTGATGTTCTTTTTATTTTCAATATTGAATTCGCGCAAAAAAGAATGCATCAAAAGAGGAATGTCGTCCATACGCTCACGAAGCGAAGGCATTTCAATTCTAACAACATTCAAACGGTAAAATAAATCTTCGCGAAAGTGGCCGGCTTTAACTTCTTCTTCGAGATTTCGGTTAGTAGCAGCTACAACGCGAACATCAACTTCTACAGATTTTTCGCCGCCTACCCGCTCAAATTTATGCTCCTGCAAAACACGCAAAAGTTTTACCTGAGTTGAAAGATTTACTTCGCCAATTTCATCGAGAAAAACAGTTCCGCCGTCCGCAAGTTCAAACCGCCCTTTATGAACATTTTCCGCGCCGGTAAACGCGCCCTTTTCATAACCAAAAAGTTCGCTTTCAATCAGCGTTTCGGACAAAGCCGCGCAATGAACAATCACAAAAGGTTTAGCCGAACGTTCCGAGCCATTATGAATAGCCCGAGCCACAAGCTCCTTACCAACACCACTTTCACCGGTAATCAAAACACTCGCCTTAGTTGGAGCGGCTTTAAGAATCATCTGGCGAACCCGGCCAAGCGAATCACTCTTGCCAATCATCTCGTCTGGCGACTCGCTTTTTAAAAGCCGCTCTTTAAGTTCCCTGTTCTGCTCGGCAAGAATCTTCCCTTGCAATGCGTTTTTTACAATTTTATTTAAGTGATCCAAATCAAGCGGCTTTGTCAAAAAATCGAAGGCGCCGGCTTTTAAAGCTGCAGTTGCATCATCAATACTTCCATGCCCAGTTAAAACAATAATCGGGATTCCAGGATATTCCGTTGTCACCTTTTGAACAACTTCGCTTCCGCTAATTCCGTCCATACGAAGGTCAGTAATCACAAGGTCAATTCCGCCTTGAGCAATAAGCGAAAGCCCTTCGGCTCCGTTGGCAGCCTGCTTTACATCGTAACCTTCAAGTTCAAAATTATCAGCAAGACCGTTACGGATATTTTCTTCGTCGTCGATTGTAAGAATTGTCATTTTTAACAAGCCTCCTAAAGTAAACAGAAAAATCAGTTTTACTGGCTATTTGAAGATAAAAGTTTTGTATCTTTTTGCGGAATTGGGAAAGAAATTGTAAAAGCAGTTCCCTCGCCTTCTTTAGAATCAACAATAATTTCGCCCGAAAATTCCTTTACAATTTTATAAACCATTGTCATTCCAAGCCCGGTTCCATTAGCCTTTGTTGTATAATAAGGTTCAAAAATCTTAGACAAAGTTTCTTCGCTCATACCGCAGCCGTTGTCTGCAATCGTCATAATAAACTTATTATCTTTAACAGCATTGCTTATGCAGAATTTTGCGCCCAAAAGATTGGAAGATTCAGAATTTTCGCCGCTAACGCCGTATTTTGATTTTAAAGCCGCAAGAGCATTTTGCGAAATATTCATAATTACATCGCGAAAAAGTTTTTCGTCCAGCAGGATTTTTTTTCCGCTTTGCGAAGAATGAAAAACAACTTCAATTCCGGCTTTCATAAATTCAGGCTTGAAAAAACTTATAAGCCCGTCGATTAATTTATCAGGTTCTTTGAGTTCAAGCTGAGCTTTTATAGGACGAACCGCAAGTAAAAAGTCCATTACAAGTTTGTTTAAATGGTCAATTTCTTCGTTTACAATATCAATATGATCTTCTACAAATTTTGGCGGCGGAAGTTTATTTTGATTTTCGCGCGCTCTTTCAAGAGCTTTTTGAATCAGCTGAATATGAATACTGATTGCTCCAAGCGGATTTTTGATTTCATGAGCCATTCCAGCAGCAAGATTTGTAAGATTCGCAAGATTTTCCATTCTGTGCAAGCGGATTTCCTGATTTCTTTTTTCAGTAATATCGCGAACCAAAATCAATTTACCGTCTAGTTCACATTCACAAACAAGCGGAAGAACAGTAACCGTTAAAAATCTTACAGTTCCACCTTGAGTTACCGTAGAAAAATCTTCGGAACTGTTTGTGATGTTTTTTTCCATACAGTTTTGCAAAAATGCGGAAATTTCTTCGTCTTCTATAAACTGCCAGACAGGCTCATTAGTTCCAAGAATATCTTCGAGCCGCTGGGAAAAAGGCAGCCAGCTTTCGGCAATTGTGTTATAGCGAATAAGTTTAAAATCATCATCAATAATAAGAAGCCCGGTTGAAAGACTTTCAAAAACAGAATAAAGGCTTTCGTTTTCTTCAACCATAGTTTCCAAAAGCGACAAAACCTGCTCTTTAGAAAGTTTTTCCGCTTTTTGAGTAACTCGTTTTACATAACTGCGCAAAATACACCTCCAAACTGAATGTTTAGGGCTGCCATATCACGAAGAAGAATTTCAAGAGCAGCATCAGGCTTTTGATTAAAAAGAGTGATATTGTCCTGGCATTTTCTAAGAAGTTCCATAACGCGCGCGCCTGCTTCACAGCCGCGCTGAGAATTAATAATCTGTTTTGTAAGAAGAGCCAGATTTGAAAGAAAAATTCTAAGCTCAATACGAGGATTAAAATTTCCGCACTTTTTTACAATATCAGAAATTTCTGGAATCTGGCGCGTTGCAACCGCATTATAAAAAATGCGGGCTTGCGCTTTAATTTCGTGCGGCGGAACTGGAAGATAAGTTAGAAGATAATCGTTAATGCTTCCGCTAAAATCCATATTATGAAAAACGCGCTGAATTACGTCCTGCTGAAGATTTACGCTGCGGTCTAAAAAATTATAAGTGCGAACGCGCGACAAAATAGTTTCCATCATTGCGTTTCGTTTTGAAGTCAAAAGAATAAAAACAACATCGTGCGGCGGCTCCTCTAAAATCTTTAAAAGAGCGTTTCGTACACTAACCTGCATTCGTTCAGCATTTTCAATAATTACAGTTTTGCGGCCTTCTTCTGATTTTATGTGAGCCCACGCTTCCATATTTCTAATCTGATTTACAGGAATTGAATCATAAAGATAATCATTTTCGAGTTTTAAACTTGATTTAAGGATTTGCTCGCAAAGTTTTTCAACATCACTAAGCGGCGGAAGTTCGCGCGGAAAATCAAGCTGCTCAAGATTTTCATTAATTTCTTCTATAATAGAGCCAATTTTATTGAGATTAGAATCGCCTTCCCAAAGAATGCCGTTAAAGCGGAGCGTTAACTTTCGTACACTTCGCAAAAAAAGATATCTTGCTCCAGTAATATGAGGCACGTTTAGCTTTAAAGCGTCAATAAAAGTTTTTTTTGCCGCAGCCATTTCTAAAGAACAGTCTCTAGGGCCCAAAAGCAAAAGATTTGAGCAAACAAGAGCTTTATGCTGAAGGCAAGACGGACATTCACAAGTCCATTTTCCCTGAGGCTTTGCGTGACACGAAAGAATTCGCGCAGTTTCTAAAGCGGCGGTGAGTTTTCCAGAAGCTTCTGCACCCGAAAAAAGAATTGCACCGGGAAGTCTATTTTTTTTAATATCAGAAAGCAAAAATTTTCCCGCTTCCTGATTCACAAGATTTTCAAACATTTATATTGTTATCCTTTTGAACAGTAATAAAACTTAAAATCAAATTGTAAATATAACTTCCTTCAAATAACTTTCCAGAATCAAAAAATGGCTGAGCATCAATTATAAAAATAAAAAGCACAACAACAGCGCAGCCTTCTACAATGCCAAAGAAAAAACCAAGCGTTCTGTCCAGGCTTTTTAATATGCTCCATTCAAAGACTTTAGAAACAATCATCTGAATAATTTTGATTGTTAAAAATACAACAACAAAAATCAAAACAAATGCAATTATATTTGCGGCGTAGGTAATTTTAATATCCATAAGCAGTTTTTCGGCCAAATCTTTATAAAAAAGATAGGCAATAAAAAGTCCGGCGATAATGGCAAGTTTTCCGAAAATATTATCAATAAAACCTTTTATGATTCCTATGATTGCAAAAGAGACAATCACAAGACAAAATACCCAGTCGATAATTGCAAAAGTCATATTTACTCTCCATTTAATTTATTGAAGATAATTTCTGAAATCAAAGAAGCCGGCAATTTTTGTGGAAGCAGTTTCTTTAGTGCTTCGGTGT
>JAGCVK010000058.1 GCA_017962415.1 Treponema sp. | reverse complement strand
CTGGACTGCACTGAAGGCAAATGCAGTTTATGAAGATGAATATCTTCTGGGAACTTCAACAGCCCGCCCTCTTATCGGAAAGATTCATGTGGAATATGCCCGCCAGGAAAAAGCTGTTGCAATCTGTCACGGTGCAACTGGTAAAGGAAATGACCAGGTTCGTTTTGAACTTGCTATCAAGGCTTTTGCTCCAGATTTGAAAGTAATTGCTGCATGGCGTGATGACAAATGGAATATGGATAGCCGCGAAGCTGAAATCAAATATCTCGAAGACCGCGGACTTGAAGTTCCAATGAAAAAAGATCAGTCTTACTCTCGCGATGAGAACATCTGGCACTTGAGTCACGAAGGTCTTGAACTTGAGAAGACAGAAAACGAGCCAAACTACAAGCATATGCTTAAAAATACCTGCGTTCCAGAAGAAGCTCCAGAAGAAGGCGAATATGTAACAATCGACTTTGAAAAGGGTATTCCAGTTGGTCTTAACGGCAAAAAAATGAACGCACTTGACCTTTTGAACGAACTCAACGTAATTGGCGGACGCAACGGTGTTGGTCTTGTTGATATTTGTGAAAACCGCTGTGTTGGTATGAAGAGCCGCGGTGTTTACGAAACTCCAGGTGGAGCAATTCTTTACTTTGCTCACAGAATGATGGATCACATCTGTCTTGACCGCGAAACTTACCACTACAAGCAGCAGGTTTCTTTGAGAATGGGCGAACTCATTTACGACGGAAAATGGTTTACAACTTTAATGGATGCTTGTATGGCATTTGTTGATAAAACTGAAGAAACTGTAACTGGTTGGGCAAAAGTTAAGTTGATTAAAGGTGCTATTCGCGGTGCTGGAAGCGGTTCTAAGTACAGCCTTTATAACGAAGAAATTGCATCATTTACAACTGGTGAACTTTACAATCATAAAGACGCTCAGGGCTTTATTACTCTGTTCGGACTCCCACTTAAGGTTCGCGCTATGATGGAACAGAAAGTTGGCGAAGGTCAGGCAATTGCAGAAAGCAAGAACCTGAAGAAAAGACCTACAGAGTAATACCTAAAATAGCAAATGCGTTAAAAACGACAGTCCATCGGGACTGTCGTTTAGCATTTACTAAAAAAAGGTTCGCGAGATTTATCGAGCGCTATAATCGAAGAACCGTTAAAAAGCGAGCTGCGACAGCGGGTCGCTTTAGGTTCATCGAAAGAACGGCTCTAGCGCCGAGACTATGCGACACGCCTATTTCTTTTTCAAAATAATAATTGTAATATCGTCTTTTCTTGGTTCGTTGCCAATGAAAGTTAAAATGTCGCTTACAATGCAGTTTACCTGCGTTGTAAGCGGCCTGTCTGCATTTCTAAAAATCGACTTTAGCAATCTGTCTTTTCCAAAATCTTCACCTTGTGAATTTGTTGCTTCTGTTGCGCCGTCGGTAAAGAAAATCAATTCATCGCCGCGAGACATTTGTACTGTGTGAGACACAAAATTTGTTGGAATATCGGGCAAACCGATTGCGCCAAACGCTGTATTATCATCTTCAACATAATAAGCTGAATCATCTTTTGCGCTGTAAAAAATTGGCATAGAATGGCCGGCATTTATGAATTCTACAGAATCGCCTTTTGTTCGTGAAAGAATTCCCGTTAAATAGTTTTCGATATTTCCTTTTTCTTTTATATAGCGAATGTTGATTCTGTCTAAAATTGATTTAAGTTTATCAAGTCTTCCGTTGTTAAATTCCTGAAAGATGATATTTTTTACAAGCATAGTTACAAGGCCCGAAGCAATTCCATGCCCAGAAACATCAAAAATTCCAATTCCGTCTAAAGTGCTTCCGGTGTTATAAATATCAAGAAAGTCGCCCGAAACGCCAGCCATTGGCTTATTATAGTAAGAAATTGCCCAATCATCGTAAATGGTTTCGTTGTGCTTAAAAAAACTTTGCTGAACAAGATTTGCAAGTCTAAGTTCTTTTTCGATTTTATCTTTATATTCATATTCGCTTCTTGAATGCATAAAATCTTGTTTTTCTATTCCCCAGCGGCGAAATGAAAGAATGTAAAGAACAATCAAAAGAATGCACATATCCATAATTTCATAATTATGATAGATTTGGGCAGTTTTTATTGTAATAAATACAAATTCAACTGTAATTATGATGTTATAAAAAGGCGGATTTATATTGAAGAAAACTGGAAAATTTACAGCAACGCAAAGAAAAACAATAAATGCATTAAACGTGTTTTCTTCAAAAAAGAAAATAAACATTGGAAAGCTCATAAGGTAAAGAAACGTAAAATAAGTTGGAAGCATTTTTATAAATGAGCGGATAAAACTCATTTTTTTGAGCTTTGAACTCCAGAATATGCTTAAAAAACCCAGCAAAACATATGCAGCAAAATAAATGATTCGTGGAATTTGTGTGTTTAGATAATTGAAGTAACGAATTAAAATATAAATCAAACCGCCAAAACCAAAGCCAATAAGAATTGGTTGAATTTTAAGCATAGTTGAAAGATTATTTTCTGACATGACAAGCATGCAGTCTTCTGGGGCTTTGTATTTGTCTTCAAACCAGTTTGATATCTTTCTATAAATTGATTCTTTTTGCTCCATGTTTATTTACCCAAAAACATATTTAATTTTACAATGGGAATTCATATTTTTCAACTTTTTCATTTATAGTTTTTTGCAATAAATGAATAGATTTTTTCTATCTTTTGATGATTATTTTTTGCGCAAAATCACGATTGTAATATCATCATTTTGAGAAGCTTCTTCGGTAAAAAGTCCCATATCGGTTAAAATATGGTGAATCTGGCTGTTAAAATCGGCTTTTACTGCATTTTTTACAGATTGCATAATTCGTTTGCTGCCAAATTCGTCGTGTTCAAGGTTGAGCGCTTCTTTTACACCGTCAGTATAAAGAATCAATTCATCGCCTTTTGCAAGAGAAAAAGTTGTTTGCGAAAATTCAGTTTCAATTGTGCTAAGACCGATAACGCCGCTTGTATATTTTCGCTCTTCGTCAAAAAAGAAGCAGCGTTTTTCGTGTTTTTTGTAAAGAATAGGGTAAGGGTGACCTGCGTTTACAATTTCAATTTTATCGCCATTCATTCTTAAAAGAATTCCTGTAAGATAATTTTCGATGTTTCGCTTTTCTTTTTTGATTCGGCGGTCGATTATCTGCATTACCTGCGCAAGTGGTTTATTAAGATTTTGATGAAATTCCTGCTGAATGATATTTCGTACAAGCATTGTTACAAGGCCAGAAGAAATTCCGTGCCCTGAAACATCAAAAATTCCAACGCCTTTGAGTTTTCGTCCCTGCGTATAAAAATCATACATATCTCCAGAAACGCCGGCCATTGCTTTGCTGTAATACGAAACATCATAGCCTTCGAGCTTTGGCATTTTTTTCTGGCTGAAACTTTCCTGAACAAAAGCTGCAAGTTCAATTTCTTTTTCCATTGATTCAAGCTGCGCGTCTCGGATTTTTTCGAGCCTGAATTCTTTGATTAGCGAACTCCAGCGAAATAAAGAAAGTCCGCACATAATAATTCCGGTTATCAAAATATTTATGGAAATTGAAATCTGATGTCTTGATAAAACAGCGCTTAATATTATAATAGAAAAAAACGTGTTCACCATGCAGTAAAAAAAAGGATCAACAGCGAGCATTACAACGGCAATAATACTTGCGTTAATGTAAATAGTATACGAAGTGAACGTATTTGGCGAAACAAAAAAATACAGCATGCTCAAAAGTAAAATTTCAAAAACTGCATGATAAGTTGGGCTGTTTCTTTTCCAAACTGCCCATTCTGTGTGTTTTGTTGATCTGATTGCGCTAATCATAACGTGAATTGCGCTGAGTACGAAGCCAAAATAGTACAAAAATTCAAAAATGTGTGATTTAAAATCTTTTGAATATTTGATTATTGTGACTGTGCACATAATCATTCCAAAAGAAAAAATAACCTGCTCGATTTGTGAAAGGCGACGAAGATTCATAGAAATGATGGCAGCCTTTTTTTCTTTTGGCATAATGAAGTTATCTGTTATGAATTGCCAGAATTTGTTCAGCTTATTTTTCAAAATGTCATCCTTAAAAAAATTTGGGACAACTGTTATTAAATGTGACTTTGAGATTTATTATATCTTAGTAAGGCAGATTATGCAAACTGAAAAAAAATGACAACTGAAGAAAACTGACTCATTGAAAAAAAAACTGTGTTGAAAAAAGGTGTTTCATAATTTGATTTACTTCTACTGCGATGATATCCAATTTGCGGCTGCTGGGCATTGGTATTTTGACTCGCTTGCGCTCGTACCCAGCAATGCTGATTTTGTATTATCTTCGTTCCGTAAATCAAATTAAAAATACGTTTATGCAACATAGTTTTTATACAGAAGCCCTATTAGCTTCAATGATTCTTTTTCATTTGCATTATATGTTTTCCTATGGTATACTAAATTGAATTTACTATAATTTTTGTAAAATTCGTTCACGGGAGGGGACAGATGAACGAATGGCTGAAAAAGGTAACCGCAAAGGCCAAAGAAATGTGGTCAAAGTGGAAGCCGATTCAAAAAGTCATATTATTTGGCATAATTATAATAGTTATCATAGCGATTGTTGCTTCGGTTAGGCTTTCGGCTAAACCTGTGACTGTCCGACTTTTCAACGCTCCTGTAACTGATTCAACATCTCTTACAAAAATCCTCGACAGGCTTTCTCAGGAAAATGTAAATGCTTATATAACTGAATCAGGTTATATTTCGGTTGATGATGATAAAACTGCCCGCCAAATGCGCGAGATTCTTATTTCTGAAAATCTTGTTCCTTCATCAGTTGATCCTTGGGCTGGCTTTTATGATAGAAGCTGGTCTACAACCGATGCAGATCAGAACGTAAAACTTAAAAATACAATTCAAAAGCAGCTCAAACAGCATATTGAATCTATTGCAGAAATTCAGCTGGCTGACGTAAACATCGTTCTCCCCGAAAATCAGTTGTTTACCGCAGATCAAAATCCTGTAACTGCAAGTGTAATTATCAAAACAACTCCAATGAGTTCGCTTTTGTCTGATAAAAAGCGCGTTCAAGGAATTCAGCGCCTTATTCTTTCTGCTGTTGAAGGGCTTAAAGAAGAAAATCTTATTATTACCGATGTTGACGGAAATCAGGTAAATGATTTTGAAGGAATGGCAGATTTAGAGCGCGTTGGTGTAATTGAAAAACAGCAAAAGTTGATTCGCAAGCAGGAAGTTGAACTTCGTGCCCGAATTTTAAAAGCGCTTCAAAAAACTTTTGGCGAAGACCGCTGCCGCGATATGAACGTTGCAATTGAAATGGATATGTCGCAAAAAACAAGCGAGTCTAAAGAGTTTTCTCCAATTCAGATTAAAGCTGATAATCCTGATACTCCTTATGATGATTCTGAATATCGCGATTATCTTCCACGTTCAAGTCAAACTGTTACAAAAGAATGGCAGGGAACTGGTTATAATCCGGAAGGTCCTGCAGGAGTTGAAGGTCAAACTCCGCCGGTTTATTCTGATATGTCAACTGTGATTGGCCGTTCAACAGAAACTGGCGTTGTTCAGAATAATGAACTTAATGAAAAAACAACTCAAGAGATTTCTTCTCCAAAAATCGATAAAATTTCTGTTTCTGTCAACTTAGACGGAAAATGGAAAAAAGTAAAAGATGATAACGGAAATCTTGTTATAAAAGACGGTGCAATTCAGCGCGAATACACTCCGGTTTCTGATGAACAAAAAGCAGAAGCTGTGCGTTTGATTCAAGGTGCAATTGGATATAATCGCGAACGCGGTGACAGAGTAGAAGTTACAAATATTCCTTACGACCGCGATGATGAATTTGAAGCAGAAGATGCTGAATACTTTGCGGCAATTCAGCGCAAGAGAACAATTCTTCTTGTTCTTATTGCAATTGTTGTTGTGCTTGTTGGCTTTATTTTGTTCCGTGTTATCAGCCGCGAAATGGAACGCCGCCGCCGCGAACGCGAAGCTCGTCTTCTTGCAGAGCAGCAGGCAGCCCGCGAACGCGCACTTTGGGAAGCAAAAGACGACGGAATGGAAGTTACTATGTCTGTCGAAGAAACACGTCGAATGGAGCTTCAGGAAAATGCAATTTCTATGGCAAAGGAACATCCGGAAGATGTTGCAATGCTCATAAGAACATGGTTGATGGAGGAATAGTTTATGTCAGACGAAGCTACAGAATCACCAAAATCAAATCCAAAGCCTGTGCCAAAACCTGGTCAGCTTAAGCCGGCCGGTTCAAGTTCTTCTTCATCAAAAAAAGGCAATAAGGATTATAAAAGTCTAACTGGCCGGCAAAAGGCCGCTATCTTCCTTATTTCGCTTGGACCTGAAGTTTCTGCCGAAATTATGAAACACCTTCGCGAAGACGAAGTTGAAACTCTTACTTTTGAAATTGCACGTCAGGAAAAAGTAAATCCTGAGTTTAAAGATGCCGTACTTGAAGAGTTCCAGGAGCTCATGAATGCTCAGAACTTCATCACAACCGGTGGTATCGACTATGCCCGCGAGCTCCTCGAGAAATCTCTTGGTTCACAGAAAGCTATTGATATTATCAACCGACTTACAAGTTCGCTTCAGGTTCGTCCGTTCGACTTTATTCGCCGTACAGACCCGGCTCACCTTTTGAACTTTATTCAGCAGGAATATCCGCAGACAATTGCGTTGATTTTGGCTTATTTGGAACCTGGAAAGGCTGCTGTTATTATGCAGAACTTGCCAGAAGATATGCAGGCCGAAGTTTCAAAGCGCTTAGCTACAATGGACCGTACATCTCCAGATGTATTGCGCGACGTTGAACGCGTTTTGGAAAAGAAACTTTCTACACTTTCTAGCGAAGACTACACAGCGGCAGGTGGTGTTGAAGCAATTGTTGAAATCTTGAACCTTGTTGATCGTTCTTCTGAAAAGTCAATTATCGAATCTCTCGAAGAGGACGATCCGGATTTGGCAGAGGAAATCAAAAAGCGAATGTTCGTATTCGAAGATATCGTTATGCTCGACGACCGTGCTATTCAGAAGGTACTCCGCGATGTCGACCAGCAGGAGCTTGCAAAAGCGCTTAAATCAGTTGATACCGAAGTTCAGGATAAGATTTTCCGCAATATGTCTAAGCGTGCCGCAAGTATGCTTAAGGAAGATATGGAATTTATGGGACCTGTGCGCTTAAAGGACGTAGAAGAGTCTCAGCAGAAGATTGTATCTATTATTCGCCGTCTCGAAGATAACGGTGATATCGTAATTGCTCGTTCTGGCGAAGACGAACTTGTATCATAAGGATTGAGTTATGGCAAAAGCAGTTTTCAGACCTGGTGAAGCAAAAAATATTGAAGAAAAAGTAATGCTTCCTCTTTTTAAAGATTATTCTCCTGTTGAAGAAACTGTAGAAATTGTTAAGGAAGAATATACTGGCCCAACAGCTGATGATTTAAAACGTGAAGCCGAAGAATACAAGGCCAATTTTGAAAAAGAAAAGCAGGATATGCTGACTCAGGCGCAGGCCGAAGCAGATCAGATTATAAAAAATGCCGAAAATGCTGCTTTTGCAGAAGTAAAACGTCAGACCGATCAGGCTGCTGTAATTCGTGCCGATGCAGAAAATGAAGCAAATCAGATTTTGGAAAAGGCTAAAGCCGAAGCTGAAAAGATTGTTTCTGAAGCTCAAATTCAGCACGATAAACTTGTTGCAGATGCTCAAAATCAAGGTTTTGAACAAGGCCAGAAAGAAGGTTTTGAACAAGGTTCTGCCGAAGTAGAACGCCTTATTGAGCGAATGCATAAAATTCTCGAAGCTGTTATGCAGCGCCGCGAAGAAATTTTGCAGGATACTGAAAGTCAGATTGTTGAACTTGTGATTTTAATGGCGCGCAAAGTTATCAAAATTCTTTCTGAAAATCAGAAAAACGTTATTATGGCAAATACAATTGCCGCTTTGAAAAAGGTAAAAACTCGTGGAAACGTTACTCTGCGTGTAAATATTGAAGATGTAAAGCTAACAACAGCACATGCCGACGAATTTATTCAGCACGTTGAAAATATTCAAGGCGTAACTGTTCAGGAAGATTCTTCTGTTGAAAAGGGTGGCTGTATCGTTGAAACAGACTTTGGCGCAATTGATGCCCGTATTTCGAGCCAGCTTACAGAACTTGAAAATAAGATTCTCGAAGTTTCTCCTGTAAAAAATATCAAGCGGCAGGATTCTCTTACTTCTGAGTAGCCTTGAAGAAAGCGGGGGTGGGAAATGCGTTCTTCTTATACTGGTGAATTTGATTTTACAAAATATCTCGAAAAAGTTATTGATGCAGAAACAATCCTTTATACTGGGCGTGTAACTGCGGTAAAAGGCCTTGAAGTTGAAAGTGAAGGGCCGCGCTCTGTAATTGGTGAAATGTGTACTATTAAACTTCGCGATGGAAAAATGCTTCAGGCAGAAGTTGTAGGTTTAAACGATAAAACTGTAAAACTTGCTCCTTTTGGTGAAACTAAAGGAATTGAAGTTGGTTGCGAAGTTGTTGCTTCAGGGCGAAGTCTTATGGTTCCTGTTGGACCAAATCTTTTAGGAAGAATGATTAACGCAACTGGCCGCCCTTGTGATGATAAAGGCGAAATTGTTCCAGAAACTTATTATCCGGCTGTTGCAAATCCGCCAAGCCCGAATGAACGAACTGATATCAATCGAAGAATTACAACCGGCGTTCGTGCAATTGATTCTCTTTTGACAGTTGGAAAAGGTCAGCGACTTGGAATCTTTGCTGGCTCAGGCGTTGGAAAATCAACTCTTTTAAGTATTATTGCCCGAAATACCGATGCAGATATAAACGTAATTGGCTTGATTGGTGAACGTGGCCGTGAAGTTTTAGACTTTGTAAAGCGCGATCTTGGCGAAGAAGGAATGAAGCGTTCTGTGCTTGTAGTTGCAACAAGTGATGAGCCTTCAATTTGTCGTCTTCGTGCAGCTCAGGTTTGTACTGCAGTTGCTGAATATTTTCGCGATCAAGGTAAAGATGTTATGCTGATGATGGATTCAGTTACTCGTTTTGCTCATGCTCAGCGTGAAATTGGAGTTGCAGCTGGAGAGCCGCCGGCACAAAAAGGTTATCCGCCAAGTGTATTTGATATGATTCCAAAATTGCTTGAGCGTAGTGGAACAAATCAAAAAGGTTCTATTACAGCCTTTTATACAGTTCTTGTTGACGGTGATGATATGAACGAGCCTATTACAGATAAGGTTCGCGGAACGCTCGACGGTCACATTGTTTTGAACCGAAAACTTGCGCAGGCTTATCATTATCCGGCCATTGATATTCTTCAGTCTATTTCGCGTCTTTCTAAGCGTGTTAGTGGAATGCAAACTCGCAAAGCTGTTGGTCAGCTTAGAAACTGGCTTGCAACTTATTCTGATAATGAAACTATGATTACCGCAGGAATTTATCAAAAAGGTAATTCTCCGGAAATTGATTTAGCAATTGATAAGCATTCTGCAATCGAAGAATTCTTAAAGCAGGAAGAATATGAACCTTGTCCAATAAAAGATACTTTGGATAAACTTTCAGCTTTAACTGGAATTGAAATTCCTCAGGAAGAATATGTAGAAGCGCCTGCAATTTCAATTCCTTATACTTCGCAAATTACTGATAAAGCTGCAAATATGCAAAATGAAGCTTCCAATTTTGAAACTGAATAGTTGATTTAATAGCCAATGAAAAAGTTTAGCTTTGAACTTCAAAAAGTCTTAGAATATCGCGATTTTGAAAAACAGCAGGCAGAAGGTGAGCTTGCAAAAGCCCTTGCTGTAGAAACTGAAATAAACGAAAATCTTGAAAAAGTTGCGCAAAATTATGCTGCGGTAAAAGCGCAAATGAAAGGCTCTTTAGATTTTCAAGATGTAATTGCACAAAGCCAGTATAATAATCTTTTGGAATATCAAAAAGAAGAACTTTTAAAACAACTTGCGCAGGCAAAACTTGTGAGCGAACAAAAGCGCGAAGTTTTGCGTGAATGTATGAAAAAAACAACTGCGCTCGAAAAACTCCGCGAAAAACAGCTTTCCGAATGGAAAGCTGCCGCAGATTACGAAGAAGCAGAATTATTGGACGAAGTAAAAAATAAGATAAATGTTGAAAAGAATTCGTTCTAAAAAAAACAGACCGTGGGACGCAGGCAAAATGAAAAAGAGGGTCCCAGGGTTGCGTAAAAATCGATCGAAGCGAGATTTTTTAAGCATGGGACCCTGGGAGATTGCTTTTTCAGTTTTGCCGTTGCTGGGACCCGCGGTCTGTTTTTTTTAGTCTAGTTTTATCGGCTAGTACTTAAACGCACTTCCACCAATAAACTCGCGGATAATCGAGCGTGGCGGAACTGCGCTTGGCGAAATTGTGGCAAAGTTTTCGAGGAATTGCAGCAGACGTCTTGCTTCGGCGTATTCTTTTTGCATTGGTGTTACCTGACGCAAAAGTGGAGCTGCATAAACTCGCAATACCGAAAGTTCATAATCAAGTGCTGTGTTCAAAACTGCATCGGCATTATTTTGGAACGGGAAAATGTGAAGCTCTTCGCCGCGTCTAACGCTTGGCCACATTTCAATTGTTCCTGCAGCAGGCTTGCCGCGGAAGTTATTGTCGCGAACAATTCGGCGGATAAGGCGGTTATCGCTTGTAGAAATGCGGTTGTGATCATCAAGATTCAGCTGTGTTAAAGCTGAAAGATAAATCTTAAATTTTAATTCCGGCGCAACTTTTGGTGTAAGTTTATCATTCAAGCCGTGAATTCCTTCCATAATGAGAATTTCATTTTCCTGAAGTGAAAGTTTGTTTTTATCTTCAAAATATGTGGTTCCTGTATGAAAGTCATAAGTTGGAATTGTGATTTCTTTTCCATTAAATAAGTCTACAAGCTGGTTGTTCAAAAGTTCAATGTTAAGAGCTTCGAGACATTCATAATCTGGTTTTCCGTCTGCGTCAAGCGGAGTTTTATCGTGGCCAAGATAGTAACAGTCTAAGCTGATAACTTTTGGTGTGTAACCCATTGCCTGAAGTTCAAGCGCAAGTTTTTTTGCGGACGTTGTTTTTCCCGAAGAAGAAGGCCCTGCAATCAAAACTACGCGAACTGTTTTTTTCTGAACAATCTGCGAAGCAATTTTTGATATATTTTTTTGCTGATAGATTTCTGTGATTTCGATGAAGTCGTTAATCTTTCGGTTTGCAATAAGCTCGTTGAGCGACGCTGCCGAAGTAACGTTCATACGTTTTCCCCATTCTTTGTATTTGCTGTAAATTTCAAAGAGTTTTGGCTGATCTACAAAATCATTTAATTTATCTGGGTTTGAAGATTTTGGGAAACGGAGTAAAAAGCCTTCTCCATATTTTTTGAGTTCAAAAATCTTTAAAACTCCTGTAGAAAGAACGAGCGGACCAAAATATAAATCAGAAAAATCGCCAATTGTATTTATTTTGATTGTAGGTGTGCAGTTGTATTTTATCTGCTTTCGAGTCTCTACAAGATTTAGCTTTTCAAAAAGTTCTGCTGCTTTTGCGTAAGGAATTGTTTCTGTTGTAATAGGAATATTTTTTTCAACAAGAGATTGCATTTCCTGTGTAAGCTGTTTGATTTCTTTGTCGGTAATTTTTTTAGCACCTTCGAGGGTGTAATAATAACCGTAACCAAGACTGTGGCCTACAAGCAAGCGTGCTTTTGGAAAAAGATTATGAGCTGCTGTTGCAAGTAAGAGACAAAGTGAGCGGCGATAAACTGCGGCTCCGTCTTTTGATTTTGCAGGAATTGCTTCAAGTGCTGCGTCGTAAGTAAGTGGCATATCAAGAGGGCAGATTTCGTTGCTTATTCTTACTGCGTAAATTTCTTTATCTGGGATTCCAAAGTTTCCGGTAATTACAGAAACAGGTGTGCCGTATGGAACCAGTTTTTTAGTGATTTCTTTTCCGTCTTTTAAAAATGTAATGCTGATGTCGTTCATGATTGTTACCTCTCTGTGTGGAAAATGCTATTTTCGTACGTTTCATTATAAGGGGTAAAATCTGATTTGTAAAATGTATAATATTGAACAATTTTATGATTTGTGCTAATTTATATGGATAAGATTGTAATTTATTTTAAAGGAGTTCCTAATGTCAGGACATAGTAAATGGGCCACCATTAAACATGCAAAGGGTTTGGCCGATGCAAAGCGTGGTAAGATTTTTACCAAATTTATTAAGGAAATTTCTATTGCTGCACGTATGGGCGGTGGAGACCCT
>JAGCVK010000057.1 GCA_017962415.1 Treponema sp. | reverse complement strand
GACCAACATCTGTTGTGGCAATAAGATTTTCAGGAGCAATGCCAGCCAGTTTTGCAAGGTCGGGAATTTTAGAAATAATTTCGCGCGGATTTGCAAGCTTTTCGTCTTTTGGGCGGCCGCATTCAAGCGAATGCTTTTCCTTTTTAACCTTTAAAATCTTTTTAAGCCAGCTTTCGTCAGAACTGATTTTCTTTTCAGAAACAAGCTGAGCCAAAACCGGGAACACAGATTCAACATCTGCAACTACCGAAATCTGAGATTCAATAATTTTATCAACTTCGGCAGCATCAATATCAATATGAACAATTTTTGCGTCCGGACAGAATTTACTTACAACACCAGTTGCTCTGTCATCAAAACGAACACCGGCCGCAATTACAAGGTCGCTGTCATGCATTGCAACATTTGCCGCGTGACTTCCGTGCATACCAACCATACCAATAAAAAGCTCAGAACTTTCGGGAACGCAGCCAAGCCCCATAAGACTCGTTACAACCGGCAATTTATAATTCTGAATAAAATTTTTGATTCCCGTTGCAGCTTCTTCAGAATCGCAACCGCCGCCGCAGAACAAAACAGGCCGCTTTGCTTTTGCAAGCGCTTCTGTAATTTTTCCCATTTTTTCAGAATATTCATCAATTGGAGTGTGAAAACGAATATCGTGCAAACGGATTTTTTTAATGTCCGGCCAACTTTCAAAATCACATTCTTTAAGCTGAACATCGCGCGGAACATCAATCAAAACCGGGCCAGGCCGGCCGCTAGAAGCAATTTCAAAAGCCTTTGGAATCGCTTCCAAAAGTTCGTAAGGAGTTTTTACCATTATAGAATGCTTTGTGATTGGAAACGAAAGCCCAAAAGTGTCCGCTTCCTGAAAAGCATCAGTTCCAATAAGACTTGTATTAACCTGGCCAGTAATTGCGATAATCGGAATCGAATCTGCGCGAGCATCAGCAATTGCCGTAAGAAGATTCATAGCACCAGGCCCGCTAGTTGCAAGACAAACAGCCGGCTTACCAGTTGAGCGAGCCATTCCCTGAGCAATAAAACCCGCAGCCTGTTCGTGGCGCACAAGGACGTGTCGGATTGAAGAGCGGTTGAGTTCATCATAAAGCGGAAGAATTGAGCCGCCAGGAATTCCAGCAACAGTTTCAATACCATACATTTCCAGCAATTTAACAATAATTTGTGCGCCTGTTTGTTTCATTTGTAACTCCTGAATAAGACCGCCCGGCAGACGGTCGTAGATAAATCGGAAAGCGTTAAAAAAAATTACGCAAGCAATTTTTAGCTTATCCTATAAAAGCTCTCCGGCCGGAAAACAAAAAAGCTCCCCAACCGGAGAGCTTCTTTTATATTTTTGCTTTTCACAAAGTATATAACATTCACTCCCGGTTATTTATTAACCACAACGACGAGGACTGCTACGACTTTGACTAAAGCGTTTAATTTCATATAAACCATTTTCCAAATTTTCAGCGTTCTGTCAAGTGCGCCACAATCGCTGTGCAACAAGATAGAATAAAAAATAATTGATTTCAGCCAAACACATTATATACCTTGTTTTATTGAAAATATGTCGGCGAATCACTTTTGCAAACTTTGACATTTATTGCTTAACTTTGCATTTTCTTGTATATTTACAAGACTTTATGATAGAAGATATTTTAAACAATTCTGTAGATAATGCTACAGACCAGACATTCACAGACGAAAAAATCGAAAACGAAACTCCAGACACCGTTACTTTTGAAGATTTAGGACTTGATGAATACACATTGAAAGCCGTTGCTAAAAAAGGCTTTGTTACCCCTTCTCCAATTCAGGTTTTGGCAATTCCGCGCCTTTTAACCGGCGATACAAATTTAATTGCCCGCGCCCGCACCGGAACTGGAAAAACTGCCGCTTTTGGACTTCCAATTATCCAAAATGTGCGCGGAAAATCAGACCACGTTGAAGCACTTGTTCTTGAGCCAACCCGCGAACTTGCAATGCAAACTTGTACAGAAATGCAGTCGTTTGCAACCGACGCTTACCCTCGCACCGCAGTACTTTACGGCGGAGCTTCTTATTCTGCACAGATTAAAGAACTCAAGCGCGGCTGCGAAGTTGTAGTTGGAACTCCTGGCCGAATCAAAGATCATATTGCGCGCAAAACTTTGGACATCAGCAAAATCAAATACTTCATTCTCGATGAAGGTGATGAAATGCTGGATATGGGATTTATTGATGATATAGAAGAAATTTTCCGTCACGCAAATCCTGATTGCCGCATTCTTCTTTTTAGTGCAACAATGCCAGCGCCAATTCTTAAAATTGCCGGCGACTTTATGGGCGAGTATGATATTATAGAAGAAGAAAACGTAATCGATGAAGCACTTTTAATCGACCAAAAATATTGGGTTGTAAAAGAAAGCGAAAAAATCGAAGCGCTTGTGCGCCTTATCGACATTTCACCAGATTTTTACGGACTTGTTTTTACAATGACAAAATCAGATGCAGACCGTGTAACACGCGAGCTCGACCTTAGAGGCTACGAAGCAGCAGCGCTTCACGGCGACATCATGCAAAATCAAAGAGAAAAAGTTCTTGAACGATTCCGTATGAAAAAAACTCGCATTCTCGTTGCAACAGACGTTGCAGCTCGCGGAATTGATATAAAAGGCGTTTCTCACGTTGTAAACTATTCGCTTCCTTTTGATACTGCAACTTACGTTCACCGAATTGGCCGAACTGGCCGCGCCGGAACAGAAGGTTTTGCATTCACTTTTGTAAAACCAGAAGAACGACGCAAACTTGGCTTTCTTTCAAAGAACATCAAAAAAGCTACAAAAAGCGATTTTACAGAAGGAAAGATTCCAAGCGTAAACGAAGTTTTAAACGTTAAAAATGAACGCGTTATCAAAGAGCTTAAAGAAAAACTTTTTATAGAAACTGAAAAAAAGGCAGAAGGTGTTTCTGTAATTGAATCAGCAGCTGGCGAAGGCGAAAACGCAGCAGACGCAACACCGCTTACTGCAGTTGAAACCTTTTCTACACTTCGCGAAGAACTTCTTACTCCGCTTTTTAAAGACCTTGCTTCTGCGCTTTGCGAAAATCAGGAGCCGCAGCAAGTTCTTGCAGGAGTTCTTTCTATTATGTATGGCGATAAACTTTCTCCAAAACATTACGGAAAGGTAAATACAAACTCTGGAGCTCCACGAGGCGACCAGCTTCGCATTTTTATTTCTCTTGGAAAAAAAGACGGTTACCGCGCAAAAGAAATTGCCGACTATTTTAGCGAGCTTCTTCACATTCCAGGCCGCTTAGTTGATGATATTGATGTTGCACAGCAGTTCTCGCTTGTAAGTCTGCCAATTGCTTCTGCACGCAAAGCAATCGAAATGTCAAAATCAAATAAAAAACTTCCGCATATGCACATTGATGAAAAAGAAGGCGGAAGAGGCCCGCGCCGCCCACGCGACAGAGGCTCAGATTTTGATTCCCCGCGTTCAGACGACCGTTCAAGAGGAAAAAGAAGTTCCGACCGCCGCGAAAAATCCCGCGACCATTTTGGCTCAGAAAGCGGCGCTTCGCCACGCGGCCGTGCTAAAGGTAACAGACCTAATGTACACGCCCAAAGCGAACGCTCATCATCACGCAAAAGTGGCGGCGCTTCCCTCTACAAAAAATCGTCTTCTTCTAATTCAAAGGGCGGAAAAAAAGTAGAGCGATTTTAAGCTAACTTCCCACTTAATTGTGGGAAATAAAAAAAATTGATATATTTTTTTTTAAAGATGATATATACTGTAATTTAGAATGAAGTTTTCTAAAAAAGCGGCATATATCATCTTTATACTTTTGGTTAGCCTCTTATCAACTGCCTGTAAAAATAAGCAGAAATACACCCGCCTGGACATTGCTTCTTCAATTGCTTATCTTCCTGCAAATCCCAAAATGGGGCTCGGCCAGATTTTATCGCAACAGCAAGAATTCAAACCTTTAGAAAAAAACAAAATGAATCATCTTTCAAAGATTGTTCAAAACGAAGGTGATTATATTTGGCTTAGACTTCAATTTAATCTTCCTCAAGAACTCAAAGATAAAGATTTAGGTTTGTACATCGGGCATTTGCGTTCTGCAGGCCTTTTGTTTTTAAATAATATTTCGCTCAGACAATACGGAGAATTTCCGCCAAACGAAAGTTCTGCAGGTTATGTAACTCAATATTATATGTTTCCAAAATCAATCATAAAACAGGAAGAAACAAATACTATTTTGATTCAAGTTTGGCCTGGAGCCTTTGGAAGCATTTCTTCAAAAATCTATTTGAGCGAGCAGCCGGCTATTTTCCGCGCCGCAGAACGAATGACTTTCTTTAATTCAAAAATCACAATTGGTTTTGCCGCCGTTATGATTTTGATTTTCTTTATGTACACTTTTTTATATTTTGTAATGCGAAAGTTTTCCAACAGCAACGTGTACTTTTTTTACGCAATGATAAATTTTTACACGATTCACTTTTTACTTCCATTCTTTGTATCTGAAATCTCCTGGGCAAAACCAGGTTTTCTTTCTTATTTTATGATGCTTAAAATATTCTTCTTTGGCGGTGCTTTTTCTACTGTTTATTTTACAAACTCGTTTATTATTTCATACTTAAAATATACTGATTCAAAGAAAATAATTGCAATTCGCGTTGGTTTATGGCTTATTCCAACTGTTATAACTTTTGCAATGCCAAGCTATAAAGATTTTCCGATTTTTCTGCCAATTTTGATTATTCCGTGCGTTATTCAATTTGGTTTTAGCGTGCCAAGAATAATCAAAGCCATTTTAGACCCGGAAAGCGATCGCCGAAAAGATGCTATTGAACTTTTGATTGGTTTTGCGCCGGTTTTTGTTGGCGTTATTTTAGACGGTTGTTTTAAACTTACAAACATTAATAATAGTCTTCCATATTTTTCTATTTACGGCTGGCAAATCACAATTTATATTTTCTTAAGTCAGCTTTTGATTCGCTTTGGAAATATGTATGTGCATAATACTGCGCTCAAAAATCAACTTTCTGAGTTTAATACTCACCTTGAAGATGTTGTTGCGCTTCGCACTAAAGAGCTTTCTGAAGCAAATTACGTTCTTTCAAAAGGTTTGGAAACTGTAGCGCATGTTCAAAAAAACTTTCTTCCGCCAAAAAACCGCAACTTTCGCGGCTGGGATCTTTCCATTTCATACACAGCTTTGGTAAACAATGTTTCGGGCGACCTTTATGATTATTACTTTACAGACGGAGTTTTAGACGGCGTTGGTATTTTTGATGTTTCGGGTCACGGAATTCCTGCAGGTCTTATGACAATTTTAGCAAAAAGTATCATAAGCCAGCATTTTATTACAGGAAAACACTCAGAAGAGCCACTTTCAAACGTTCTTGAAGACATCAATAAATCATACATAAAAGAAAAAGTAAACGTAGAAAATTACATAACCGGCCTGCTGTTCCGCTTTAGTGAATTTAACAAAAAAGATGTTTGCAGCGTTGAGTTTGCAAATGCCGGTCACCCTTACCCGCTTTTGTACAGCGCAGCAGATAATACTGTAAAAGAGCTGAAACTTGAAGACGCAAAACAATACGGAATTCTTGGTGTTGAAGGCCTTGATGTTTCGTTCCCGCCAATAAACTTTAGAGCGGCTCAAGGTGATGTTATTGTTTGCTTTACAGACGGTCTTACAGATTGTCTGAACAAACACGGCGAAGATTTTTCAAAAGAACGAATTATTAAGATTTTGCAGCAACATCATAATGAAAGTTCTGGAATGATTATGAACAGCATTATGGAAAAAGCTCGCAGTTTTACAGACGGAACAGAACTCACAGACGATATAACTCTTATTGTTCTAAAGCGCACAAATTCAAAAGACTATATCGAAGAGATATAGTCTTTTAAAAGCCGCAAAAAATCTATTTCAATTTTGCAATTTATAATTTCAAATTATTTTACTCAGCCTCTGCGGCATTTGCTTCGCTGGCAGCTTGTGGAGTTTCTGCAGCTGCATTTGCAGCAGACGGTGCCGGCGCAGTTGCAGCAGCACGCGCTGGAGTAGTGGCTGCCGCTGGCTGAGCTCCAGAAGGAGCAGCTGCTTTATAAACAAGGCGAACCTTTTCGTACTGAGTCTTATGGCGCGACTTAAGAAGAAGTGTTTCAGAAGTCTTTTTATAAACATAACCAGAAGAATTGTAAGTTTCAAATCTAGGGTCAGTTCTAAATGCCATATCATAAATATAAATAGAACTAAACTGTGGAATTCCTTTTAAGATTACATAATGAGTGTCGCCTTCTGGGAAATCAATTGTAAACTTATATTCTTCGCTAGTTCTGTCAAGTTTGATAGATTTTGCACAAGTCCATGACCAAACTTTCTTTCCGCCTTCATCAAATATCTTTTCCAAATGCGGATAATATTGATTTTCAAACGCAACAACAGGATAAAGATTGCTAAGCGTTCTTAAATCAAAAGAAGCACTTTCTGCCAGATAAGAATTTACAATTGCATAACCAGCTTTTATCAAAGTTTGATTTTCAGTAATTCTTCCATAACGAAGAAGTGCAATACCAGTTTCAACAGCCTGATTTACAGAAAGGAAGGTGTCATTTTCGGAAATTGTAAGAATATTTCCTTCGTATTTACAAGATTCTGTGATTCGCGCAATTCCAGGTTCAAGAACCGGAGTAAGAATCTCTGCATAAGCTGGAGCAAGAGCAGACAAATCAGCATAAACCTGCAAAATACCTGTAATCTGCGAAATAGAAAGTTTTTCAACTTCGGCAGCCGCAGCATTTTCCAGCAATTTTGTTACAGTTGGCTTAGAAGAATGCAAGTAAATAAAGTCTGCAATTTTGTGAACTGTAAACAAATCAAAAGTGCCTTTTGCAGCGCTGTCAGAAATGCGTGCTTCGTAATCTTTAATTGCTTTTTCGAGATTAGCATTCATTTCTTCCAAAGTATTCAAATATGGAGCCGAAAGATAAGTTCTCTGCTTGCTCTTTTTGATTGAATCAGGAACAGCTTCAATTGCGCGCTTGTAATTTTGATTTTCAGTTTGCGCTGCAATATAAGAAACGGCAACCTGTTCTGTAATATTTGCTTCGACATTATTTGAATCATAAGAAGAAATAAGATTTTTCTTGAACTGCGAAACAGTTTTTACAAACTGATTATAATCAGCTAAAGGCTGGCCCATAATAGAATCAAAACTGAATTTCTGAGTTTCATCATAAACAGAATAAGACGCAATATAATTTCGCGGAGTAAAATCAAAACGTCCGTCAAGCACAGAATGCGCAGAAAATTCCCATGCATTTCGTTTCCCGCCAAGAACAAGGCTGTCGCGCTCGCTCTTTTGAATGCTCATACTAGACGCGTAATTGTAAGGAAGCGAAAATCCCGTAGCTTCGGCCGGCAAATCAGTTATAATCGAAAGTGCTGCCGCAGGCTCAGCTGAAGCAAGTTCAAATGTAACTTTTACGTTGTTCTGGAACTTTAAAGTATAAGACAAAGAATTTTTCTGCTCCACGCCAACAAATCTGATGCCAACCTCACGATTATTCTTTGTTAATGTTGCTGGACTCTGATCATCACAATAGAAGTTTATTCCATTATAAGAAACGCGAACTTTGTTCTTATAAGAAACTTCACCATTTTGATTTTCCTGAGTTTCAAGCGTTATCTGGAGGTTTCCGATTTTTTTTATAATACTTGAATCAGTTCTAAATTGCAGGACAAAAATGCCGATTATTATAATGATATCGACAACAAGCAGTCCCAATGCTTTTTTTAATATCCGAATGCTCATTGTATTAATAGTTTAGCCAATGATTCGTTTAATTTCAACATAAAAGGGAAGCAAAAAAATGATTAAGATGATTAAATCAAAATTTTTACCAATTATTACAGCAGGAGCCGTTTTATTTACAACGCTCACAATCACAGCTTGCGGCACAACTCAAACTCCACAAGCAGAAGGCCCGTCAGCCCCAGCAACTACAAAAACCGAACCTAAAATAGAAGATACTCCCGACGTGGTTTTTGTAAAAGAACTTCAGGCTCTTCTCGAAAAAAATGATATTAAAGGCGCAATTGCGCACTTTGATAATTTGCCTAAAAAATTGCAAAAAGATATGAGTCTTAAAAATCTTTTGGGCGCGCTTTATTATTCTGATGCACAATACGACAATGCAATTGCAACAGCACAAGAAATTCTTGCAATTGAGCCTGAAAATATGCCTGCACTTGAATTGATTTCTATGTGCAACAAAGCAAAAGGCGATAAAAAAGCCTACAAAGAAATTTCAGAGAAAATCCTTGAAACAGATCCGTACAACGCTGCTGTAAATATCCAAAAAGCAGAAGAATATGCTATGGACCACAAATTTAAGCTCGCACGCGACGCTTACAAAAAAGCCCTTCGCGGCGACAGCGAAAATGTTGACGCAATTTTTGGCTATGCTCTTATGAGTTACTACACAAAGGATTTTAAAGAGGCTACTGATTATTTCCAAAAACTTTTGGATAAAGACCCTGAAAATCCAAATGCGCTTGCTTATATGGGCAAACTTGCTTATGACAAAGAAAATTATCTGCGCGCAACAAAATATGTTCAAGAAGCATTAAAGCATGATCCAACAAATTACGGTTATTGGATGGATTATGGAACTTACTTGCGCTTTCAGGGAAAATTTAACGATGCAATTGCCGCCTGGACAAAAGCAACTGAATTAGACCCAACATATTTCCTTGCTTATGCATATCTTGCAGGCATTTACGATGAACAGGACAATTTTGCAAAAGCGCTTGAAAATTATCACAAGGTTATTGAAACAAACCCGAACTATTTTTACGCTTACGAATCAACTGCAATTCTCGAATATCATGCAAATAACTATGCTGAAGCAATCAAACTTTTTGCCAAAACTTATGAATATAGTGCAAGCTGGTCTTATTCACTTATGATTGCAGCCTGCTATTATAAATTAAACAAACCTCAGGAAGCAAAAAAGGTTCTCACAGCTCAGCTCAAAAAGCTTGACTCAAAAACAACAGAATACGCGCTGGTTAGATTTTTCAATGACTCTTATAGCCGCAACGCCGAATCAGCTCTTGTTCAAAAAATCAATAAAGAAACCAATAGAAACAACCGCGGTAAAATGTTATTCTACATGGGACTTTATTATGAATTGAACAAAGCCGAATCACTTGCAAAAGAATATTACGGCAAAGTCGCAAATTTAGAAGCGCCTATGTTTTTTGAATATAGAATCGCTGAATGGGGATTCAAAAAATGAGCCAGACTCGCATACAGCTTGAGCTAAATGGAAGAAAAATTACACTCGTGGGAACAGCCCACGTTTCAAA
Organism: Treponema sp.; assembly: GCA_017962415.1. Classification (GTDB taxonomy): domain Bacteria; phylum Spirochaetota; class Spirochaetia; order Treponematales; family Treponemataceae; genus Treponema_D. The sequence continues at coordinate 11,468 of JAGCVK010000057.1, read as the reverse complement.
AGAAAGTGTTGAAGAAGTAAAACAAACAATAAATGAACTGCAACCAGATTGTGTTGCAGTTGAACTTGATGAAAAACGCGCAGAATCAATTAAAAATCCTTCCCGCTACAGAGAACTTGATCTTGTAAAAGTTTTAAAACGCAAAGAAGGATTTTTGCTGCTTGCCAATCTGATTCTTTCTTCATTCCAAAGAAGAATGGGGCTTAATACAGGTGCTAAGCCTGGCGACGAAATGATTGCCGCAATGAACGCCGCAGAAGAAAAAGGCATTCGCTGCACACTTGTAGACCGCCCTATTCAAATTACACTTAAACGCGCCTGGGGCAAAAACAGTTTTTGGGGAAAAATGAAACTGCTCGCAACACTTCTTTCGAGCGCCTTTAGCAAAGAAGAAGTTGATGCAGATGAAATTGAAAAACTAAAAGACCGCAACGAAATGGACTCTATGATGACAGAGCTTTCGGATTATATGCCGGTTATTAAAGAAGTTTTGATTGATGAACGCGACCGTTATCTTGCTTCAAAAATCTGGGCTTCTGACGGAAAAAACATTGTAGCGGTTCTTGGCGCTGGACATCTTCCGGGCGTTCAGGCATATCTCGAAAAACTTGGCAGCGGAACAGCTTCTTCTGATGTTGAAGAAATTTCACAACTTCCAAAGCCTAGCCTTTTTGGCAAATTTCTAGCCTTTTTAATTCCAGCTTGTATTGTTGGTCTTATTATTGCAGGTTTTGTTTATGGCGGGCTTCGCGGCGGAACACAAATTCTTTCTACCTGGTTCTTGTGGAACGCTATTCCGGCCGCTATTTTTACTGCAATTGCGCTTGGCCACCCGCTTGCCATTCTTGTTGGCTTTATTGGCGCACCATTTACTTCCCTTTGTCCGTTTATTGGAATAGGTTTTTGTACAGCAGTTGTTCAGGCAATTATGTGCAAACCAAAAGTAAGCGATATGGAAACACTACAGGATGATGTAACATCTGTGAAAGGCTTTTATCGAAACAGGATTCTAAGAGCTCTTCTGGTTTTCATTTTGTCATCACTGGGAAGTACTCTTGGAACTTTCATTGGCGGTGCTGACATAATCAGCATTCTGCAAAACTTAAAGTAAGAGTATTCTTATTTTTAGAAATTAGTGTTTCTTTTTTTTTATATTTCCGTTTCAATATCAGATAGGAGATACATATGGGAAAAAAGAAACTTCTGATTATTGCAACAGCAATTGCAGCTTTTACTTTTAAAGCTGCTTCAGAAAATCTTGCTCTGCCAGATACGACAGAGCTGCTGTTGTCTTACATCGAAAATGATTCAGAATTAAAAAATCTCACAATTGCTGCAAAAAAAGCAGCGCTTTCTTATGATTCCACTCGCATTGATAAAGGTTTTGATATAACACTTGCAAGCGGAACAATTAACATTGAACTTTCCGACGATAACACAAAAGTTTCTGCAAAACCTTCTGTACAGGCAAAACTGCCGCAAGCCTCAAATCTTTCGGCAGAAGTTTCTACAAAAATCGATTCATCAGATAATCAAAAAGTTTCAGACACATCAATTTCTCTTGGAATTGATATAATTTCCAGCTCGAATCTTACAAATAAAATTTCGCTGTTAAAAGCAAAACGCTCGGTAATCGAAGCAGAACGCAAACTCGAAAAGCGCGTTTTAAATGCCGAAAAAGAATTTTACTCAGAGCTGAAACAACTTTTGTCTTCTATAAATTCAATTATGAAATCAGAAGAACAGCTTTACAGCGACACAATTGATTTTGAAGCCGTAAAAGTTCAAGGCTTTTCGACAGTTTCTTCTACTTACAGAAAAGCGCAGCTCAAAGTTATTACAGACCAGCACGATATTGAAAGCAGCCTTCACTCTTTTATTCATGATTGCGTTGTTTTCTATAAAAAATGCGGTTTTGATATTCAAATTGATGAAAAAACTGATTTAATGACGCTCGTTCCGACTGATATTGAATATATTACAACGCTAAACATCACCGATTTTGATAAATCATTGTATAATGCAATTGAAAGCGCAGAATGGACGTACAAAATCAACAGTATGGAACGAAAAGCAAATAAAAATTATTCGCTTTCGGCAAATGCTGGTTACACAATCGATAATTCTGCAACCAATTCTGATTCTGTAGATGCAGGCCTTACAGGAACTCTCGGCGGGTTAAAACTTGGCGCTGGAGTTAGTCTTCCGGTTAATCAAAATGAGGATTCTGCAAATTCAAAATCAAGTTCGCCGGCTATAAAACTCAGTTTGTCGCTTAATCCAAATACTTTCCGCAAAAACAGCATTACAAAAAAGCAAAATGCACTTACAGAAGAACAGGAACTTTTGGCAATTCAGGCAGCTGAATCTGATTATGAAACAACTATTGTTGAACATCATCAAAAGCTGGACACTTTGCTTTGGGACAAAAAAACTTGCCAGGAAAATCTTTCTTTGTATGAAGAATTGGAAAAAGATATGGCGCAGCTTTTCAAACAGGGCTTTATAAGCGAAAGCGATTATCTTTCAACAAAAACAACTTTGAATTCTTGTATCATCAAAAAGGTTATGAATCAGATTGATTTGATAATTTACAATGATGATGTTGCAGCTAATTTTGTAAGAAATACTGACGGGGAATAAGGGTAAAAATATGAAGAAGAAAATCAAGATTTTGATTATTTGTACAGCAAGTTTATTGGCAGCAATTTTAGTGCTTGTGATTTTAAGAACTATCTTTAGCAAAAAAGGAACTGAAAAAGTTACTTATACAGCAAACCTCGAAACTTATGAAAATGTAATTGAAATTTCTGGAACTGTTGCAGCCGCTCAGGAGCAAACTTTGCAAGCCCGAAGCGCCGGAACTGTAACTGCAGTTTATGTAAAAGCCGGCGATAAAGTAAAAAAAGGCGATGTAATTATTCAGCTTGACGCTTCGGAGCAGCTTTATAATCTGGAAAAGCAGGAATACAATATGGCAACAAAAAAACTTACTGCAAGTGCGCGCGAACTTAGACTTTTAGAAACTGAACGTAACTCGCTTTTGCAAAAAGTTGAAGACCGCAAAGTTACTGCAACCTTTGACGGAATTATTGCAGATTTGGACGTTGCCGTTGGCGATTCGCTTGAAGCAAAAGACACGGTTGGAACTCTTGTAAACATTGATTATCTTACCGCCGAAGTTGAAGTTACAGAAACTGATGTTTCAAAACTAAAAGTTGGCCAGGCTGTTGAGTTTACTTTCCCGGCTTACAAAAAAGAAAAAGTTACCGGCTATGTAACCGGCTGGCCTGCAATTGGCGAAGTTACTTCGCGCGGAGCTACAATTGTAAAAGTAAAACTTCGCATTGATGATTATCCTTCGGAAATTCTTCCAAACTTTTCGTTCACGGGAAAAATTGAAATCAGCCCAACTGAGCAATACGTTGTAGTTTCGCGCTACGCAATTGGTTATGAAAACAAAGAGCCGTATGTTGTTCTTGCAAAGGGTGAAAAAAAGAAATCTGTAAAAATTAAACCTTATGGAAGCGAGTATGTAAAAGTTTTGGAAGGACTGGAAGGCGGCGAAGTGCTTTTGCAGCAGAGTAAACCGCGCGTTTCGGGTTCAAACAAAAAGAAAAATTCAAGTTCTTCTGGCAGTTCTGGTAAAAAGAACAGCAGCGCAGCTTCTGGCGCACCAGGCGGAATGCCAGGCTTTGGCGGACCTGGTGGCCCAATGTAAAGGAGGCTCACAATGGGAACTGTTGTTAGCTTAAAGAATGTTGTAAAAACTTATTCTATGGGTGAAAGCGAAGTTCACGCGCTGCGCGGAATTAGTTTTGATATAAAGCAAGGCGAGTTTGTTTCGATTATGGGCCCGTCTGGTTCAGGAAAATCAACCTGTATGAATATGATTGGTTGCCTTGACCGGCCAACTTCCGGCATTGTAAAAATTAACGGCCGCGAAACTGCTCTTATGAGCGAAAAAGAACTTGCCGTTTTACGAAATCAAACAGTTGGCTTTGTTTTTCAGCAGTATCATTTGATTTCTGCAATGAATGTTTTGGAAAACGTGATGTTACCGCTAAAGTATCAAAAAGTTGAGCGCGCAGAACGTCTTGAACAAGCAAAAGCCGCTTTAGAATCAGTTGGACTTGGAGAGAGAATTCATCATAAACCGCATGAACTTTCTGGCGGACAAAAACAAAGAGTTGCAATTGCCCGCGCAATGGTTACAAAACCAAAAATTCTTTTGGCCGATGAACCAACCGGCGCGCTCGACACAGAAACAGGAAAGCAGGTTATGGAAATGTTCCGCACTATAAATCGCGAACAAAAAACTACCATAATCATTGTAACCCACGACCCGAGAATCGGGGAATCAACTGAACGTTGCATTAAAATTTTGGACGGTAAAATATGTTAGAAGATTTTATCAATGCATTCAAAAACTTTAAAAGCAATAAAACGCGAACTTTTCTTTCGCTGCTTGGTGTAATTATCGGAGTTGCTTCTGTAATTGTAATTACGAGCATGGGAAGCAGTTCTACAAAAAAAATTGAAAATACTTTTGGAAGCGCCGGCCTTGATGTTGTTAGCATAAGTTCTGGTTTTATGAACAAAAAAGGGCGTTCTACAACAATCTCTTTTAATGACTCGTTTCGCGAAGATTTATTTGATAATATCAAAAACATAAAAAAAATCTGGTATAAAAATACGCTTAACGTAACAATGAGTTACGGCGAAACTTCTTCTTCGGTAAATTGCAGCGCAATAGAAACCGGCTACCTTGAAATGTATAATCTTGAGCTTGAAAAAGGCAGTTTTTTTTCTGTAACAGATAACGAAGAAGGAACCCAAAAAATCATTTTGAATCATGATACTGCGGAAAATTATTTTCCAGACGGCGATGCTATTGGCAAGCAGGTAACTTTGGTTGCGAGCAAAACAAACTTTAATTTTGAAGTAATCGGCGTGCTAAAAGAACAAACAACCGGAATGGAAAACGGCTCGGCTTTTATTCCGCGCGGTTTTTATTCTAAAAAGATTAAACCTAATCCAACGGCGGCAAATGTAATGGTTCAGGCAACTTCGGCAGACAAGGCTGTTTCGCTTGCAACTGAAATCAAAAATTACTATACCGAAAAAACCGGCTCGGAATATACTGTAAATGTAATGAGTATGCAATCTATGCTTGAACAGATGAGCAAAATCACTGGCACAATGAGCATTATGCTAAGTGCAATTGCAGCAATTTCGCTTTTGGTTGGCGGTATTGGAATTATGAATATTATGATTGTTACAGTTACCGAACGCCGCCAGGAAATTGGAATCAGAAAAGCACTTGGCGCAAGCCCCGCAGATATTCGCCAGCAATTTTTGATTGAAAGTGCAAGTATTACACTTTTGGGCGGAATTATGGGAATTATTGTTGGAATTGCGGTTAGTCTTGCGGTGGAATATGTTCAGTCAAACGCATTGATTATAAGCACAAATGCCTGCATAATTTCGTTTGTTTTTTCTGTATTTGTTGGAATCTTTTTTGGTTTGAATCCGGCAAGCAGAGCGGCAAAGCTGGATCCGGTTGTAGCATTAAGTGGTGAATGATGTGTAAAAGCCCCCAAAAAAAGCGGGTCCCAGCGACGGCAAATCAGAAAAGGAAACTCCCTGGGTCCCACGCTCCTGTTTTTGCTTACGCAAAAACATAACGCAACCCAGGGGCCCCTTTTCTGTTTGCCTGCGTCCCACTTTTTTTGGGGGCTTTTACACATCAATATCCGTCACTCATTTCGCGGTTTGCATCTTTTTTGCAAAGTTCATCATAAACAAGCGAGCGCTTTCTGAGTTCTTCTTTAAGCTCTTTTGGAAACGGCATATTTCGCCAGAAGATTCCGCGCACGTCTTTGTCCAAACGCTGAACGCCAGTAGATTCTTTTGTCATCCACAAAATATAATCTTCTATAAAGAACTCTTTTAAATCACCTTTAAGCTTCATCTGCTCTGCATGCTGATAATACTGTCCGGTAAGACCTTCTTCCATCCAGTAATAAGAAGCCTTTTCTTTAGCAACCTGCCAGCGCAAATCGGCAACGGCAGTTAAAACTGCAATCTTTAAATCTTTTGGATACATTGGAACAACAATTCGGCCGCGACTTGTTACACGATTGTAGCGGTCAAAAGGTTCCCAGCAAAAACCGCGATCTCCATAAGTTGGAACAAGCAGAACGTAAGGCACAATGCGGTTTGGAACGTTTTTATGAATTCGGTGGAAAACGCCCGGATCAAGACTTTCAATCCAGCGCAAAACATCAATTACATTTTCGCGGGTTCCAGTTCCGCGCTCTGTACAATGGTAGAATTCGCGCGTAAAAATTGGAAATTGATTTCCGCGTCGGCCAACAGTCATTTTTGCCATTTGGCGAACAGTTTCAAATTCAATTTTTACAGCTTCTGTATCGTTTGAAACAACATTGCCGCCATTTACATTTATTTTATCTTGAACATTGTCGTAAGTTGTTTTTGCTTCTTTGAATTCTTCGAGAACTTTAGAATACTCTTTATCATTTTTAGAAAGCCGGTGCAGCAAATCCGTAATCGAAGGAATCAGTTTTCGCTGAACATCAGTATAACCGGCTGTATGATTTGCAAGCCCAAGCACCAGATTATGCTCGCACAAATCTTCAATGGCGCGTTTAAGTTCAACTTCAAGCATACGGCGCTCATTTTCTTTAATTCCAAGAACGTTTTCTGCACTCTGAAGTTTTCCAGAATTTTTTGATTGAAGCTGCATAAGCCGCGATTGCTCAGCCGTTGCTGCCTGTTCAGGCGTCATATTTGCAGTTTTAGTCTGTTTTTTTTCATCAGTTGCAGAGTTTCCCATTCTGCCTGAAGCAATTTCTTTGAACCATTCATCAACGTACAAAATTGGTTCATTTTCAATATTTTCAAAAAAGATTTTAGAAAAATAATCTTTTGTTTCCTGCTTAAAAAGCGAAGGCAACAAAACGCCAAAACGCACAAGCATTTTTTTTGGCATTGGAGTTGCAGGATTTGCCATTTTTCCAACCATTCCGCGAAGCAATTCCCAGTAAGCAGTTACAATCTGCTGGCGGTAAACAGCACGGTCTTTTGGGTCCTGGCAGGTAAGATATTTTGAAAGCACCTGATGAACACGCTGCGCCGATTGATTTTCACCGGTGAGAGTTGTTTTATAATAATTTGTATCATTATAAACTTGAGAAGGAGTATCATTTACAAATTTTTCTATAGGCTCAAATTCTGTGCGACTCAAATCAACTTCGTGAACAGATTTATTAGAACCAGAACGAGATTTTGAAACTTTGGAATTTTTTGCGGCTCCAGCGTCATCAGAAGCATTATTACCAGATTGTGTTAAAAGAGCTGCGATATCAGGATCCAAACCATCACTCATAAAACGACTCCTGTCTGCAACCAAAGGCTGCATTTGTTGCATTTATATAGTAGCTTTTATTATATGGCATAACCAACAGATTCGCAACAATGAAAAAAATGAGCAAACAGCAAAGTTATTTTTTATACAAAAGTCTATTTCTTGGGCCCTAAAACAAAGTACAAAACGCCTTCCGCCGTTCGCTAACGCTCAGCCTACGCACTTCCTCGCTCACTTCGTTCGCTCGGTCGCTTGCGTTGGCCGCCTTCGGCGCGGCTTCACGCTTGGGGCGCTTCCTCGTCTCATAAAAAAACTGTGATTTTTCAAAAAGCTATTGAACAAAAAGCACAAATTCTATATTATCTTTCTTACCTCGGGGAATTAGCTCAGTTGGCTCAGAGCATCGGATTTGCATTCCGAGGGTCAGGGGTTCGAGTCCCCTATTCTCCATAATCCTGAAAACAAAAGTTTTCAGGATTTTTTTTACCTGCTTGTTTTTCTGTTTAATCTTCAACAAAATCGTCTAACAAATTCATCTATTGACACACATCTTTTTTTTTGGTTATGGTGATATTGAGTTTATCTATATTCTTTTTAGTCTTTTGTAAAGCATTAAAAGACTATGGAGGCTTTTTTATGAAAAATATTTTAAAATTAACCACATTGCTAAGCACCCTTTTAATCTTCGCAGGTTGTACTTTCCAGGCTAATACATCAGATAATAAGAAAGAAGAAAAACCTGTAATTGTTGAAGATGATGTGCCAGCTACACAGCCACCTTTTAGTGACCAAGACTTTACAGATTTATCAGAGGGTTTTAAGCTTCCAGTTGGCTACTGGACTATCGAAGACGTATTTTTATACGCTGACCTTCCATGCAAAATTACTGCAAAAGCAAAAGTAACAGACAATAATATTACATTTTTGTCTGCAATTGCTAAATTTGATCAAGATTTAACCAGCAATAATGAAAACAGCAATGATGACGAACAAGTTTATTCAGAAGCTCTTATAAAAATGGCTTTTGAACAAATGGTCAAAGACTCAAACTCAGAAGTCATTTTTAATTACAAGAACTCATATTTTACTTCTGATATGCAAACTTTAGTATATGTTGCTGATGTAAATACTAAAGTTTATGAAAAAATATTTGAAACTAAAAAAAGCAACGTTAATAAAAAAACAAATGAAGACAAAACAAAATTTATTATTTCACTAGATGATGGGTCTGAAACTATATTTATCTACAACGACGAAAATCAGAATGAAGCAGGACCAAGTCCTTTGGAACAGAAATACAATAACAAAAATGATATTCCTGCCGGAACAGCACCTTTTGACTATAAGTTGTGTCCTTTAAATGATGAAAAACTTTATTTTTCAAATGGAAACTGGACAATCGAAGATATTTTTGAAAAATCTGATTGTATTTGTAAAATTATTTCAAAAGTTTCTTATGATAACTCAAAAGAAAATCCTTATAACTGTACTTCTATGATTTATAAAATTGATTTTCTAAAATCAGATGCAACAAAAACACAGAGCTATAAAGAACTGTTTAATGCATTTTTGAATAACACTTCTTTCAAGTATTTTGCAGATAGTTTTACATTTTCACACGGATATAAAACTGATTCAACGATTGTATTAATTGCACAATCTCAAACAGAAGTATTTAATTCTGTTTATTTATCACAGTTGAAAAATGTTTCTGAAAATCTCATTTGGTCTGATATTACGAAATCAAAATATTTTATTACCTATGCAGAAAACGAAGTAATTTTTATCAGTAAAGATGTTGAAAAAATTTCAGAAGAAATAAAAAAGACTGTTTCAAACGCAACTGAATTTGAAGTTTCAGCTAGAACTGAAATATCTCAAATCAATAGTGAGACTATAAACGATTTTTCTTTGTCTGATGAAAATTTTGATAATGAAGGTAATTACACAACAGGAGAAAACGGAGGATTTGCTCTTTCTGATGGTAAATACAAAGTAATACAAAGAACTTTTTATGAAAATAGCGATGGAAATTCTCAAAAATGTACAGCAGTATATGAGTTTTCTGTAAAAGACGAGGATATTACTTTTAGTTCTGGCACAGAAGTTTCTACTTCAGATTTATCATATGTTGACGCAAAGATTTTAGAGTCAGCACCAGAAGATAAAAAACAACAATATGAAAATCTTTCATCAGATGAAGAAAAAATTAATTTTTTTCTTTCATTACTGCCCCCTATTCCTGAAAATGTATCTTTTGCTTTTTATAATGGAATAATGTTTTCAATAACAGCATTAGACAGTTTTCCATCTAGTCTTATATGCCAACAGACCATTTATAATCAAGAAACAAACTCTTATACAACTACTAACAGATTTGCCTTTGAAAATATTATAAAAAGAAATACAAAAATAAAAATGAACGCTACTTACGACAAAATTATTTTTGAGACAAATGATATTAGTCATGGCAGCAACGATACAACAATTACTTATTTGATTAAAGAACAGGAATAGTTCTATTTGTCAAAGTGAAAAAGAGCTGCATTCGCAAAAGCGAATGCAGCTCTTTTTTTTTACACTTTTTGCGAAGAAAAAATGCGGCATCTGTTTGATTGTCACGTTTTTTTGACTCGTTGTAAAAATACGTTTTTTTTATTATATTGGTAAGGAATTTTATTGTTAACGATGCGTTAGGGATTGGAGCACCGCCGAAGGCGTACCGCTTGCGGTATGAAGCGATAGCGGAAGTGCGCAAAGCCCGACGGCGTGCAAAGCGCGCCGGAACGCTACGGTCAGCAAGCTGACCTACCGAGTTTTCTTCGAAAACTCGCAATATAACTTTGTTTTTAATAAATTATATAGGAGTTTTTCTTATGGCAGACACAATGCATGCATTGGAAAAGAACCCTAACTGGAAGGGTCGTCGTGGTCCGGTTGTCCTTGTTATTATGGACGGCGTTGGATATGGTAAGTACGAAGAGGGAGATGCAGTTAAGGCTTCTAAAATGAAGTATTTGGACTGGTTTACAAAGAACTGCCCTCACACAAAGCTTAAGGCTCACGGAACTGCCGTTGGACTTCCTAGTGATGATGATATGGGTAACTCTGAAGTTGGTCACAATGCTATGGGTTGTGGCCGTGTTTTTGCTCAGGGTGCAAAACTTGTTGGTGAATCTATTTCTTCTGGCAGCATGTTTGAAGGTGCTACTTGGAAGAAACTTGTAAAGAACGTTCAGGACAAGGGAACAACTTTCCACCTTATAGGTCTTGTTTCTGATGGTAAAGTTCACTCTCACATTGATCACCTTAAAGCTATGATTACTCAGGCTCATAAAGAAGGTGTAAAAACTTTGCGCGTTCATGCACTTTTGGACGGACGCGATGTTCCTCCGACAAGCGCTCTTGAATATTTTGAACCTTTTGAAAAATTCCTTGCTGAATTCAGCGATGTAGACTATCAGATTGCTTCTGGTGGTGGACGTATGTACATTACTATGGACCGCTATGGTGCAGATTGGAGCATGGTTGAACGCGGCTGGCACGCTCATGTTCTTGCTGACGGACGTCAGTTCGCTTCTGCTACTGAAGCTATCAATACATACCGCAGTGAAAATGCTGGCCTTCTCGACCAGGATATGCACGAGTTTGTAATCGCTAAAGACGGAAAGCCTGTTGGACCAATCGTTGACGGCGACAGTGTAATCTTCTTCAACTTCCGCGGCGACCGCTCTCTTGAAATTACTGCAGCCTTCGAAGAAGATAACTTCACTCACTTTGACCGCGTACGCCGCCCAGCTGTTGAATACGCAGGTATGATGGAATACGATGGTGATAACCACAAGCCAGCTCAGTTCCTTGTAAACCCACCAAGCATTGACCGCACAATGGGTGAATATCTTACAAAGACTGGTGTTCATCTTATGGCAATTTCTGAAACTCAGAAATATGGTCACGTTACATACTTCTTCAACGGTAACCGCCCTGGTGAATTCGACAAGAATCTTGAAACATATATTGAAGTTCCATCTGATGTTGTTCCATTCGAGCAGCGCCCATGGATGAAGTGTGCAGAAAT
>JAGCVK010000056.1 GCA_017962415.1 Treponema sp. | reverse complement strand
GCTATCCAGCTGCTGCACTCCTTGGTTCTATAGATGCACAGGTTGAATCTGGTTGTGCTTCAATTGGTGGAAAGGACTCAATGTCAGGAACCTTTGAAGATATCAACGTTCCACATACACTCGTAAGCTTTGCCGTAACTCACGACGAAGCAAAGAATGTTGTAATCGGTTCATTCAAGGCTGTCGGAAACAACATTTATATGGTAAGCGTTCCATATTCTGACCTTCTTGAGCCGGATTATGAAACCTTCCTAGCAAACTCAGATGTTCTTTATGATTTGAATAATGCTGGAAAAATCAGCGCAATGTACCCTGTAGGACCTGGTGGAATTGCAGAAGCAGTTACAAAAATGGCAATGGGTAACATGATTGGTGCCGAACTCCTTGCACCGTCGGTGGTTGAGCCTGTCGAAACCACCTCAGATAACCTTGCTGGTCTCTTTGTTCCAACTTACGGAAATATTATAGTAGAAACTTCAGAAGATTTGATTAAAACAGACCTTAAAGCTGGAACTGTAACACTTATTGGAAATACAGTTGCAGACAAAAAGATTACTGTTAAGAATGCAACTCTCGCAGGCGTTACAAATCCTGCTGTAGAAATCAGTCTCGACGAATGTGTTGCTGCTTGGGAAGATAAACTTAAAGATGTATTCCCACGCGTAAGCGGCGCTGCTATTCAGCCGGAACTTCCAACTTGGGCAACTGATGTTCATAAATCTCTCAGCGAAATCCGCAAGGCACCGGCATTTGTTCAGCCAACAAGCCGTCCAAAAGTATTGCTTCCGGTATTCCCTGGAACAAACTGCGAAATCGATATGGCTCGTGCCTTCAACCTTGCAGGCGCTGACACAAAGATTCTTGTTTTACAGAATCGCACACAGGCTCAGCTTACAGAATCTTTGGATAACCTTGCCCGCGAACTTCGCGATGCACAGATTCTCGCCCTCAGTGGTGGTTTCTCAAGCGGTGATGAACCAGATGGTTCTGCAAAGTTTATTGCAAACGTACTCAAGGCTGGAAACATCAGCGAAGAGGTTATGAATCTCCTTAAAAAACGCAACGGCCTTGTACTTGGTATTTGTAACGGATTCCAGGCTCTCGTTAAGACTGGTCTTGCTGTATACGGCGAAATCCGCGATATGACTCCAGATATGCCAACTTTGACATACAACAGAATCAACCGCCACATTAGCCGCATTGTTCGCACTCGCATTGTTTCAGCTACATCACCTTGGGCAATGCATCCAAGTGTAATCGACAGCCGCAATCACCTTATCGCAATCAGCCACGGTGAAGGCCGCTTTGTTTGTTATGATGCTACAGCAAAACGTTTGTTTGAAAACGGCCAGGTATTCAGTCAGTATGTAGATGAGTTTGGCCGCCCTGCAATTACAGAGCCGGACAATCCAAACGGCTCAGCATTCGCAATCGAAGGAATTACATCTCCAGACGGACACGTTCTTGGAAAAATGGGTCACTCAGAGCGCGGTGTTGGCTTAGAAAATAACGGCGCAAGTTTCGACCTTTTCAAGAATGTTGGTGGAAATCCACTTTCAAACGAAAGCGAAACAACTTGCGAAAACTTGTTTGCTGCCGGCGTTGCATACTTTAAATAAAAAGTTATTGAGCTTGCCGAAATGTTTTTCAAAACGCAAGTTTCGACAGGCTCAATTGCTGACAATAAAAAGGGAGATTAAAAATGAAAAACTTAAAAAAAACTATTACAAAAATTCTTTTTGCTGCTTTGGCATTGTTTTTTATCAGCTGCGGAAACGCTAAAGTTGATTCAAACGGCTGTTATAAAGATGTTGACGACGCAATCAAAGCGGCTAAAAAGAAAAATCAGGATATTATGGTCATCATTACAATGGAGGGCGATGACTATTCAAGTTCAGATTTTCTTACAAAGGTTGTGCGCGATTCAGCTTTTAAAACAGAAATTGCTTCAAAATATGCTGTAGTTTGTATGGATTTTTCGCAGGCTACATATCAAACTACTGTAGAAAAAGAAGATTCAGATGCAGCTGCAAAGAAAAATGCAAAGGCAGCCGCTGCTCTTATGCAAAAAAACACAAAATTTGCGCGAATGCTTAATGCAAGAGAAACTCCGGTAGTTTATTTTCTTTCAAAAGAGCAATATTTGATTACCGGCCTTTTTTATGATGATGAAAATCGTTCTTTAGAAGGCTTTAAGACTATTCTTTCAGAAAAATCATCTTCTATAGAAGAAATGCGCAAAATGATTTATCAGACAAAGATTGGAACAGAATTGGAAAAGGTTGCTGCAATTGACGCACTTTTTGAAGCAACCGGCCCATATTACAGATTCCTTTTGCTCGATTTGATTTCTTCAGTAAAGAAACTTGATCCTTCAGACAAAAGTGGACTTCTTGTAAAATATCTTTATGAAGAAGCTGTTGCAAAATCAGATAAAGCTTTGTTGAATGGTAAAGCACAAGAGGCTGCTCAGGCTTATCTTGATATAGAAAATGAAGAAAGAATTTCTGCCGAAGACAGACAGCAGGCTTTAACAACAGTAGCATATTTGTATACAGAATATGAACTTTCTGATACAGCAACTGTAATTGATTGTCTTGAACGTGCTTTGCGTCTTTCTCCAGAAAGCGAACAGGCGCCGGCAATTCGCCGCGTAATTCAATCGCTTTCTGCAAAATAAGATGTTATAATAGAATATAAATGGACGATAGCCCCAATTTTCTGATTTATATAATTCTCGCAGTATTGATTATTCTTTCAATGTTGTTTTCGATTGCCGAAAGCTCATTCTTGGGAATGAATAAACTTCGCCTGCGAATTCTCAGAAAAAATAAAGATAAGCGCGCGCTTATTGCCGGCCGGCTTTTAGACCGCAAAGAGCGCCTTATCAATTCTCTTTTAGTTTCAAACGACCTAGTAAATATTTTTCTTTCCTCGTTAATTACTTCAATTGCGCTTGAAGTTTTTGGGCAAAAAGGCGTTGGTTTTGCAACTTTGATTGCAACGCTTTTGCTTTTGATTTTTGGTGAAATTACGCCAAAAACAATTTCAACGCGCTGCCCGGATAGAATTGCTTACGCGTTAGCGCCATTTGTTGCCGTTGTTTGTTTTGTAATGCACCCGCTTGTTGTTGTTGTTTCTTTTATTGCGCGAATTGTGCTTCGCATTTTTGGAATCAAAACAAATGCAAAAAAACAGTCTTATACCGAAGAAGAAATTAAAACTTTTTTTGATATTAGTTCTGAAAGCGGCGTTATAGAACAAAACGAAAACCGAATGATGAGCCAGGTTTTTAAATTTTCTGATTTGGAAGCGCAGGAAATTATGGTGCCGCGCACAAAAATCCGCGCAGTTTCGGTTGAAGCAACTTACCGCGATATTGTTGAACTTTCGCAGCGGCTTGGTTACACGCGTTTTCCAGTTTACAGAAAATCAATTGATGATATTGTTGGAATAATTTACTTAAAAGATATGCTTGCGTTCCGCCAAAAGCAAAATGATTTTGAAATTCAAAAAGTTATGCGGCCGCCACTTTTTGTTTTGGGAACAAAAAAAATCACTTCGGTGCAGGAACTGCTTTTTGAAAGTCATCATTCAATGGCAATAATAGTTGATGAATATTCAGGAACAGACGGCGTAATCACCGAAAAAGATATTTCCCGCGAAATTTTTGCGCTTCCAGGCGAAAATTCTCTGCGCGGTAAAGTTTTTGATTTTGATAATGTTGAAAATAAATCTGATTTTACGATTAACGGCTCTGTGCTTTTGCGAGACTTAAAAGAAGATTTGCATATTGCGCTTGAATCAAATATCAATGAAACAATTGGCGGCTGGTTTTCAGAACAAATCGACCGAATGCCGCAAACTGGCGATACAGTTGATTTTGAAGGCTGGCTTTTTACAGTAAAAAAGATTCAGTCGCACAGAATCGAGCGCATTCAGCTTACAAAAATCAAAACAGAGGAGAGCGAATAATGAATCAATATTTAATAACCGCAATCGCGCTTTTTGTTTTGCTTTTGTGTGTTGGCTTTTTTACTTCTTCTGAAACAGCTTATCTTTCGCTTCCGCGTTTAAAACTTCGCAGTATGGTTGAGCAAGGCGTAAAAAATGCAAAAAAAGTTGCCCTTTTAAAATCAAATATGGACAGGCTTTTAACAACCGTTTTAATTGGAACAAACTTTTTGAATTCGCTGGCTTCGGCTTTGGCAACTGCGCTTGCAATTCAAGTGCTTGAAAGTCGCGGAACTGCAATTGCGCCTTTTGTAACAGCCTTTTTTATTACAACTTTTGGTCAGATTGTGCCAAAAACTGCGGCGGGCTTAAATCCTGGAAAGTTTACCTGTTTTTCTTCGATTCCGCTTTTGATTTTGGAAAAACTGTTTTTCCCGATAATTTGGATTTTTGAACAGCTTTCGCATGGTGCGGTTGCTTTTGTTGAAAAAATCTTAAAGCCAACTGGCGCAATTGTTACAGAAGAAGAATTAAAAACTTTGATTGATGTTGGCTCGCACGAGGGAACAATCGAAAAAGACGAAAGTCAGCTGCTTAATAAAATCATAAAATTTAATAATCTGCTTGTGAACGATGTTATGAAGCACCGTTCGCAAGTTAGTATGATTCAAAAAGAAGCTGATTATGATGAAGTAATTTCGCAGTTTTTGGATTCAGGTTTTTCAACGCTAACAGTTTACAGCGGAAACCGCGAAAATGTTGTTGGCGTTTTGAACTATAAAAAAGTGCTTTTTTGTGCCGAAGATTCAGATTTAGGCAAAGGTTTTGCCGGCCGCCTTATGAGCGAGGTTCTTTTTATTCCCGGAACTATGAGCGTGCTTGATATTTTGCAACAGTTCCGCACAAGCGAACATAAATTTGCCGTTGTTTTAGACGAGCAAGGCCAAACAGACGGCATTATCACAATGGAAGATATTTTGAAAGTTGTTTTTGGCCGAATGACCGATGAAAACACTTATGATGTTTCGGCTCCAGAAGATAAAGTAGAACTTGTTTCGCTAAACACTTTTATTGTTCCCGGCGATATGAAAATTGATGACGCAAATGAAATTTTAGGCTTGAATCTTGAATCAGAAGAAATGAATACAGTTGGCGGCTGGCTTTTAGAGCAGTTCGGTTATCTTCCGGCGGCTGGAATGGTTTTTGTAAAAAACAAAAATCTTTTTACCGCAGAAGATGTTAGTGCAAGGCGCATTGTAAGCGTTAGAGTGAAAAAGAGTAACTAAGTCCAATAGTCCACAAAAAGCGTTTGGTTCCGCTTAATGTGTCGTTTTTGTCGCTGGCATTCCAAAGTCCGCTTACAACATTTCCTTCTGAATCTAAAGGTTTGTTAAAGGTTAAGCCTTTGCTCAAAGGAATAAACTGCAGCGCGCCATTAAGTGCAAGTGCATGATGTTCATTAAACTTAAATTGAAGTTCTAAATTACTTTTTAGCTGCCAGATATTCATAAAATAATCATAATAGCATGTTTTTATTTGATAATGATAATCATAAGCGCTTAAAAAAGTCATTGCCGGGCTAAATGCAAAATCAGAATAAATTCTTAAGTGCGGAATTGTATTAAGTTCGACTTTAAAACCTGCAAGCATTGAATGCGATTCCTGCTTGTAAGAAATAATTTTGCCGGAGAAATCTTTTTTTTGCCATAAATCGTCTTTGTAAGTTCTGTATCCGTCGGTTCCAGTAAAGGAAATAAAATTATACTGATATTGCAAAAACGGCGTGATTTTAATTTTTGCCGGAAGATAAATGTTAGCGCCAAAGCAAAGCGAATAAACCATGTATTGATCTAAAAAATTGTCGTGTTTTGAATAATTTGTAAGTTCGGTTGGATCGTGTTTTTTCCATTCTGGAAAGTTCCCTTGTGGCCCGCCAACCGAATTAAGCCAGTCAAAATCCTGTATGTCTCCGCTTTCTTTTGCAATTCCAATTGCGCAGGAAATATCAAGATGAATATATTTTTTAATGTCAAAATCAGCTTTTGCAGAAAAAACCGGAATGTTTTTAATATCCCAGTCGAGCTCGCTTAATTTGTTGTTTGTATTCAAACATTCCCGCTCAAAAACATATTCGTTAATTTGCCCGTTCATAAGTTCAAACTTTTGGGTAAATTTAACAGCAAGTTTTTGCGAATCGAGAGCAAAAAAATCAAACAAAAAGAAGAAAACCGCAAAAAAAGTAAAAAAACGTTTTTTCATTAAAAAAGGCTCCAGTTATTTCAACGGATCTACATCAAAAATTTTTGCAAGCTGTTTTCTTGTGGCTTCCATATCTTTTGGGTAAGGAGCTGTAAAAGTAAGCGCTTCGCCAGTTTTTGGATTTTTGATTTCGATTTTGTAAGCGTGCAGGGCAAGCCTATTTAAAAGCGGGCGTTCTTCATATTCATCGCCATTCCACCTTTTTTTGATTTCGCTAAGGCGAACCGGTTTTTGATTTCCGCTGTAAAGTGGGTCGCAAACAATGCTAAGTCCGTTTTCAGAAAGATGAACGCGAATTTGGTGCGTTCTTCCAGTTTCGGGTTTTGCTTCAATCCAGGAATAAGGTCCGCAAACGCCAATTAAGCGGAATGCTGTAAAAGAAGGTTTGCCAATTTTTTTGTTCACAACTGTGCGGTGGCGAACGTCTCCGTCTGGCAAAAGCGGAAGTTTTACGTCCAGCGTTTCCCACATAGGGCGGCCGTAAACCAGCGCGTGGTAAGTTTTGTGAACTTCGCGTTTTTCAAATTGCATAGAAAGTGCGCGCTGAGTTTCTGCATTGCGGGCGTAAATAATCAAACCCGAAGTGTCTTTATCAATTCTGTGAACAGCAAAAAGCTTTCCAAATTCTTTTTCCGCAAGCAAATCAAGGCGCGGAGCTTCGGGATTATATCTGTCTGCAGCAATCAAAATCCCGCTGCGTTTATTCAAAACAATAAAATCATCATTAGCAAAAATAACGCTGTAATCCAAATTTTTATTAGCCATAAGCCGCATTATAGCATTTTTCAGATTTTTTTTCTCGATTTTTAGAAATTTTTCAAAAATCTTCAAAAAAACTGTAAACAGTTGTGTGATTATACGCGTTATGTAGCAAGGGTTTTAGACAATAAATTTTGTGGAATGAACAAAGAACTTGCTAAAACCCAAGCTTTAAATTGGGCTGCAAAGCAAAAGAAAATCGTAGTGCAGGCGAAACTAAAAACTGTTCCAAAAAAAAATAATTTTTGTTGACTTCGCAAAATGGCCGTGTTATTATTAAAAAAAAGCGGATTTCAGAGCAGAACCGTTGGTTTTGTGAAATCCTAAATTAAAAAGGAGGATTTTTTTAATGAAAAAAATCGTAGCATTGGGAGCTATTGCTGCTCTCGCAGGCGGAATGATTTTCGCAGACGAGCCAGCAGTCGATATTAAGCTTGCAGAATTTAATGGTAATGCAACTGCTAAATGGGGCGTTGATTTAGACGCTGGTCAAACTGGTTTTACAAACACAGAAGGTGACTTGAACATTAAGTTGAACCTTTGGAACGAAGGTGAAAAATCAACAACAGGTGACGGCATCTGGGGTGAAATTAAAATCAAAGGAAAGGCTCTTGCAATTAGAGGTAAAGACGGACGTTCAGCAAATAATGTTGAAATAACAACTAAAACTTTTATTGATGCAGCAGATATTGCTGTTGATGATAATGGAACTCCTGCTGATGAAAGTGATGATAAGTATTATTTTAATACTACTGAACTCAAAAAAGACGGAGATAAGTATTACTTCGAAAGTGAGTCTACTGGTAAGATGAAAGACTGGGACGGAGACGCTAAAGTTGAACTCGATACAGCAAAGATTCACTTTGGTGACAAGTTCTACATTGGAATCAAAAAAGGAGACGCTCAGGTTGGCGAATACAAGTTTGACGGTGCAATCCGCTCAGCTGATAACGACAACGCTAAGTGGATCACAAACGTAGGTCCAGACAAATATTCACAGGGTATCGTTCTCGGTTATGGTGACGACAACTTTGGATTGGATATTGACCTCCGCTCTTACTTTGATGATGATGTAACACATACAAACTATACAAACTCTTATGCATTCGCTGCAGAAGCTCAGTTGAAAGATACAAACTCATTTGTAAGTGGTCTTTCTGTTGATGTTGGTGCTGGTTACAATATTACTGACAAGTTCAGCACTCGTAATAAGGATAATGGTCTCAAATCTGTTACAAAGTTTTCAATAGAAGATTCTGTTGATGCAGGTGGTGGTACAACATATGGCATTGAAGGAACAAATCTTCATGCACTTGGCTACTCTGCAAGAGTTGGTTATAAGTTGTCACTTGATGATAAGAAATATGTAAAACCAGTTGTTGGTTTGACAGGTACTTATACTACATTTGATACAGCTGCTGTAGATGATGTATCTAAGTCAACAAATACTCTTTTTGCAGGTGTTATGTTTGGTTTAGGCGAAACAAAAGATTCAGATGCTGGTGTATACTATCTTAGCGATGGTGATCAGACAAAGAAGATTACTCCAGGTTTCTCTGTAGTTGCTGCAATTCCTTTCGATACAGTTTATAATGTTGATGGTGATAAATTAACAGTTAAGGATAAGATTGCTGCTGTAATTGTTCCATCTGCATACATTGATAGTGATGTTGTAGAAGGTCTCAAGTTTGCTGCTTATTCAGAAATGGCATTCTTGAAAGAATCAAAGGCTTCAGACTTTGATGGAGATATTACAGTTTACAATGGTGCTAAAGACAATGATGAAAGATTTGCAATCGCTCTTGCTGCAGGTGTTGCTTATGACATTAAGTCTGGAGATCTTACAATCACTCCAAAAGCTGGTGTTCGCTTTGCAAATGAAGCTTTCTTTGATAACGAGATTAATGACTTTGCTCCACTCAGCAACCATAAAATCTTCGAATCAGGATATGACAAGATGGGTGTTAGCTCAGGAGACGGTTATCTCAACCTCAAAGCTGGTGTTGATGTAAACGGTCTTATCGACAATACAACTGTATTTGCTGAATACGAATCAGCTAACCTCTTGAATGATACTGACTATGATGAAAAGCATTACAATGTAAAACTTGGTACATTCAACATTGGTGCTAAGATTCACTTCTAATTTAAGGTTCGTTTAGAGCTTTTATTAGTACGGCTGCCTGCTGTTAAACGGTTGGCAGCCGTTTTTGTGTTTTATTAAAAAAGTGCAATTACAAAATATTAATTAGGAAGAATTATGAAAAAAAACATTTTATTAATTTTATCTTGTATTTTTTGTTTGGGTATTATTTCCTGTGCGTCAAAAAAATCTGATTCACAAGTGGCTTACGACGAAAACTACGACTATACATTAGATGAATCGGAAATTATTCACATTGCAGAACCCGCTGCAAATGAAAACTTTGTAGCTGATATAGATCCTGTAGACCTTGCACCTTTGTTCTTTTTGCGAAAAAGCGGTAAAACTGTAAAAACACGCGAGGTTAAAACTGTTGGTTTTGTTCCACGCACTAATGCGCTGGAATTTCATCTTCGCGATGATGTAAACGAAGTTGCTATTATTTTGCGCAAAGCTGAGCGCGACAAAATCTTAAAAGCCTGCAAAACTTTTTTGGAACAATATGAGTCAAGAACTCTTGTTCATCAAAAGGTAAACCGTAAAACTGCATATTTTAATTCCAAATGTTCTGTTTGGTTTGGCTTGTTGAGCCCTGTTATTGGCTGCGAGCGCAACGACTATTATGTAAATTATGAATTTATTGCAAAAAGACCATATCTTTTAATTTGCTTTGTGCCTTCGCGCACTACAAGCGACGGTGGCAAAAACTTTACTCCTAAGGTTTCGCTTTATATGTCTCCGTCTCAAATCCGCGACTTTATGGAGCAGATTTCTCAGGAAAAACTTGAAGAAGCAATTCAGGATATTAAGTCTAAGGCTTATACTTACTAAATCTGATTTTTGCTTTTATAAACTGCAAAATTGGCTAAAAATTGCCGGTTTTGCAGTTTTTTTTTATTTTTTTTGTAACTACTTTTGCAATTCGTGGTTATTTTAGTAAACATCAACGCGATGCTTGTTTGAAAATAACTCCATTTTTTTATTAAGACTGCCGTTTCCTCCTTTTTTCGGCAGTCTTTTTTTTCTGTTTTTTTCTATATAATTATTCATTTGTATAAACTTTGGAAATTTGGTAAAATTAGAATTATGGTAATTGCTTCAATTGATTTGAAAAACGGACACGTCGTTCAGTTAAAGAACGGCAAGGAACTGGTGCTACAGCGAGATGATGCTGATGCTTTAATCAGCCAGTTTGACATGTATGGCGAAGTTGCTGTTATTGATTTAGATGCAGCTTTAGGAAATGTTGATGCAAAGGGGAATTCTGTTAATACCCCGCTTTTAAAATCACTTCTTCATCATGGAAATGTTCGTACCGGCGGTGGAATTAGAACTGTAAAAAGAGCACGCGAGCTTATTAGTCTTGGTGCTGAAAAAGTTATTATTGGTTCTTCTGCATGGAAGAGCGAGCCAAAGCCTGGTGAATCAGTTTTAAATGAAGATTTTTTGAACGAACTTGCAGCTGCAATTGGTAAAGATAGAATTATTATTTCTGTTGACGCTATTAATGGAAAAATTGCTGTAAAAGGCTGGACAGAAACTGTTGATATTCCTTTAATCGAAGGGGCAAAGCAGGCTGAAAAATTCTGTTCTGAACTTCTTTTTACTTGTGTTGAAAAAGAAGGCTGTATGCAAGGTACAAATATGGATTATGTTCGCGAGCTTCGCAATGCGGTTTCTTGCCGTGTTGTAGCTGCGGGCGGTATTTCTTCTGTTCCTGAAATCAAAGAGCTTGAAAAACTTCATTGTGATGTTCAGCTTGGAATGGCTCTTTATACTAACAAAGTAAATCTGACAGACGCTTTTGTTGCCTGTCTTGATTTTGATAAATCACCAATGATTCCTGTTATTGCGCAGAGTGCAAACGGAGAGGTACTTATGCAGGCTTTTGCAAATGAGCAGGCTGTGCGTAAGAGTTTTGACTGCGGGCGCCTTACTTTTTGGAGCCGTTCTCGTAACGAGCTTTGGACTAAAGGCGATACAAGCGGAAATTATTTGCAGCTGGTTCGTATGCGTGCCGACTGCGATAGAGATTGTATTCTTGCAACTGTTCTTCCAACTGGGCCTTCTTGCCATACTGGAAGCTGGACTTGCTTTACTACAGACCCTGGCGAAAAATCAAGCATGGGTAGATTATATAATGTTATTGCAGATCGCTTTGCCAATCCTAAACCTGGCAGCTATACTGCAACTCTTGACGCAAAACGCGTGCGCGAAAAGGTAGAAGAAGAAGCTGAAGAGCTTTGTGAGGCCGAAGGTCGCGAGGAAGTTATTTGGGAAGCGGCAGATCTCATTTATTTTGTAAATGTTCTTATGTACAAAGAGGGCGTTACATGGAAGGACGTTTATGACGAACTGGATCGCCGACACAAAGAAAAGTAGCCAATAATTCACAACCGTTAAAACTGCGAGCTGCAAAGGCGTTTTAGTTTTATCGAAAGAATGGCTCAAAGGCAAGTTGAGCTTGCCAACTACTAAGGAGATTGAATTATGATTAAAATTGAAAAATATGCAGACATAGAGCCGGATTTTTTTAAAGGCCGAACCTTTGGAGAATCCAACGAAGTTGTAACATCTGTTCTCGAAGAAGTTCAAAAAAGAGGTGATGCAGCGCTTCGTCTTTATGGTCAGAAATTTGATGTTTCTGTTCCTGCAATTTTTGAAGTTCCACAAGAAGAACTTGCGGCAGCTGCTGAAAAGCTAAAAATCGAAAAGCGCGATGTTTATGATGCTATTGTTTACTCTCATGAACTTGCGTTGCGCTTTGCTCAGCTTCAAAAAAAATCTTTTAAGGATTTTGAAGAAGAACTTGAGCCTGGCCTTTTTACCGGTCAGAAAACAATTCCTGTTGATATTGCCGGCTGTTATGTTCCTGCTGGCCGATTTCCTCTTGTTTCAACTGTGATTATGACTGTAACTCCTGCTGTTGCAGCTGGTGTTCCTAATGTAATAATTTGTACTCCACCGCGTGTTCACCCTGATGATAAGGTTTCTGCCGGTAAATCTGGAAGTGGAATTCCTGGAAAGGCTTATGTTGGTGGTAAACCTTATGCTGATGAAGGAATTATGGCCGCAGCTTACATTTGCGGTGTAAATCATCTTTATGCTGTGGGTGGCTCTCAGGCTATTGGTGCAATGGCTTACGGAACAGAAAGTGTTCCTAAGGTTGATGTAATTGTTGGACCTGGAAATAAATTTGTTGCTTCTGCAAAAAAGGCTGTTTACGGCGCTGTTGGTATTGATTTTGTTGCCGGCCCTACAGAAGTTATGATTATTGCTGATAAATCTGCTAATCCTGAATGGGTTGCAGCAGACCTTTTGGCTCAGGCCGAACACGATATTGTTGCACAGCCGGTGCTTGTAACTGATGATATGGACTTTGCTTCAAAGGTAAGTGAATCAATTGAAACTCAGCTTGAAACTCTTACTACAAAGGCTGTTGCCCGCCAGAGTATTGATACTTTTGGAAAAATCATTTTGGTTGAAAATATTGAAGACGCAATTGAAATTGCAAATAAAAAGGCGCCTGAACATCTTGAAATTGCTTTGGACGAAGGTTCTGTTAGAAACAAAATCGAAAATGGTGTTCATAATTACGGCTCTCTTTTTGTTGGCCACTATTCCGCAGAAGTTTTGGGCGATTATGCAGCTGGTTTGAATCATACTTTGCCAACCAGCGGTGCTGCTCACTATACAGGCGGACTTAGTGTTAGAATGTTCCTGAAAACTGTTACAACGCTGCGCGCAGAAAAGGGTAAAAGCGGAACTTTAAAGAGTACAGCGGCTGCCGGCTATCTTGGCGATAGTGAAGGGCTTGCTGGTCATGCCCGCGCTGCCCGCATTAGAGGTGAAAAATGATTCTTAACATCACAAAACTTGGTGAAGATATTTTAAGAAAAAAAGCTGAGCCTATTGCAGAAGTAAATGACGAAATCCGCCAGCTTGCAAATGATATGCTTGAAACTATGATTGATGCTGACGGTGTTGGCCTTGCCGGCCCGCAGGTTGGCAAAGGTTTGCGCATTTTTGTTGCTATGTCTGATGATGATGTAAAGCGTGTTTTTATTAATCCGCAGATTATAAAAACTTCTGAAGATGTTGCGGCTTATGAGGAAGGCTGCTTAAGCATTCCGCAGGTTTATGAATCTATTACTCGCCCAGTGCGCGTAACTGTTCAGGCTTTGAATGAAAACGGCCGCCCTTTTACGCTTGACGCAGACGGACTTTTGGCTCGAATTATTCAGCATGAAAATGACCATTTAGACGGCATTTTGTATATTGACCGCGGTGATAAGGCTTTTGCTGAAAAAACTGAAGCTCAGTTTAGAAAGCGTGCGGAGCGCGCGGCACAAAAGGCTAAAGAAAAAGAAGCAAAGGCAAAGCGAATTGCTGCGAAAATTGCAGCAAAGGAATCTAAAAAAGCTAAATGATACGGATTTTATTTGCGGGAAGCCCTGAGGCAGCCCGTCTCACACTAGAGATTCTCGCCAACGCGCAAAGCACCTGCGGTTTTGAGATTGCGGGTGTTTTGTCCAATCCGCCTTCGGCAAAAGGCCGCCACAAAGAACTGGTTCCAACGCCCGTTGCAGCTTTTGCGGCCGAGCGCAATATTCCGGTTTTTACTCCAGAACATTTAAATTCGGCTGCGCGTGAATCAATTTTACCGCTTGGCGCTGATTTACTTGTAAGTTTTGCTTACGGCCATATTTTTGGTCCAAAGTTTTTGGCTCTTTTTTCTATGGGTGGAATTAATCTTCATCCTTCTCTTTTGCCAAAATATCGCGGTTGTACGCCTGTTCCGGCTGCAATTTTAAATCGCGATAATCAAACTGCTGTAACTGTGCAAACTTTAAGTCTAAAAATGGACGAAGGCGATATTTTAGCTCAAACTGTTGTTGATATGAATGGAAGTGAAACTTGCGAGTCGCTTTTAAACTATAGTGCAAAAGAAGGCGCAAATTTGATTTTGAATGTAATCAAAACTTGTGTTGAAACTGGTGCGCTTCCTTGTGGTGTTCCGCAAAAAGGCGAGGCTTCTTATACTGGAATTATTTCTAAAGAAAATGGTAAAATAAACTGGAACGAAGATTCCGAAGTTATTGAAGCTAAAATTAGAGCTTATTTTCCTGAGCCTGCTTGCTGGACGCTGGAAAATGGTGTGCCTCTTAGAATCCTTGAATCGAAACTTGCTGAACAGTCTGTTTGTTCTGTTGATTGCAGCAACGCTGTAGCTGGCACGGTCTTGGAATTTTCTAAAGCGCACGGTATTCTTATAAAAACGGGAAATGGCGTTCTTGCTGTTCGCAAACTTCAACGGCAAGGAAAAAACGCTATGGATTACAAGAGTTTTATGAACGGTGCTAGAAATTTTATTGGCGCTGTATTGCAATAAAGTTTTAAGAAGAGGAAAACTATGGACGAGAACAATGAACGAAATGAAATCAAAATGCCTGATTTTAAAAAGGTTTTGAAAAAGAGCAAAAAGCTTAAGGTTGAATTTTCTGAATCATATCAAAAATTTCAGGGCAATATTCCGGCTTTTCTTGGAATTTTGCTTTGTGCTTTTGCAATTATGTGTTTTGCGGCTTTTACGATTTTCTTTATTAATGTAAAAGGCCCGGAAAAAGTTCTTGTTCCAAATGTTGAAGGAAAAAAACTTGAAGATGCGCTTTTGGAAATGCAGGTAAAAGAGCTTTATCCAAAAATCAGTTTGCGCTATTCTGAAACTCCTGGCGATGAGGGAACTATTTTAGACCAGTCTCCAAAAGCCGGTGCTATTGTAAAAGGTTATAGCCGCGTTTCTCTGGTTGTAAGCCGCGGTGTTATTGTTGATAAAGTTGATGATTATTCTGGAATGAATATTGAAGATCTTCGTATGAAACTTCAAACTCTTTTTGCCGGTCAAAAGCCGCTTATTGTTCTTTTGGAACCTGAATACAAACCTGATGCTTCTGACGCAGGAACTATTTTGGAACAGGATCCGCCGGCTGGAACTCATATTTCTGAACCGGTAAAAGTTCAGCTGGTTGTAAGCCGCGGTCCAAATTACGAAAATACTAAGGCGCCTTATCTTATTGGCCAGGCTGTAAACGATTTGCTTCAGACTATGGCTCGCAGTAAACTTGTTTTTGATATTAAGTCTCACAAGGCAACTGACGGCGAAGTTCCTGGAACTGTTGTTGATCAGCAGGCTTTTGATGATGAGTTTATTAGAAATTACACTCGCATTTCTCTTGAAATGGCATTGCCTCAAGGCGTTTATAACGAAAATATTTTTGGTATTTATAAGGAAAAGGTTGCAGATTATCCGTATCCGGTTCCTATGAAACTTGAAGCATATCCGCCGGAAGGAAACTCTTACACTATTTTGAGTTTTAATCATCCTGGTGGAAATGTTACGGTTCCTTATGCTGTTCCAAAGGGAACAACTCTCGAACTTTCTGTTGTAAACAAAGTAATTTCCAGAAAAACTGTAAATTAGTTTTTGGAAAAATCAGGATTGAAAAATGAATCAGCCGTTGGTATGTATGACGCTTACGGGCAAAACTCTTGATGAAGATGTTAAGCTTGTAAAAAAATATGAAAAGTATATTGATTTAGTTGAGCTTCGTGTTGATTATCTGAATGAAGATGAACAGCTTTATGCTCGCCGTTTTCCTTCTATGATTTATCAGCCTTGTATTTTAACTATTCGGCGTGATGTTGACGGCGGTCTTTTTAGCGGTGGCGAATTTGCGCGAACTAATCTTTTTGGTCGCGCGCTTGCTTTTGCAAATCCTGATAAAGCTAAAAATTTTGCTTTTGTTGATTTTGAAGATGATTTTCATATTCCAAGCATTCAGGATGCTGCAATGGCCTTTGGTGTTAGAATCATCAGAAGTTATCATAATATGACTGATCCGGTTTTGAATATTCGCGAACGCTGCGATATTATGCGTAAAACCGGTTATGAAATTCCAAAAATTGCTTTTATGCCTCATTCGCTTTCTGATGTTTTGAATCTTTTTAAAGAAGGCGAGCGAATGACTCAATATGACCATATTTTATGTGCAATGGGCCCTTTGGGATTTCCTTCGAGAATTCTTGCAAGTTACACTAATTCTTTTTTGACTTATGTTTCACCGGCAGAAGGCATTGAAAACACTAAATCAATCGGGCATATTGATCCGGTAACGATCAACGATTTATATCATTTTAAATCTATTAATCAGGATACTCAGCTTTATGGAATTTCTGGCTGGCCTTTGCTAAAAACTTCGAGCCCGGAAATTCACAATAAGGGCTATGAAAATAAGGCTTTGAACGCTCTTTATTTGCCGTTTCGTTCGCCATTAATTTCTGACACTTTGAGTTTTTGCGAAAAAATTGGTGTTCGCGGCCTTTCGGTAACTATTCCGCATAAAGAATCTGTGCTTTACTATTTGCACGAACAGTCGCCGGAAGTTGCGCAAATTGGTGCTTGCAATACGATTGTTCGTAAAAATAATAAATGGTTGGGCTATAATACTGATGCAACGGGGTTCCGCCGCGCCCTTGAGGAATTTCTTGGCGGGGTAAAGCTCAAGCACAAAAAGGTTTCGGTTATTGGCGCTGGGGGCGCGGCCAAAGCGATAATTTATACTCTTAAACTTATGGGTGCAAAGGTTTGCATTTTCAACCGAACGGTTGAAACGGCGGCAAAACTTGCTGATAAGTACGGCTTTTCTTATTGTGAACTTTCTCCGCATTGTGTGAGTAAGCTAAACGAATATTCTACCCTTATTGTGCAAACTACTTCTGTTGGTATGAACTCTGAAGGCCCTTCTTCTAGTGAAAACGACCCGATTTATTTTTATGATTTTAAGGGTAGCGAGATGGTCTTTGATATTGTTTATGAGCCGAGCGTTACTCCGATTATGAAGCGCGCTGCAATTGCTGGTTGTAAAGTTTGTAATGGTTATAAAATGCTTGAATATCAGGGATTTGAACAGTTTAAACTATTTACTGGCTTAGATTATGAATAAATAAATCAAAATAATTTCTTTAAAAATTAGCGAGGAAAAAAATGGGATTATCACAGTCGGAACAAAAAACTTTGGTTGCAAATACAGCAGTTGATACTTTGATTGAAAAAGGACTTATTTTTAGCGGTATGAAAATCGGTCTTGGAACTGGCTCAACTGCAATGCCTGCTGTAAAGCGTTTGGCCCAGCATATTTCGAGCGGCAAATTGCATGATATTAAAGCTGTTGTAACTAGTTTTCAGACGCAGAATGCCTGCCAGGACTTTGGAATTCCAGTTTTTTCTATGAATGATAAAATTATTGGTGGCCAGCTTGATCTTGCTATTGACGGTGCCGATGAAGTTGACCCAGACTGCAACTGTATTAAAGGCGGCGGCGCAGCTCACGTTCGCGAAAAAATTGTTGAATATAATGCAAAAATTTTTGTTGTTATTGCTGATTCTTCAAAAGCTGTTTCTGGCATTGGCACAAAATTTCCTGTTCCCGTTGAAATTATTGGTGAGGCGCGCGTGCCTGTTACTAATGCTTTAAATGCTCTTGGCGCAAATTGTGTTCTTCGCGAAGGTGTTCGTAAAGCCGGCCCTGTAATTACTGATAACGGAAATCAGATTTTGGACTGCACCTGGAAAAAGCCGATTAATGTTCCTGAAATGGAAACTAAAATCAATTCGATTGTTGGTGTTGTTGAAACCGGGCTTTTTACTAAAAATAAGCCGATTGTCTTTATTTCTAAAGAAGACGGCTCTGTCGAAATCAGAAATCTCAAATAATAATGTTTCCACCGTTCCCGCAGGAATCTGCAAGATTTTATTGTAAAAAACTCATTGCCTTAATTGAATCTGGCGAAGTTTTATTAAAGCAGGTTGCGCGGGAAAGTTCTGAACGTAAAAATCAAGGGCTTATGATTGGCGCTCTTGTTTGCTGGAAGAAAGATGAATCGGTTTATGGTGGAAAGCGCGTTGTTCTTTTTGCTGTAAGTGGTAACAGTAAGATTCTTGAACTTGCTTGTTGCGATGAAAAAAGTTTTTCTTCTAAAATTGGGGCGCAATATTTTTTTGTTCCTTCTATTGTTTCGGGAAGCGAAATTGAAAAGGCTCTTTTTGAAAATGATAAAGAAATTCATCTTCTTACAGACAAAATCAATCAACTTAAAGCTGCTGGCACAAATCAAACTGATTTATTGAATCTTCAAAAAAAACGCACGGAACTTACTGATTCTTCGCTGCAAAAAGTTTTTTCTCTTTATTCTTTTACAAACTATATTGGCAAAAAAATCAGTTTAAATGAAATCATAAAACTTCACGGCTCAAAACTTCCACCAACTGGAACTGGCGACTGTTGCGCGCCAAAACTTTTGTCTTTTGCGTTTGAAAAAGGCTATGAAATTGTTAGCATGGACGAAGTGTACTTTGGAAAAAAAACGGCTCATAAAACGGCCGGCACTTCGTATCCGCCTTGCGATGAGCGTTGCGGTTTTATTCTTCCTTCCATTTTGGGCCTTGAGATTTTGTATCGCGATTGTGATATTGTTGTTGTAAACAAGCCAAGCGGACTTCTTTCTGTTCCTGGTCGCGGTGAAGAAAAAGCTGATTGTGTGGAAAATCGTGTTCATTTTTATTTTCCGCAGGCTCCAAAACAATGTGCTGTTCACCGGCTTGATATGGAAACTTCGGGCCTTTTAGTTTTGGCTTTGAATAAAAATGCGCACAGAATTTTAAATGAGCAGTTTGCCGCCGGAAAAGTTCACAAAAAATACCTTGCGCTTTTAGACGGAATTTTGCGCGGAAAACCGCAAGGGCGAACTGAGCTTCCTTTTAGGCTTGATGTTGAAAACAGGCCTTATCAGATTTATGATGAACAAAACGGAAAAATTGGTATTACTGAATGGAAAAAACTTGGCGTTGAAGTTTTAAAATCAAACTGCGGCAAAGACGAACGCAAAGTTACCCGAATTGAGTTTTTTCCGCTTACTGGGCGCACTCATCAGCTTAGGCTTGCTTCTAGTTGCCCTTGCGAAAAAGGCGGGCTTGGTATTCCAATTGTTGGCGACAGCCTTTACGGTAACTGTAAAAACGGCGAGCGGCTTATGTTGCATTCAACCGAAATCACTTTTTATCACCCTTCAACCGGAAATCTTTTGCATTTTATTTGCAAACCTGATTTTTAGTTCCTTAGATTTTTAGTTTTTCGCGCCAGTATTTTTCTTCAATAATTGGTACGCCAAGAAAATTACTGAAGCGGCTGAACGCGTCTTTTATAGCTTCTATCATTTTTTCGGTGATTTTTATTTCTGGTTCCCACCACCAGTTTTTAATTTGCAGCGGAGTTTTTCCACGATTTTGTTCTGGCTCAAAGCGTGCAATAAATTGATTTTTATAAAGCACCGGCAAAACGTAATAGCCGAATTTTCTTTTTGCAACTGGAGTGTAAACTTCCCAAGTGTATTCAAAATCAAAAAGGGCTTTTGTCATTTCTCTGTCCCAAATCAGATTATCTAAAGGTGCAATGAATTGTGCCACATTATTTTTTACAGGTTTTCCAATAAGATTTTCATCTTCTTTTTTGATGTAGAAAACTTCTTTTAAGCCTTCAACTTTATATTCTAAAATCTCGCCTTCTTGTACAAGTTCCTGCAAAATCTGAGTTCTAAGCTTTGTGTCTTGAGTGTAAAAACCAAGCCAGGCGCCGCCGTTTTTATTCCATAAAAGTCCAACTGCGCCAATGCGCCGCTTTATGTACCATTTTGCAAAATCGTGTTCGCTTTTAAATGGGCTTGGAGAATTCAAAATGTCTTTTGGAAAAAGCCGTTCGCTTAAATCATAAACTTTGTGAGTTTTTATTTTTGAACTGATTCCAAGTTCTCCTTTGTGATAAAGATAATCGAGAGCGGCACTTGAAAGTTTTTTGTGCCCCCATTTTCCAGAATCTGCGTGCTCGCCAATATTTATTTTTGTTGCTGGAAGCGGGCCGTTTTTGCGAATAAAATCTTTTACTTCGTCGAGAATATCCAGCGCTGCTATGGAATTGCGCCATTGTAAAATTGCTTTTAGTTGTTCAACAGCTTTTTGGCGAATCTGCGCCATAGCAGGATAATCTTCCAGCGGGATTATTGAAATCATTTTATCAAAGGCGTCGTATAAACTGCGCTCTTTGTAGAGTAGGTCAAATAAAACTTCGCTTTTGTAGTTTGCAATTCGCGATTGCAGCACAAGGTCTGCGTTTTTTCCAACAACGTTCAATGGATCAAACTGAATGCAACGCACTTTGTTCATAAAGATTGTTGTGCCTTTTGCACCTTCCAGTTTTTCGTTTGCATTGAGATTCTGGTAATTAACGAGAAAGTTTCGTGCTGCCTCGCGAGATATTTTATTCATCTTCGTAATCTGATTTTTTTGACTTTCCAGAAAAACCAATTTTTTCCCAAACAACCGGTTTATCTTTGTTTTTGATATATAAAATAAGCCCAATTACAATAACCAAAAATCCAATAAAGAAAAAAAGCTTAATTACGAATTTTACAGTTGGACTTTCATAAATTGATTTTTCAGGTTTTGCCTTTGAATAATAAACCGGAATTATAGTTCCAACTTCGTATTCAATTTTGTTTGAACTCGACGAGCCTGTTGTAAAATGTTCATTTCCAGCTTCATCTATGTAAGAATAGCGGGTTCTAAAGTTTTGTCCGTTTTCGGATTTTACATTTTCAACTACAACGCCTGTTGTTTTTATTGCGTTCTTTTTGAATACTTCATCTTTTACGTAAATTGCACTTGAAACAATAATGTAAACTGTTCCAAAAATAATTAAAAAAGCTCCAATTGCTTTAGGTGATTTTGTTCGTTTTCCAAATAAAAATAAATTATTGCTCATGATTTCCGTCCTTTTTTTTGTTGAATGTTTTTTTCGTTTTTTTGATTTAGCCGATTTGTTCTTCTTTAATTTTATTCCATTCGTCACGGCTGATTGCGTAAGCATAAGAAATTTCATTTTTTGGGTCGGGATATTCTTTTACTTTTTTCATTCCGTTTGCAAGCGCCGTTGAATACGAGCCAATGTTTGTGTATTTCATATATGAATAAATTTTGTTGTATTTTGTGTTTGTGAAAGTCCAGTCGCGGCAAGCGCGTGCTGCTTCTTTTGCAAAACCGCGTCTCCAGTATTTTTTGTGAATGTGGTATCCGATTTCCGGAAGCATTTCGCCGTCAATATTTTGAAGGGTAAGTCCGCAGTCTCCAATAAATTCGCCGGTTTCTTTAAGCACAACAGCCCAAAGTCCAAAGCCGTATTTTTTGTAATTGTCAAGATTCCATTCAATCCAGCCGCGAGTTCTTGCTTCGTCGAATGGAGCGGGGTAGTGCTGCATTGTTTCTGCGTCCGACATAATTTCGTAAAGTGCGTCAAAATCACTTAACGTGTAATTTCGTAAAATCAACCTTTTTGTTTCAATAACTTTTTCCATTTTTTTCTCCAAGACTTTTATTATAGCATGTTTTGTATCTTTATGTGTGCCAAAAAAGAATGTATAATTAAAAAAAATAATCTTTTGCTGTGAACTTAATATCATTATGAAAAATAATAATTTGATTCTAAAACCTTTTGATTTTCAAAATCTTCCTTTTTTGCTTGATGTTGTTGTTCCGCTTTGGAGCCCGTCTCTTGGCGATGAGTTTTTTAAGCGCTTTAATGTTGAATATATCATAAGAAATAATATTTGGGAAAATGATTTTCGTTTTGAACTTTTAGACGAAAATCAAAAATTTCTTGCGGCTGCATTTTTTGCGCGAAAAGGCGATGAATGCAATGCGCAAAACTGGTTTTTAAACGAATCTAAACGCTTTCCTTTGGACTTTTTGGTTGCTTCTAAAATGAGTAAAACCTTTCTTGATTTTATGGACGAAAAAACTTTTGCGCTTATGAACGACGATGATATTAAACTTTCTCTTTTTATAAGTAAAGAACGCGGTGCCGGCTGTGAGATTTTGGAACGCACGCTAAAAATGCTTAGCGCGCAGGGCTGGAAAAACCTTTTTCTTTGGACAGATTGTGAATGCAATTGGCAATGGTATTTCAAGCACGGTTTTACACTTGTTTGTGAAGATGTTTATAAGCCATTTTGCCGCGAAAATGAAGATTATAAAACTTATATTTTTAAGCGAAAATTAATGTAAAAAGTTGAATCAGATTTTTCTTGCGATTACGTTTCCCATTTTTACAGGAGTTTCAATTCCGCTTTTAGAATTTTGAATGATTTCATTGTTGATTTGAACCTGATTCTTTTTTAAAAGCAGAATAATTGTTGAACCGCCGTATTCAAAAAAGCCCTTTTCTTTTCCGCGCTGAGCAAAGCCTTCGCCTTCGAGATTTACAATTCTTCCAACGAGCATTGCGCCAACTTCCATTTGAACAATTGTGTCAAAAACCTGGCTTTGAATAGTTGTGTATTCGCGGCAGTTTTCTACAAAAACGGGTTTTGCTTCCAAAGCAATCGGGCGAACTGTATGTAATTTTCCTGGAATAAAAATATTGGTGCTTTTTTTTCCGCTTTCTGCATAACAATATCTGTGATAATTATCTACGCAAAGCCGAAAAACAAGACAAAGTCCGTCGTTGAATTGGCGCGCAAGTTCTTCATCTTTTAAAAGAGAAGAAACTGTGTAAAAAGATTGTTTTACGGGAATTACAGTATCTTTTTCGATGTTCCAGACAGAAAGAAGCCCGTCGCAAGGTGCGCACAAATTTTGCGGGTCTGAATCAAAAATGCGTTTTCCGTCTTTGATTTTTCGGCGGAAAAACTGATTGAACGTTTCTATTCCGTCTGTTTGATAATCTTCGAGATTAATATTATTTTTTTGTACAAAATCTTTGATTAAAAATTTTGATAATTTTGAATCAAGAAAGTTTCCGCATATTTTTGAAACTGCACGCGTTGTAAGCAATTTTAAAAAAAATCTTCCGGGAACTGTTTTGTACAAAAAAGTAAGCGAATCCATATTACTGTTTTTTCATTACAATAAAAATATATGCAAGAATTCCAGCTTCAAGCAAGCCAACTGTAACCATAATTAAAACACCTTTTAAAGTTGGCTTTTTAATATGAATTCTTGAAACAAATAAGAATCCTACAATAGCAAGAACAATAAAATATAAAAGTGTTAAATCCCAGTTTGAAAAAATATGAATCAAAAGAATTGTTGGGAAAATAAGAGCCGCACTTGTAACAGGAAGCCCAATGTAAGTTTTGTTTGAGCCGCCTTCGGTTTTCTGACGTTCTTCTTCGAGAACATTAAAATATGCAAGACGAATCATTGCTGCAAGAGTGTAGAAAACTGCAATTACAGTAAGAATAATTTTTATGATTGCTGATTTATCGGCAAGGTGTAAAAATTTAAAATCTGGGAAAGTTGAAAGTTCAATGCTTGTTCTTAGCATTGCAATTCCAATACAAGCTGGTAAAACTCCAAATGCAACTAAATCTGAAAGTGAATCAATTTGAATGCCGAACTTTTTCATTTGTTCGGTTCTGTTCTTCTTAGTGCGGGCAACTTTTCCGTCGAATGCGTCAAAAAGACCGCAAATCATCAAAAAAATCATTCCAAGATAAGGATGACCGATGTCGTTAAGACATAACATAATTCCAGTAGTTGCAGAAAGCATCGAAAGATAGGTAAGAACTACAGTATAGTCATAAAAACCAATCATAATTTTTCCTCTTTGTTTTTCCTTAGACGAATGAATATATATCCTAATATTACAGTAAAAATGCTTATAATACTACAGGTATAAAAAGAAATTCCGCGACCTAAAATTGCAAGCGAATAAGCTGATTCTTCGCCAAGCAGCATAGTGTAGCCAAAGTACATCAAAAATTCAGAAACACCAACGGCTCCCGGAATTGGAATGAAATTTGAACCCATTACAACATAAGTTTGAATCGCAAAAACTCTAAGCGCGTCGGAAACGTTTCCGTGCAAAGCAAAATAACAAAAAACTGTTACAAGAATTTGTGAAGTTCTTTGCAGAAGATTCAAAAAGTAAGTTTTTACAAGCAGCTTTTTTTTGCCTGCAAGAGTTACAACGCATTCCTTGTAATTTTCGATTACAGAATCCAGTTTTAATCTGAGTTTTTCAGCTGCAGAATTAAAATGAAGTCGTTTTAAAATCGAAATAACCAAGTTTCCCAATTTTAAAAGAATACTTTGTTTTTTTAATAAAATGATGAAAAATTCAGTAAGCAAAATCATCATCACAATACCAATCAAAATTAAAATTTTGCAAGGCAAAGTAAAACTTAAAAAGGTTTTTGGAAAAAATATGATTGAAATTAATCCAAGTGTGATGATTGCAAGAGTGTACATAGTAAGGTTCAAAATTAAGGAAACCGTTACTGCAACGCCCGAAATTCCGTCTTTGTGCATAAAATAGGCGCTTGCCGGCTGTCCGCCAGTTGCTGAAGGTGTAATAGATGAAAAATAAATATCAGCTGAAGCGTAAAGAAAACCGCGTCTTTTTTTTGCAGGGTAGCCTAAAGTTCTCAAAATCAAAACAAGAGAACGGCCTTCAAAAAATATAAACCCAAGCATGCAAAGTGCAGCTGGAATCAGCCAAATAGGCGAGGCTTCTTTTATTTTTTGCCATAATTCAGATACAGAAAGTCCGCTATTATAAAAAAGCGCATAAATTGTAAGTACCGAAATACAGAGCGTAAAAATAGTCCAAAGAACTTTCTTTTTCATAGGTTTATCGAGTATAACATATTATTGGATTGTGTGTATATAGATTATAGAAACAGAATATAGAAAGAAACAATCTGAAGTTTTGCAAAAGCAAAACTTCAGATTAAACTCAAATTGAATTATTTTACAAATTCTTTTTTAAGGAAGTCGAGGTCGAGTTCTGGATAAAGAACGTGTGCACCAAGCAGCTTGTTTACGCGCTCGCGTGCTGCGGCAACAGTTTCATCAGAAATTTCGATTTTACCCTTAGCTGGCTTTCCTTCTTTTGTAACGCCAGGCTTTGTGTTCTTAAGAACAAAGTCGATGATGTCTGCAACTTCTTTCATGTCAGCTTCGTTCATACCAAGAGTTGTAAGACCTGGAGTACCAATACGGATTCCAGAAGTCCACCAAGCACCGTTTTTGTCATAAGGAAGAGCGTTAGCGTTTGCAGTTACACCGCACTTGAACAATGCAGCTTCTGCCTGTTTTCCAGTAAGACCGTAAACAGTTACATCACAAAGCATAAGGTGATTTTCTGTTCCTCCAGTTTGAAGTGGAATTCCGTGTGATT
Source organism: Treponema sp. (assembly GCA_017962415.1). Classification (GTDB taxonomy): domain Bacteria; phylum Spirochaetota; class Spirochaetia; order Treponematales; family Treponemataceae; genus Treponema_D. The sequence continues at coordinate 766 of JAGCVK010000056.1, read as the reverse complement.
TACAGCCTTCTGCAAGAGCCTGTGCGTTCTTTACAACCTGAGCTGCCCAAGCCTGGTAAGCTGGAGTGCGAGCCTCTTTGAAAGCGATTGCCTTTGCTGCCATAACATGACCAAGAGGTCCACCAAGTACCATTGGACAACCTTTGTTTACATAGTCTGCAAATTCTTTCTTACAAAGAATCATAGCACCGCGAGGTCCGCGCAAAGTTTTATGAGTTGTAGTTGTTACAATGTCTGCCCATTTTACTGGATCGTAGTCGCCTGTGAAAACTTTTCCGGCAACAAGACCTGCAAAGTGAGCCATATCTACCATTAATACTGCTCCGCACTTGTCTGCAATTTCGCGGAAGCGCTTAAAGTTAATTTTGCGAGGATAAGCAGAGAAACCAGTAAGCAAGATAAGAGGACGAACTTCCATAGCCTGCTTTTCGATAGCGTCGTAGTCGAGAAGACCAGTTTCGCGGTCAACTCCGTATGGGTGACTTTCGAACATACGGGCAGAAACGTTCATTTTATATCCGTGAGTAAGGTGACCACCACAAGAGTAGTCAAGACCCATAAGTTTCTGATTTCCGAACTTTTTGCGAAGAGCGTCGAACTGCTCGTCTGTAAGGTCGTTCAAAGATTTAACACCGAGTTCTTCGAGAGTTGGAGTTTCAACTTTTGCTGAAAGAATTGCCCAGTAAGCAACGAGGTTTGTATCAGCACCAGAGTGAGGCTGAACATAAGCGTAGTCAGCACCAAAAAGAGCCTCAGCTTCGCGGGC
>JAGCVK010000055.1 GCA_017962415.1 Treponema sp. | reverse complement strand
GGTTTTGGAGCCATAAGATCCTGCCACTGGTCATAAGCAATAAGGGCAGAACCGTAAGCACCCATAAGACCTGCAACGTCCGGGCGGTAAACCTGAACGCCTGCAATTTTTTCAAAGGCACGAAGGATAGCATCATTAAAGAAAGTACCACCCTGAACAACTACCTTTTCACCAATATCACTAGCCTTACGAAGTTTGATTACCTTAAACAAAGCATTTTTGATTACAGAATAAGAAAGACCAGCTGCAATATCAGCTACAGAAGCGCCTTCCTTTTGAGCCTGTTTTACGCGGCTGTTCATAAATACAGTACAGCGGCTTCCCAAATCAACTGGCTTTTGAGCCATAAGGGCAATTTTTCCGAACTCTTTTACGTCCATGCCCATTGTGTTGGCAAAGTTATCAAGAAAAGAACCACAACCAGAAGAGCAGGCTTCGTTCAACTGAATCGAAACGATTGCGCCGTCTTTCATACGAAGACACTTCATATCCTGGCCACCAATGTCCAAAAGGAACTCAACGCCAGGAACAAAGAAGTTTGCAGCTCGGAAGTGTGTGATTGTTTCAACTTCACCTGAGTCTACACCAAGCGCAGCCTGGAAAAGTGCCTCACCATAACCAGTTGATACGGCGCGCGCAATATATACATCTTCAGGAAGCTGAGCATAAAGGTCTTTAAGAACCTGAACCGCAAGCTCAACCGGATTTCCCTGATTGTGAGCATAGAAGTCCCAGATAATACGGCCGTCTTTATCAATAAGACAAGCCTTTGTAGTTGTAGAACCAGAGTCGAGTCCCAGAAATACAGGACCGTGAGTTTTTGTCAAATCGCCGCGTTTAGCCTTTTGCTCTGAATGGCGAACCTGGAATTCGTCCAGCTCTGCCTGATTTTTGAAAAGAGGCTCAAGGCGCTGAACTTCGCTAAGTTCTGCACCAACAAGATTTTTAAGATTGTCGCGGAATTCGCTGATTGTTGGGAACTTAACGTTTGAATTGTCAAACTTTCTTTCAGCCCCAAAAGCACACCCCGAAGCCACAAACAACTGTGAATCTTCCGGAACAATAATTTCGTCATCTTTAAGCTTAAGGGTTTCAATAAAGCGCTGTCTCAGCTGATCCAAAAAGTGCAAAGGTCCGCCAAGGAAAGCAACGTGACCGCGAATCGGTTTACCGCAAGCAAGCCCCGAAATTGTCTGTGAAACTACAGCCTGAAAAATAGAAGCTGCAATATCTTCGCGGCGAGCGCCTTCGTTAATCAAAGGCTGAATATCAGTTTTGGCAAATACACCACAACGCGCAGCAATCGGGTAAATCTGCTGCATACCTTTTGCAAGCTCGTTCAAGCCCGAAGCATCAGTTTCAAGCAAAGCAGCCATTTGGTCTATGAATGCACCTGTACCGCCGGCACAAGTACCGTTCATACGCTGCTCTACACCACCACGGAAATATGTAATCTTGGCGTCTTCTCCACCAAGTTCAATTACAACATCAGTCTGAGGAATAAGTTTTTTTACGGAAGTAGTAGCCGCAATAACTTCCTGAATAAAAGGAATGTTCAGCCACTGAGAAACAGAAAGTCCGCCCGAACCAGTTACTTTTGCTGTAATTGTACGGCTTTCTCCGCCTTCAACATTTGCAACAAGAAAATCAAGTGCCTTATTTACAACGGCAATAATCGTGCTTCTTATATCTGCACGGTGACGCTGATAGTCACCATAAATCAATTTATCATTATCATCAAGAACTGCAACTTTTACAGTTGTAGAACCTACATCAATACCGAGTCTTATCGGCAACAAAGTTTTTTCGCTCATAATATTAATTTTAACGGTTATCCCCTACTTAGTCAAACCAACGAACATTTCGCGGATTTTTGTCGTAAACACTTCTGTACTTACGTTAAGCTCCCTCAAAAATGAATTATCTTCAAGCGAGCCAATTACAGCTTCCATTTCTGTTTCGCTGCTATAAAGCATATTTCTATAATAATCAGTATAATCTTTTTCGCGAGATTTTAACGAAGCATGATAAATATCATAAGCAACAACAGAAACATCATCTGTAATATTTCGATACAAATCCACAGAAAATTCTTCGATTGGCCGCGAATAAAGCTGCTCCAAAAGGAAAAGCGCATAACGAACTTTATACTGCTCATAATCTGATTCACAAGCCTTATAAAACTGATGAACCTTTTCCCAACTGTTTATTGAGCCGTTTTTAATATTTTGAAACAGCTCGCGGATTTTTTCAGAAGGAATAATCTGACCGCCGGCATTTTCCCATTGAGTATAAAGCGGAAGTTTTCTGATTCTTTCAACCAGTTCCAAAGTTAAAACCTGACTATTTAAAGCCTCGCAGTATTCCATAAGAGTTCGGGTTGCAAAATATTTTACAATTTTGCGATACATTTTATAGGCTTGAACCGGTTTGCAAATTGAAGCGCCGTATTTTTTCTGGCAAATAGAATCTTCAAGCACAAATTCCGCAGCCGGATTTTGATGAAGATAATCTTTTGCAATCTGATACTGCCGCTCGTAATTTTCTTCTTTTAAAAGAGGCTTGTAATTAATTGATTTCAAATGATTTAAAGTGAGCCCGATTAATCTATCCAAAGCAGACATAATTTCCTGCATAGTATCTGGAGCAAGCGGATCTGTTTCAATTGCCTGAACTTTTGTTACACGTTTGTCGCGCTTAAGAAATTTATTTTTATTTCTTGTGATTGCAAACATATCATACATAAACCACCAGGCCGGAATAATTGTGATTTGAGAACTACCGTTGTTTCCCGGAGCAACAAGCGCAAAAGGATACGGAATATCAAGTTCATACTGATAACTTCCTTTTGAAACAAGCACAAAAGAAGCAAACCGCGAATTATGCTTAAAATCGCTGCAAAGGCCCGGCCAAAATCCGCGCTTTGCAAAAATCTCGCCGTCCGGTGAACGGCTGTTGTGATTACTTCCAATTGTAGCGCCGGCCGCAATATTACTTTGACCCATAACAGTTGTTGCAATAAGAAACGAAGAATTATGATGTTGCTCATGGAAAGGAAAAATCAAATTGTTCAAAACTTCGCAGCACGAAACAGTAGAATTATCGCCAAGCACAGAATTTAAAAGCCTTGCGCCATATTTTACCTGACAATTTCTTCCAATCACAAAGCGGATTGCAACAGCCTGATAAAAAACTTTACTTCCAAAGCCCAAAATTCCGTTTACCATTTCAACGCCTTCGCCAATTTGCGAAGGTTCTTCTTCGCTAGACAAAACCGTTATATTTTTGAGCTTAAATGCGCCTTTTATATAAGTTGCCGCGCCAATTTTTGCATCTTTAATAATGCTTGTATTTTTTAGAACTGCATCATCGCCAACAACGCCAAAAGTATTAAGCTCGCCGGAATTTCCTTTTTCAGTTAATTCAACAAAACGTTTTAGCAAATCAGAATCTTCGCGATAATGCGACCAAATATACGCGTCGGCCGGAATCATACTTTCAAAAGGAAGAATTTTGCGGCCTTCATTTTCGTTTGCAACTCCAATCCAAATTCGATGCTCTTCAGGTTCGCCTTTTTTCAAAATTCCGTTTCCAAATTTTGAATGATTTGTACAGCACATTTCCTGAATATTAAAAAGAATTACGCGATTTCCAAGATGATAATTATCAAGATAATTTACATTATGAATTGCACAATCGTTTTCAATAACACAATTGTTGATTTTTGAAGAAATAATTCCGCATTCGAGATGAAGGTCATTATAATTTAGAGTTAATTTTTCAACTTTTCCAAGAATCACAAAGCCCGAAAAAAATGATAAATGAATCAAACTCGGGTCAAAGCCGTTTTGTGAATCATCAACATAAAAATTATTCCAGGAAGGATCATCATTATGATTCATATTTTTCTCAAGAATTTTGATTTCCTGAGAAGTAAGGTGTCTTTTTCCAGCAAGCAGTTCTTTTGTGAGCGCAAAATCTGGAAAACCAGCTGATTTTTCGACTTTTACCATAGTTTTTATAGTTTACTCTATATTGTAAAAAGTGGAAAGTAAAAAAAAATTATGCTAGTATTATTTTGATGTTACTGAATAGACCAAAAATTATTACAATTTTTTCATCAATTTTGATTTTGTTTGCGGCAAAAATAAATGCCGCGCCGGTGAATAAAGTTCACGAACTTACGTTGGAAAATGGAATGCAGGTTTTTCTGCTCGAAGATTTTACAGATGCCTGCGTTCATATTGAATATGCTTGCCGCGCAGGTTTTTCTTCACAAACGCAAAGCAACTGCGGCTTTTTTAAGCTTTATCCAAGAATGATTCAATCAGCAAATCCAGAACTTCAATTTACAGAAGTTCAATGCAACGCAGATTCTTCGCGCTATTTTATAGACGCAAGCCCGGCCGAGCTGGAACAGGTTTTGGCAAAACTTTCGCAAGCAGCTTTTTCTCCAGATTTTTCTGATGAAGTGCTTTCCAAAGAACTTTCGGCTTTAAAAAAAGAAGTTAGCGAAAATGCAAACACAATGTCTGTTTACATAAATGCTGCAATCGACTCAAGAGTTTTTTCAGACGCTCCTTGGAAACATGATTCTGGAATCTATCCGCCGCTTTTCAAAAAAACAACCGAAAAAACTGCGCGAACCACAATCAAACAAATATCTGAGCAATGGTACACTCCAAAAAACAGCGCAATTTTTATAAGCGGAAACATAACTCAGCAAAAAGCGCTTTTAATGCTAAAAAATACATTCGGCCGCTATTATTCAAATTTCAAAACACCAGTTGCAAAACCGGCAGTTCCTGTAAATCACCAGCGAAAATACGTTTTACATTCACCAGAAATTTCGAGCGAACTTACGCAAATGGTAATTCAATACACAATGCTTGATATGGAACAGGCAGATTTAATGGCACTTGCGCTTGGCTACGAAGGTTCAATTTTCAAACAACAGGTTTTAAGTTTTGAAGAACTAAATATTCCAGGCGATGAATATGTAAATGTTTCGGCCGCGCACAAAAAAGACAGTTCGCGCCTGATTATTCAAACACTTTTACAACCGCCAGAAAACAAAAAACTTGCAGCTTCAACAAATTCTTATAAACAATCACAATTATTCTTAAAACAAATAAATTTAATTCCACAGCTTGTTCGCCAGGAAGAATTTGAATACGCAAAAAATCAGCTTGAATACAGTTTAAATAGAACGACAGCAGAAAGTGCTTCGCTTATGCAAAATCTTTCTTCGTTTTGGGCGGTTCAGCCTTATATTCAGCCAAACGAAAATGATTCAGAAAATTTTGATTCGCCAACCGCAGCCGCAATGATGGAACGAAATCAAAAGCTAAAAGAAAAATCTTTGGCCGAAAACTTAAATTTAATGTCAAGCGAAGAACCCTTTATCTTCATCATTTTAAACAGCAAAGATTACAAAACTTATAAAAAATCATATACACAAGCGGGCTTTGAAGAAATAAACGAAAAAAATGCTTCGTGGTATGTGCAGTCAATGTTCAAAGCAATGAAAGAAGAAAAAGAAAACGAAACTCCGCTATATGCCGTTTCGCAAGACGAAGATGATAACAGCTATTATCAACGCAATCTTGATTCAATTGGAAACTTTACGCTTTCAAACGGAATTCAAGTAACGACAAAAACAAATCCGCTTTCTACGCAAACAACGCTTGTTTTGTCAATAAAAGGCGGAAAATACAATTCTGCCGACGACAACGGTTTTGAAGAAGTTATGATAAATCTTCTTGCCGGTTTGATTCAAAAAAATCTTAGAAACACGCAGGAAAAAGGGCTTTTGACCGGCGCTTTTAATGTAAGTTCAGAAACAGCACTTTCGCGCGGGCTTGTTATTATTGAATTTGATACAGAAGATACAGTTGCAGTTTGCAAAACTCTTTCACAAGCAATAGTTTACGGCGAAATTGCACCAGCTGATGCAGATAGAGCAGTTTCTGGTCGCAAATACAGAAAACGCCTTGAAAACGGAACAGCCGCAAATCAAATGTACAGCACTTTGATTCAAAAACTTTACGGAAAAGGCAAAATCGCTTCTGTTTTTGATGCAGAAAAAGAAATACTTTTGGACACAGATTATACAAAGATTCTTTCGGCATATCCGGCTTTGCTTGACGCTTCGCGCTACAGTTTGATTGTTACGGGCGCTTTGCACGAAAGTTTACAGCAGCAGCTTGAAGAATCACTTGGAATTCTTGCAAACTTTTCTGATAATAATGATTCATCAGAAAATATTATAATTCCCGATTTAAGTTCTGCAAAAAATCTTAGAACAAGAATCAGACACACTTTTTTAACTGATATTCCAGCCGAAAAAGCAGGTCCAATGCCGGCAGTTCTGATTCCAACAAAAGAATTTCTTGACCCGGTTATTTTTGCAGGAATTGCACCACAAGAAATGACAAAACAAGCCGCACTCTACAACGCAGTTTTGAGTTATATAAGCACAAAACTTTCTGATTATTATGACAACACAATTCAATTTCCACGCAATAAAATCAGATTAAGCTCAATTACAGTACAAAATGTAAGCCGAACTCGCGAGCTAGATGCACAATACAAATCAATTATCCAAAAAATCAAAAAAGATCTGGAAACGCTTAATAAAAATGAAAAAACAATGCGGGAAATAAAAAATAATTGGATTCAAACACAAATGAAAGAAACCGGAAGCGACACCGGCACAGCCTTGCTTTTGAACAAAGGCCTTGAACTTTCCGGCGACGCACAAAAAACAAGCTGGTATCTCGAAGAATACAATTTGATTCAAAACGCAACCATACAAGATTTTCTTGAAATAATGGAATACTTTCCAGCCGTTCCAGAAGCACGCATTTATTCAGCCGATTCAAAAAAATAAAAAATAGCGCAAATCAAAAATAACGTTTAGAGCTTTTTTGATTTGCGGATTTTACTTCGCAAAAGTGCAACAGCCAGTTATAAGAATTCTTAAAATGTTTTAGGCATAAAAAAAAGCTTTCCGAAAACTCGGAAAGCTTTTTAGTTAGCGGCTGCTGCAGGTTTTGAACCTGCGACACATGGATTAACAGTCCATTGCTCTACCAGCTGAGCTAAGCAACCAGCAGTTCATTGCTGAACGTGAGTATTAATATAATGATATTGAGCATTAGTGTCAATAGCGATAGTGTATCTTTTTTACTTTTTTTGATATATTTTTTTTTATGACAAAAGCGGAAATTAGAAAAGCAATAAAAGAAAAACTCAGCGCAAACGCGGCTTTAATTCCACAAGAGTCAAAACAGCTTTGCAAAATGATTCTGGAGTCTGATGTTTACGAAACAGCCGCCGCGGTGGCAGTTTATATGGCGCTGCCAGATGAGGCGGATCTCAAACCGATTATTCAAAACGCATTGAGCCGCGGCAAAAAAGTGTTTATTCCGCGCATTTTTCCAGGCACGAATTTTATGGAGTTCTACCAGATTGAAACGTCAAACTGCGTAACGCAGGGCAGCTTTGGAATTCAAGAACCGGAACCAAAACAAGAGCTCAGCCTCACAACCTTCCTAAACGAAAATCAAAAAGATTCTGCCAAAGCTGCCCCGCTCACTTTACTCGTGCTCGTGCCTGGCCGCGCATTCACAAAACAAGGTAAGCGACTTGGCCGCGGTAAGGGTTTTTACGACATTTACTTTTCGAAACTTCAAAACGCCGGCTATAAAAACATAAGCATAAAAAAATCCGGTGTTTGTCTTTCGCAGCAGCTTTTAGCCGAGCTTCCAACCACACCGGATGATATAAAAATGGACTTAGTTTTTTGTGCAGCAGAAGTTTCAAACTAGCTGCTGCGCATAAACCTTTTATTTTTGAAGAATAAACTCAACTCGTCTGTTCTTCCAGTTATTATCCTTATCTTTAGGATTTGCGACAGGTCTTGTACCACCCATACCTTCAGTCATCAAAACAGAAGCACTTACGCCGCGTTTTGTAAGGTAAGTCTTAATTGCTTCGGCACGTTCCTTTGAAAGAGGTGTCAAAGCTCGGCCCCAATCACGAGGATTATCAACTGTTTCCTCTTCCGGATTATCTGTAACTTTATTTGCATGTCCTACAATTGTAACCTTATAATCTTTGAACTTTTTAAGTATTTCAGCAATTCGGTTTACAATCTGCAAGTTTTTATCAACCTGAGCCTGCGAAAGTTTTGAATTAGACTTTTGGAAGTTAGAAGCATCTGATTCAAAAATAATCGAAGGAACTGCCATTTTTAGCAAATTACCATCACGAATTACAAGCACATCAATTGGAATCACACCATTTACTGTAGAAGTCATTCCAAGATTATCTGTTACTGTAAACTCATAAGGATAATCCATTGCCGACTGAACTCGTTCCGCATTTCCACCAGCATCTTTTTGAATATTACTCAAACCGTCCCAAATAATTCGCTCTGTAATCTGATTTTTACCAGAAGTTTTCCAGAAATCTTTTCCTTTTGGATCTTTGATTACAAATGACCAGTTTTTGATTTTAGCCTTTGTAGAGCCGGCAAGTTTGATATAAAGATCATCATCAACGCCATCGTTATCCGGGCTAAAGTAATTTGGAGCTGTTTTTACACTAAGCTTTGGCTTTGTTGCTGTACAAATAAATGCCGAAGAAACTGCGCTAACTTTGTTTCCATTATTGTACATAACTTCAAGCGTTCCAATAAAGGTTCCCTCGCAGGCAACATCATCTTTTCCAGCACCATTCCAATTGATTACAGCCGGAAGATTTGCGCTGTCTTTTTCCGAAAGTGAATAAACGCTGGTTCCGTCTTCTTTTCGTACATCAAAATTCCATTTACTGATATTATCTGCAACAGAAGTTCTAATTTCAAACTTCTGAACATCTAAGAATCCGTCGTTATTTGGAGAAATACCTTCGTGTTCAGCTGTTATATAAGCCTTTGTTTCGCGATTATCAAGATTGATTCCCTTGAGTTCTGTATTGAAACTGTTTCCGGCATCATCAGTTGAATGAATTACGATATTGTATTTTCCGTCCAAAGCCATATTTCCAGATTCATCTGTACCGTCCCAAACAAAGCTGTTCTTGCTTCCGCTCCAAGAAAATTTCTTTACAGCCTTATCTTTCAAATCACGAACTTCAGCAATCCAAAGTTTTTCTGCTGAACATTCTTTTACAGTAACCGGAATATTTTTTTGATTTCCATTTCCGTTTGGCGAAAAGAAATTCCAAGGAACTTCGGCCGCCAAAGAAGGAGCAACTGTATCAAGCTCAAAATTCTGAGTTGAAGCTGCCGCCGTAGAACCATTTGCTGCTGTAACCGAAAGCTGCGCAAAATAAGAGCCGTCTGCACAAAGAAGCTTATTACTGTCTTTTCCGTCCCAAACAAAATTTACCGGCAATTTTTTATTTTCTTTAATCGAATAAACCGGCGAACCTGATTTTGATTTTACTATAAACTCATAAGAAACTACATCTTTTGTTGCAGTTACCGGAGTAAAGGTAATTGTATCTTTTACACGGTTTCCATTTGGAGAAAAAGCTGAATCTGACATTGCAAGAACAAGCTGCGCTTCTGTTGTATCAAACGTAACAAGTTCTGTTGTCTGGCTCACACCAGTATTTCCCGCCAAGTCGGTTCCAGAAAGTACAAAACGATATTTTCCTTTTTCTGCAATTGTACCGTCAGAAGAAATACCGTTCCAAACAACTTCCTGCGGTGGATATTCACCAAATTCATAAGAATTAACAACTTTTCCGTCTGCAGACTGAATTTCACCTTTCCAAGAAGGAACTGTTGCTCCAGCCGAAGGAACCGGCATAATCGAAAATTTTACAGAATCTTTTGAACCTGCTCCAAAAACTTTTTCCGAAGCAACAATTTGAGCCGAAGGTTTTTCTGTATCAAGCACAAGAATTGGTGAAGAAATAGGCTCCGGCACATAACCGTTAAGATACTTTGCCGTAACCACAGCCTGATATTCACCGTCTTTAAGCTGTTTTCCATTATCATCAGTTCCGTCAAATACAATTGATTCTGGCGGAACTTCTCCGCTGTTTTTCTGATTATAAGTTTTAACAACTTTTCCAGACTTATCTTTTACAGTAACAGCCCATTCAACAAGCTTATTTCCAGTTTTTTCTTCTGGAACAGGAATTGAAAGATCAAGTTTTACATCAGAAGATTTACTGTCTGTTTTTGGAGAAAAATAGCGCGAACCTTTTACAAAAACATTTGTTGCAGGTTTATCAGCTGAATAAATGATATTTGTAATTGCAGCCGGAGCCGAAACGTTTCCAGCGCGGTCTGTTGAAGAAATTTCATAAGAATAAACTCCGTCAAAAACCTGGCCGTCCTGATCGTTAGTTCCTTTCCAGCTGAATTCGGCTGGCTCTGCTTTTACCCATTTTACAGTTTTTACAACTTTTCCGTCTGCAGCGCGGAAAACACCAATCCATTCATCTTCTACAGAACCGGTCTGTTTGATTTTAAGCGCAGATTTTGCACCTTCGCCAAAAATCTTATCAGAAGGCTGCGAAAGTTCAACATCAGGAGCAACTGTATCAACTACAACTTCGTATTCTTTTGTTTTACCAGTGTTGCCATTATCATCAGTTGCAGTAATATAATAGAAGTAATTTCCGTCTGGAGCAGTTTCACCATTATTCATAGCACCGTTCCAGCTTACAGATTCAGGAATTGTAACTCCCTGTTTTGGTGTAAAAAGCTGCTTAAAAAAAGCCTTAAAAGTCATTTTTTCTGGACGCGCAACTTTATTTTCGATTGTTCTAATAACGTTATGATTTTTGTCCATAATTACAAGGCTCCAGCCCTGCACATAACGTCTGTCTGATATTTTCATTGGAATTACAAGTTCATCTTGTACACCGTCATTGTTCGGCGAAATATATTTTGGCTCTGCAAAAGTAAAAGCATTTACCGCCGCAAAAAGAAGACCAGAAATTAAAATCTTTTTATTCATTCTACAATCCTCCTATTCGTTATCCCAAACAACAATTTTTGGCGGCTCGCTGTCTGCCATTCCTAAATCAATATCAACTCCAACAGAAACAGCATGCAAGCTATCGTAAAGATTTTTATAACCCGAAGAAATTGTCATTTCACTCTGGCTCCAGCCGTTATTTTCCAAATACTGATTGTTTTTTACGTCAAAAGAAAATTTAAACAGGAACGCAACAGAAGGAATAAAACTGTATTTTTCGTTGATTACTTCTGCAAGATTAAACTTTTCGCCAATACTGATTACAAAAGCATCTTTAAAAGAAATCTGCGCATTCATATCAACAATAAGATTTTGAAAACAAGGAAGCGTAACATCAAAGCCCAAACCAATTTTTGCAACTTGAGTTTCAAGCAAAGAACCAGCTACGCCAGCTTTTACAGTTGCAAAAGTTGGATATGCAGAATTTTCTGCTTTTTCATCAATTCCAACTCTATCAACATCTTCATAAACTTTACCAAGATTCAAAACAGAAGCGGCAAGGCGGAAATCTTTTATAAAACCAACATTTCCAGCTCTATAAAGCGCACCAACATCACCATAAAGTGCCCAATCATCACCATAAGACCAGGCATAACCGCCGCCAAGTCCAATACCAATACTAAATTTTTCTGTGATTTCTTTTGAAAGTCCGGCATTAAAATTTATAGAATCTCCAAGATGCATTTCCTTAAAAGGCGCAAAAGTTCCATTAATATAGCCGCTAAAAATATAAAGCTTAAAAGGAATCAAAATTCCAGTTTGAAAAGCACCGCCAAGCTGTTTTTCATTTTCGTCATCAGAAGAATACAAAAAAGTATAACCAGCAGTAAGATTTACACGCTGCTCGCCCGCAGTTAAAGCTGGATTTACTACAACAGAATCAGCTCCAGCATTAAATAAAGCTCCACCAGTAACAGAATTTGCAAGCGAAAGATTTGCAGGACTTGCAATCTGCTCTAAATTTTCACCCCCAGCAGGAGGATTATAAGCATATACAGCAGTTAAAACAAAACCCGCTGCAATAAACGTCAATAATTTTTTTTTCATAAAAACTCCTTGCCTGTTAAAAGCAACGCCGGCAATGCAACGTTACAAAAAACATAGTTAATTATAAGCGCAAATTAATGTGACTTCAAGTTATCCTTGAATTATTAGAGTTTATACCATATTATATTATGATATGGACAGTAAAAAAAATATTCAGGAAAAAGCCGCACCTCAAAAACCAGCAGAAAAAGAAGGTTTCTTTTCGGCCCTGTTATCATCACTTTTTAAATCTTCAAGCCCGGAAGCAGAAAAAAAACGAAGGCTAAAACTTATTGCTAAAAATATCACAAAATCAAAATTTCACAGCTTTTACCGCACAAGTTCTGGTGAACTTCTTGCGCCATTTGGAAAATTTGTTTTTGATTTATACAAAGCAGTTTCGCCCGCGCAGACTGTTTTTAGAAACGCACAAAATCCGGCGATTTTTAAGCGTCAGATTGTGAACTATGTTATGTCTGAAAATCAGCTTGCAATTTTAGACCAGCTTGATGAACAGAAAATCCTTGAAATGGCAAAAACTGTTCCGCTGGCTCAGCTTCAGCAGCAGATTGAACAAAAACTTCAGGCATTTACAAATGAATTTAATGAATCAAAAGCCGCAAAAGCCGACAATCTTGAAAAAGCCTTTACTCTTTTCCAGGATTTCTGCTCTTTTGATTTTTATATGATTATCAAAAAATTTGATTCATCTTATAGAGAATATTCGTTTAACGCTTTGCCTCGCTTAGACAAAGTAAACGGCGAATATATCATAGATGATCTTAAAGATTTTCTTTCTGTTGCATACAACATAACTGATGATTCGGTTGACTGGAACCAGCTTTTTGATATGCTCAAAGCAACTCAAAACCGCGAACTTGTTTCGGCTGCAAACTGGAAGAAAATCATCGCGAGAATCAAAAATCTTCAGCTTTCTAAAACGCTTGACTACATTGTTCAGCATATTTCCGAAGATCCAAATTATGAAACTCAAGTTTCTTATCATCATGCCGGAATTATTGAGCCTTACATCGAAAAAATCGAAAATGACACGCGCAATCTTTTGGCAAAAATCGAAACTGAGCAAAAAGAATCAAAAGCTTCTTCTATTTGTATGCAGATTTTTGGAACCGCAAATCCGCAAAGTCTAAAATATTATGTTTCAAGTTTTAATCCTCAGCTTGAAAAAAAGGATCTTGCAATTTTTGAATACACAGAGCCTTTAAATTATCTTAAAACTTTCCTTGTTGAGTTTGTTAAAAAGGTTATTCGCGAATATTATGATGTTGTAGTTATTCGAGGCCAATGGGACGCAACTCTTTCGGCTCCAATGTCAAACGCTTATCAGGAGCTTTTAAAGATTTCTGATGAAATTACGGAATTTGACGAAACTATGGCCGAAGACGGAATGCTCGGCGTAAAAATCAAAACGCTGCTTCCAAAAACTGCACACGATGCCGGCGCAGAAAATATCATAAACCGCGTTGTTTCTGATGCAAATGAATCTGCTCGAGGTTATATTATTCAGGCAACTCAAAATCTGATTGTAATTGGTAAAACTATTAAACAGTTGATTGAAGATTATGTTTTGCCAAAACCGGTTCTTGTTCAAAACTGGAAAGAACTTGAAAAATACATTGAATTGCCAATGAAAGAATTTAGCGTAAATATTTACAAAAAAATCTATCTGTTTGCGCAGCTTATGCAAACTTACATAAGCTAAACTCAATTAAATGCCGTAAACAACATTTTTTAACTAAATACTAAAAAAGGCTGCTAATAATAAAACTTAGCAGCCTTTTTTAGTTTACTTAAACTTGTGCTTAGCGCTTTGCCTGCATTCTATTGCTGATATGTGTTCCAATCAGCTGAATTATTTCTACAAGCAGCAAAATAATCACAACTGAGCCAATCATATAGCCAACACGATAACGCTGATAGCCGTAACGAATTGCAACATCACCAAGTCCGCCGCCACCAACAGTTCCAGCCATAGCCGAATATCCAATAAGATTTATGATTGTAAGTGTAATTCCGTTTACAATCGACGGAAGTGCTTCCGGAATTAAAATCTTAAAAATAATCTGATTATTAGTTGAACCCATTGAACGCCCAGCCTGAATAACACCCGGGTCAACTTCTTTTAAACTGGACTCAATTACGCGTGCAACAAAAGGAGCCGCTGCAATTGTAAGCGGAACAATAGAAGCCTTTGTACCAATCGCGGTATGCACAAGCGCTCGCGTAAAAGGCAAAAGCAAAATCACAAGAATTACAAAAGGAATTGCTCGCAAAATATTAATAATCACAGAAAGGCTCTGATAAATCAATGTATTTGGCTTAAGCCCCGAAGAAGGATTTCTTGTGAACAAAATAATTCCCAAAGGAATTCCAATTATCATACTAAAAATTGTTGAAAACAAAACCATTACATAAGTTTGCAAGGTTGAAATTCCAATTACTGAAAGAAATTTATAAACTTCCGGCCCTATAATTTCTGGATTTATAATTGATACCATTACTTACCTGCCTTTTCAACAATGATATTTTGCTTTTTAAGATATTCAAGAGCCTTTGCAACTTCAAAGCCCGAAAAGTCAACAATCATTTTGCCAACATCGCCGCCAGTTAAGTGTTGAACACCAGCCGCACGAATGTTAAATTCTACGTCGAATTTTTTTGCGATGTTACTAAGAACAGGAGCGCCCTGCTGCTCAGTTGGAAAACTCAATTCATATTCGCCGCCTTCGCTAGACCAGCGAACTATATTTGAATCGCTTGCAGATTTATGGTCTGTTGCAATGTGTGAAATAAAGTCTTTTGTAACTTCATTTTTTGGATTCAAAAAGA
Source organism: Treponema sp. (assembly GCA_017962415.1). Taxonomy (GTDB): domain Bacteria; phylum Spirochaetota; class Spirochaetia; order Treponematales; family Treponemataceae; genus Treponema_D. The sequence continues at coordinate 16,255 of JAGCVK010000055.1, read as the reverse complement.
TATCTTTTACAGAGCCAACTTCAACAAGATGTCCGTCGTTAATTACAGCAACCTGATTACAAGCATCGCGAACAACTTCCATTTGGTGTGTAATCATTACAACTGTAAGATTCATCTGTGTTTGAATTTTTCTGATAAGATTCAAAATAGAAGTTGTTGTCTGCGGATCGAGCGCGCTAGTTGCTTCATCACAAAAAAGAATATCAGGCTTATTTGCAAGAGCTCGCGCAATTGCGATTCGCTGTTTCTGTCCGCCAGAAAGTGTGCTGATTCTGGCATTTTTGCGGTCTTTAAGTTCTACGATTTCCAAAAGTTCATCTACGCGGCGGTTAATTTCATCTTTTGGAAGTCCGCAAATTTCCATTGGATAGGCAATGTTTTGACCAGCTGAACGAGAAGATAACAAATTAAAGTTCTGAAAAATCATACCTATTCGGCGGCGGCGCATTACAAGCTCTGATTCTTCTAAATTATCAATGCGCTTACCATCATAAAAAACCGCACCAGAATCAGGTCTTTCCATCATACTAATAAGGCGCACTAAAGAAGATTTTCCAGCGCCGCTTTTTCCGATGATTCCAAAAATCTGATTTGAAGGAATTGTAAGTGAAATACCATCTACTGCGCGAACTTTAGAATGCCCGTCGGCAGAAGTGTACTCTTTTACAAGATTGTTTAATTGTATTTGCATAAACTATATTATAGTAAATAGTATGATTTTAGAAAAGTTAGTTGATTTTTTGTGTAGTTGATTTTTTAATTTACGCGAACAACTTGTGTATTCCAATTCTTTGGGGGCATTTTTTGCTTCGCAAAAAACCGGGCTTTGCGCAGTTCCGCTAACGCTCCATACTTTGCTTCGCAAAGTACGCCTTGCGGCGCTGCTCCAATCCCTTGCCCGTTCTCAGCAAAATCAAAACTCCACTCAGAACGTCTTTGCAGACTTGCATAAATAACAAGCAATGTTTTTAAGAATTAAAAATGTTGCTTGTTTACAAAAAAAACGAAAATCGTTTAGTTTGCTCTTACTTCTCGCAGTTTTTTATTTACAAAATTGAATCAACGAGCTGTTTAAAATCTGAATCTTGAACAACGCCCGAACAATCAAGATTTTCTGCAATGCTAAAAATGCCGTCTTTTTCCACGATTGCATTTGCATTTGAATCTTCGCCCGCAGAATCAAGTTCTGGAACATCAGCTGAAATATTTTCGCCAAAATTTGTCATTGAAAAACTTGGCTCAGAAACAAACGCCGGAACTTCTTCGGTTAATTCTTCAAAATCAGATTGATTTTCTGTTTGTTCATCTGATTCTGCTGCTTGTGCAATTTGTTCGTCATTTTGATTTTCCCGGTTTTCTGATTTTGATTCTATAATATCATCAACGCTCGCAAATTCTTCTTCTGAATAAGTTGGAAATGAATAAACTGTAATTGGCGTTGGGTTTGTGTTTGTAAGTGAAAATTCTGAGCCAAGCGAAAGCTCTTCGGCAAAAAGATTATCAACAGTTGCCAATTCTTCGGTTGGAAAATAAGTTTCCGGCGAAGAACTAAATTCGTAAACCGGCTTTGCAAAAAGCAACGCAATATCAGCGGAATTTTCTTTTGGCTCTTCTACAAACTCTTCGAGCTCATCAAGTTCGTCAAATTCTTCAACCTCAGAATCAGAAAGCGGCTCGGCAGCTTCCAAATCATCGCTAAGTTCATCAACGTCGGTAAGCAGTTCAGAATCTTCAAATTCTTCGGCTGTTTCCGGCTCAACTGTTTCACACTCTGTTTGTACACCTGTTATTTCCGCGTTTTCGCCGGATTCTTCCGGATTTTCATTAGCTTCTGATAAATCTTCTGCAAATTCTTCGACATCTTCAAATTCCTGCTCTTTTTCAGCAACTTCTAATTCTTGAGTTTCGTCCGCAGCAGAATTTTCGTTTGCGTCTTCAACCGAGTCTTGAGGCACTTCTTTTGATTCTTCGAAGTTTTCTGAGTCTTCAGTTAGATCTTCTACTTCATCAAGTGATTCCGCATCTTCGGCTAATTCTTCAACTTCATCAAGTTCTTCCGCGTCTTCTGCAAGTTCTTCTACTTCGTCGAGTGATTCTGCGTCTTCGGCAAGTTCTTCAACTTCGTCGAGTTCTTCCGCGTCTTCGGCAAGCTCTTCAACTTCGTCGAGTTCTTCCGCATCTTCGGCAAGTTCTTCTACTTCGTCGAGTTCTTCCGCGTCTTCGGCAAGCTCTTCTACTTCGTCGAGTGATTCTGCGTCTTCGGCAAGTTCTTCTACTTCATCAAGTGATTCCGCATCTTCGGCAAGTTCTTCAACTTCGTCGAGTGATTCTGCGTCTTCAGCTTCTTCTATTTCATCAATTTCTTCAATTTCGTCAACTTCATCTGCATTTGCAATTTTTTGAACGGCAGCCGCGCCACCAGCAACAACGGCCGTTCCAGAGGCAGCTGCAACTCCGCTTACAAAATTCTTACTCTGCAGAACTTCTTCGAGCATTCGGCGGATTTCTTGAATTGAAGCACCAGAAATATCTGAGCTTCCGCCAGCAGCATTGCCAGAAGTATTTTGTGAGCCAGTTTTTGTTTCAAAAATCGCAAAAATTTCTTCCCAATTTTTTTCGAGATAATCAGAAAGCTCGTCGCGGCGCTTTTTTGAATGAACATGAAGGCTCTTTATAATATCATCGCTTAAATCATTGCGGCGCTGGCGAAGAAGGCGCGCAACATCGCTCCACTCTTTTTTTTCTTTGCCGTCGAGATAATTTTCAATAATTCCAAGTTGAAGTTTTTTGATTCTTTTTTGAAGCTGAACAACCGGATCTCCAAAAAAACTGAAAATCAAAAAGACAATCAAAAGAATCGAAATAAAAATACTGATGTAAATAATTAAGCGGATTTCAGAAGAAAGCTCAAAAACATCACTTGTATAAACTCCGCTAACTCTGATTTTTCCAATTCGGTTGCTGGAAAGTGCAACGTAAAAACGGCCGTCTGGCAATTCAACAAGTTTTTCTGGCTGCTGATAATTTCCGCCGCGGCTCATAATTTCGCTTCGGTTTTTCCAATAATTCAGCGTTGGGAGCTTAAAATCATTTTTATTACCAAAAGGCAGATTAAAAACAATGCCGCCATTAAAATCATCATCAGAAAAAAGCGACATTCCCTGACCAAGAGAAATTACATCGCGCGAAACAAGTTCTTTTTCAACTTCAAAAAGATTCAGATAAAAAAGCGAAATACCCGAATAAATTCCGTCAACCCAACAAAATGGCACGCTTAAAATCAAACGGCCGCGAGTTTGATCGCATAAAAGAACAGCTTTTGTTTCCGATGTAATTTTTCGCAGAGTTTCAAACGAAATTTCATTGGCGTCTTTTTCAATGTCGTTGTAATTTTTGTAAAATTTCGTGATTCCGTTTTGCTTAAGCAAATCCGTTTCATCAAAAGAACTGTAATGAACACTTTTTCCGTTTTTATCTACAATTCTAATGCCGCTAAGAGAAGGAATTTGGGCAAAAAGAGCTTCGGTTTGGCGGCGCCGCTGATTAACATCACTTTCTGAAGGATTTTGCACATAATAACTGCGCACAGCCGCATTTTTTGTCCAGGCATTTTCGCCTTTTTCAACTAAAGAGAGAATATCCGAAATGTACAAATCGCAGCTTTCCGAAATCTTATCTAACTGCCGAGTGTTTTCCGCAATTTTTGATTGAGCGTAAAAGCGTGTTTCCAATTCTCTAAAAAGTTTGGATTGAAAACTCAAAACAAAAATTGCAAATAGCGCAAAAGCAGCAAGCAGACTGGAAGCAATCTTCTGGCCAGAAGTCATTTCTACACTTAGATTATCGGTCAAATTTTGAAATTTCTCCACTCTAAAAAAATCGAAATTATTTGCGGAATAGCAATAAATGAGTTATAGTAATTGCGATGATTGATGTTGAGAAAGAAGAACAGACCGCTCCACGAGCTCTTTTAGTGGGCGAGCCTGGAAACAATTTACAAGAACTCAAAAACCTGGTAATTACGCTTGGCTTAGATGTAATTCAGCGGCTCACACTTAACCGTATGGAAGTTCATCCGGCTTACGGAATTGGCAAAGGAAAAGCTCAGGAAATTTCTGAACTTGCAAAACAAATAGAAGCTGATTGTATTATTTTTGATTTTAACCTTGAACCAAGAAAGCAGCGAAACTGGGAAGAACTTTCGGGAATTTCTTGTTTTGACCGCCAGGAAGTTATAATCCGCATTTTTGCACAGCGTGCGCAAACAAAAGAAGCGGTTTTGCAGGTTGAACTTGCCCGCCTTTCTTATTCATTGCCGCGCCTTGCGCACCTTAACAAAGATTTTTCGAGACAACGCGGTGGCGCTTTTGGTGCAAAAGGTTCTGGTGAAACTCAACTTGAACTCGACCAGCGTTTAGTTCGCGAAAAAATCAGCATAATTAAAAAGGAACTTGCTGCAATTGAACTAAACCGAAAAACTCAGCGCAAACAGCGCGATAAAATGCCTTCTTGCGCGCTTGTTGGTTATACAAACGCCGGAAAATCTTCGTTATTAAATGCATTAACCGGCGCCGATGCTTATGTTGAAAATAAACTTTTTGCAACGCTTGATCCGCTTACAAGAAAACTTCCGCTCAACGAAAGTTCGGGCGTTCTTATAACAGACACCGTTGGTTTTGTAAGCAATCTTCCTCATCATCTTATAGATGCTTTTAAATCAACGCTCGAAGAAGCAATTTATGCCGACTTGCTTTTGCTGGTTTTGGATTCTTCAGATCCAGAAGCGGAATTTCAATACGAAACAGTTTGCAATGTTCTTGATGATATTGGCGCAAACAAAAATCCGCGACTTTTACTTTTAAACAAAGTTGATAAAGCCGAAGATGAAAATCATACTTTGCAAAAATTGCGGCTTAAATTTCCAGATGCAATTCTCATAAGCGCAAAAGACGAAACCGGCTTTATTGATCTTAAAGCAAAAATCTACGAACTTCTTTATGGCGAAGTTGCAAATTATATAATTCCTGCAACTCAAGTAGTTTTGATAAATGAACTTCGCAAAGCCGGATGCATAGAAAGCGAAGAATGGCTTGACGACGGAGTTCATATTACAGCCCGCGCTTCAGGAAGACTTTTAGCGCTTTGTTCACCTTTTGTGCAACACGAAGAATAGAATAAATATGAAAGAATTTACACCAGAAAAACAAGAACTTCTCAATAAAATCTTAGTTGCAATAATCGCATTTCTTTTGCTGATTATTTTGATTGGCACGATTTTTGGACTTTTGAACAAAAAAAATCAAACTCCAGAAAAACTGATTGCTAAAGGCAAAGCTGTAAGTCTTATGGCGCCTGCAAACACAGAAGAAGTAAGCTATTTTGAACTTGGCACGCTAAGAATTTCAACCGCATCAGCTAAATCGCAGGAAGGCGGCGCTATTTTAGTGCTTTCGCCGTGGCTTGCTTACCCCGCCGGCGACACAGTTTTTTTTGAAGAACTTTCCCGAAAAAGCGGCGCACTTAAAGGCATTTTTCAAGCCTATTTTTCAACACGCACAAAAAATCAGCTTCTTTCAGAAACAGAAGAAAAAATCGAGCAAATCATAAAAGAACAAATAAACGCCGATTTAGCACTAGGAAAAATCAGCGACATTTATTTTACCGACTATCTTTTTCTCGAATAATGCAGTTGACTTTCTAAACTGTATTAAGGGAGTGACACAGTTTAGAAAAAGTTATATAATGCGCCTATTATGACTATAGCTTTATTTTCAGACAGTTACCTTCCAACAAAATCAGGAATTGTAACTGTAGTTGTTCAACTTCAAGAACAGCTTAAAAAAATGGGTCATAGGGTAATTCTTGTAACCGTAGAAACCACAGATGAATATGAAACCTATGATCCTGACATTTACCGAACTCGTTCTGTAGCTTTAGGATTAGGAACTGACCAATTTTTAAGTATTCCAGCTATGCATCCTTTAATCAGTTATCTTAAAAAAAATAAAGTTGATATAATCCATTGCCATACAGAATTTGGACTTGGAAAAGCAGGACTTCGCGCAGCAAAAATATTAAAGATTCCTGCTATTTGTACAACCCACACAATGTGGACAGATTTTTACAAATATTATCTTGCATTTGGAAAATTCATTTCTCCAAGAATCATTAATGGAATTATGAAAAAATATTATGGAAAATTTGATTCGTTAATCGGAGTTTCCACAAAAGCAAGAAATTATTTTAAGCAGCCGGGAATGCTTCCGGATATGCCTTCTGTAATTATCCCAAATTCAATTGATAAGGAAAAATTTCAGAAAACACATATTACTCAAGAACGCAAACAGGAACTTCGCGCTTCTTATGGAATCAAAGAAGATGAAAAAATGCTTCTTTTTGTAGGAAGAATCGGCGAAGAAAAACGCGTTTTAGAGCTTCTTGACGTTTGCAAAAACGTAATCAAAAAGAATCCAAAAATCAAAATGGTTTTTGTTGGAAACGGGCCAGCTTACGAAGATATGGTAAAAAAAGCCGCAAAAGAAATTGCTGCAAAAAGCATTATCTTTACAGGTTTTATTGAATGGACAAAAGTTAGCGAATATTACGAAAGCGCAGACATTTTTGTAACAACTTCGCTTTCAGAAATGCATTCAATGACAATTCTTGAAGCTCAGCTTTCAGGACTTCCAATTATTGTTCGCCGCGACGAAAGTTATTTAGATTCTGTATTTGATGGTGAAAACGGTTATCTTACAGATTCAGAGCCAGAAATGGAAAAACGTATTCTTGAACTTGCCGGCGATGACGAAAAAATCAAAAAATTTGGACAAAAAAGTCTTGAAATCACAAAGAGATTCACAATTGAAACTCACGTCAAAAAGACAATTAAAGTTTACGAAGAAGTTATCAAAGCATATCCAAATAAAATTGATGATATCGAAGTTATGAAAAAAATTGAGGATTTTTAATATGAGCTCAAAGAAAATACCAGCACGAAAAGACGTTCCGGAAAAAGATAAATGGAATCTTTCTTCTATTTATAAATCTGATTCCGAATGGGAAGAAGCGTTAAAATCAATTTCTGAATTGACAAAAAAAGCGGCGGCTTTTAAAGGAAAGCTCGGCGAATCAAGTGAAACTTTGCTTGCCGCTTTTAAAGAACTCGAAGCAGCAAATCTTGTAATGGAAACTGTTTATCATTATGCATCGCTTATGCACGAAGCTGATGAAGATGATACACAAGCCGCAGACCGTTACGGTCGCGCAATTATGGCTTATACACAAATGCAGGCAGAATTGAGCTTTGTTGAGCCGGAAATTCAGGCAATTGATGAAGAAAAACTTCGCAGCTGGATTTCAAAATCTGATTTTGCTGATTACAAGATTTATATAGAAAAACTTTTGCATCTTAAGCAGTTCATTTTGAGCGAAAAAGAAGAGCGCATTTTGTCTCTTGGAATGCAAACAAGCCAAACAGCAGAAACTGCGTTTAGTGTTCTTACAAATGTTGATATGAATAAAACTTTTGGAACCGTTACAGAAAACGGCGAAGAAAAACCGCTCACAGAAACAACCTGGGGCCTTTTTATGCATTCTCAAGACAGAAAAGTTCGCGAAGAAGCATACAAAAAGTTCTATGCAAAATACGAAGAACATCAAAATACAATTGCAGCTCTTTACGCAGGCTCTGTAAATCAAGATATTTTCAGTATGCGTGCGCGAGGCTACAAATCTTCGCTAGACCAGGCTCTTTATTCAAACAAAGTGCCGCTTTCGGTTTATCATAATCTGATTGAATGTGTTCACAAAAATCTTCCAGCACTTCATGATTATTATAAATTGCGCCGCGAAATGCTTGGTTTAGACGAACTTAGACATTATGATGTTTATGTTCCGCTTGTAAAATCTGTAAAATCAAAAACAACTTACGAAGAAGCTGTAGAAATCTGCCGAAATGCGCTTACGCCGCTTGGAAAAGAATACACAGACCGGCTTTGCGACGGCTTGCTAAATGGCTGGGCAGATCGCTATGAAAATGTGGGAAAACGGAGCGGCGCCTTTAGTTCCGGCTGCTATGTTGGAAATCCGTACATTTTGCTCAATTATAACGAAGAAAATATCCGCGATGTATTTACTATGGCTCACGAAGGCGGCCACAGTATGCACAGCTGGTACGCAGTTCACAACAATCCTTTTATGAGCTACGATTACACGATTTTTGAAGCCGAAGTTGCGTCAACATTCAACGAAGAACTTGTTTTTGAATATCTTTTGAAAAATGCAAAAGACGCTGAAATGAAAAAATATCTTCTTTCAATGCGCGCAGATGATATTCTTGCAACTCTTTACCGCCAGACTATGTTCGCTGAATTTGAACTTAAAACTCACGAACTGGTAGAAAATGGAACGCCGCTTACGCCTGAACTTTTGCGCAAAGTTTACCGCGAACTTCTTGAACTTTATTTTGGTCCAGAAATGCATTTTGAATCAAACAGCGATATGGAAGGCTTGCGAATTCCGCATTTTTATTCTGCATTCTATGTTTACAAATATGCAACCGGCATTTCTGCTTCACTTGCTCTTGCAAAACGCGTTACAAACGGCGGAGAAAAAGAACGCCAGGATTATTTTGAATTCCTTAAGAGCGGCGGTTCACGCTACCCTATTGAAGCGCTCAAAGTTGCCGGCGTTGATATGGAAAAAACAGAACCTGTTCAAGCTGCTTGCGATGAATTCAAAAAAATCGTTGCAGAATTAAGGAATCTGTCAGATAATAAATAATTGCTATGAAAAAAGCAGCGCTCTTTGTTCACAATCTGACAGTTGAATATTCTCTTTCGATTGCGCAAGGCGTTGCTGCTTATTTTACACAAGATAAGGACGTTCAGTTGATTATTGCTCAAACAAATCAGCCGAACTATCCTTATGGTTTGTATGAATATCAATATTGGGCTTCTGCCGAGCTTCTTAAATCAGATGAAATTGATATTTACATTATTGTTACAAGCTCTTATCAAACTTTTACAACAGAAAATGAACTTTTGGGGCTAATAAAGCCTTTTACAAAAAAGCCGATTGTTTCGATTGCAGTTGATTTGCCGTTTGAAAAAGTTCATTACACTTACACTAACTGCGAAAAAGTTTACGACCAGATAATTGATCATCTTAAAAATGTTCACGGCTGTTCCAAAATTGCTTTTGCAAGTGCAAATAAAACAAATTCAAAAGAAGCAAAAGACCGCTTTGAAGCATTTAAGAATGCTTTGCAAAAACACGGCCTTGAATATAATCCTCAATTAACGGTTGAAGGCTTTTTTATAAAAGAAGCAGCCTTTAATACTTTTTCTGAATTTTTAAGATCAAAAAACTCTATAGATTTTGATGCGCTTGTTTCTGCAAATGATTCTATGGCCGAAGGTTGTATAGAAGCGCTTATCAAATACGGCGTAAAAGTTCCAAAAGATGTAAAAGTTATAGGCTTTGATGATACTTCGCGAGCTTCGTTTTTTTCGCCAACACTTTCGACAATAAATCAAAATATAAACGAACAAGGTTTTACTGCAGCTGAAATTGCACATAAAATTCTTTTAGGACAAGAACAACCGCGTGCAACCAGAACTGAAATTGAACCGATTTACAGACAATCTTGCGGCTGTATAAAAATGAATAACACAACTTTTACAAGCCGGCGACAAGACGGAAAAATCACGCAAAACAGCAAAATTAACTCTGCAACGCTCGAAAAATACACAGATTATTTTTCTGATGAAGTTAGACTTTACACGCTGATTGATACTTTCCACGCAACACACACGCTAAAAGAACTTTTTGGCATTTTGCCGGAAATTACACTTCAATTGAACTTTAGTTCTATGGCGGTAATTTTGTACGAACGGCCTTTGGAATTTAATAAGAACGAAAAAATCAAAATTCCAGATAAAGCATATTTAAAAACCTACATTGAAAATAACAAGCAGATTATTCCTTATGATGAAAAAGGCATAGAAATTAATCCTTCAAAAAAACTATTACCAAGCACTTACATTTCGCAAATTTCTGGAACCTTCATTCTTCATCCGATTTTTGCAGGAATCAAACAATACGGATATCTTATTATTCAAGTTCCAAATAACAAATTTGAAATTCATCATATTTACCTGAAACTGATTATTAATGCAATTGCAAATTCTTATGATTTAAATATGACGCTCACAAAAAATGAAGCACTTACAAACCGAAACGAGCGTTTATTAAAAAATAATCAGGTTTTAAACATTCGCTCCACAATGGACGAACTTACACACGTTTTAAATCGTCGTGGTTTTATGAACCGCGCAGAAAAAGAATTAAAACGCGCCGCACGAAGAAAAAAAAGCGGCTACGTTTTCTTTGCCGATATGGACGGCTTAAAGCAAATCAACGACAATTATGGCCATAAAATCGGCGATTTAGCAATTCAAACCGAAGCTCGAATTCTTGCAGAATCTTTCCGCAACACAGACATTGTTGGGCGCCTTAGCGGAGATGAATTTGCAATTCTTTCAATTGGACTTACGCAATCAACAATAAGCACAATAAGAAGCCGCTTAGATAAATTAAACGAGCAATATTCCAAAGAAGCAGGACTTCCGCGCATTCTTTCAATAAGTATTGGTTATGTGCCTTTTTCGCCGGAAAATTCAAATCTCGACGAATTACTTTCGCGCGCAGATGAAAAGCTTTACGAAGAAAAAGAAGTAAAACACGCAGCGCAATCAAATTTAGATTTGCACTAAGGGGATTCAAACCGTAATTGCAATATAGACTAAAGCGTGCTACTATAAAATAGCAGGTGAGAAAATTAGGAGAAATTGCATTGACTAAATCAGAATTCAAAACATTTTTACAAGCTGTGCCAAAAGCCGAACTTCACCTTCACCTTGAAGCAGTATTAACACTTAACGGAATCAAAAAATTATATAAAAACAAATTTGGCAAAGAAATAACAAAACAAGAGCAAAAAGAGCTTTTTTCATATAATGATTTAAACGGTTTTATTCAGTCATTTTTGAAAATTCAAGGAATGTATTCTTCAGTAGAAGATTTTAGAATCGTTTTTGATGAACTTGAAAAATACCTTGTAAAAAACGGAATTACTTACGCAGAAGTTTTTTTTGCGCCAACTGCATTTTTAAAACTTGGTTTTAAATATCAGGATATGATTAATATTTTCCACGAAAAAATTTCTAAAATCAAAGAAAAACGCGGAATTACAATCAAACTTTTAATGGACGTTAGCCGAACTTTTGGCCTTGAAAACGCAATGAACAATTACAAACTTCTTAAGCAGTTTCCTTGCGAAGATATTATTGGAATTGGACTTGGCGGCGCCGAAAGTAAAGGCCCTGCAAAAGATTTTGCGCCAGTTTTTGAGCTTGCAAAAAAAGAAGGCTTTCACACAGTTGTTCACGCCGGCGAAGATGTTGGACCACAATCAATTTGGGATTCTATAAATCTTCTTAGCGCCGAACGAATTGGACACGGAGTTACAGCCATTCAAGACGAAAAACTTCTTTCCGAATTACAAAAAAGCGGGCTTCCAATTGAAATCTGCATTACCTCAAATACTTTTACAAAAAAAATCGTACAAAAGGCAAAAGAGCACCCGGTTCGAACCTTTTTTGATAAAGGCATTGCCGTAAACATCAACACCGATGATCCGGTTTTCTTTAAAACTACTTTGCTGGACGAATATTGGATTTGCTACAAAAATCTGAATTTTACAATGAACGAAATTAAAGAACTTGTAAAAAACAGTTTCCGACATTCGTTTATGAATGATAAATCAAAAAAAGATTCTATCAAAGCAATAGATGAAAGCTGGAAGTTATAAAAAGAAAAAAGCATTTTCTGCGGCTAAACTTTTGCTTTGCTAAAAATTCCAACTACACTATATTATAAAAAGATTATGACAAACATCGAAAAATACTACAACAAATTTCACGAAGAACACAGGCTCACAACCCGACACGGGCAAGTTGAATTTCGCACCACGCTGCATTTTATAGAAGAAGCAGCAAAAATGGTTGGCTCACAAAACGGTGCCGGCTCGCTTTCCACTTTTTCAGCCGAAAAAACGGCCACTCCTCTAAAAATTGCCGACATCGGAGCCGGCACCGGCCGTTATAGCGTAGAACTTTGTCATCGCGGTTACGATGTAACTGCAGTAGAACTCGTAAAACACAATCTCGAAATTTTACGCTCAAAACACGAAAACATAAAAACATGGCAAGGCGACGCAAGAAACCTTCAGTTTTTAGACGATCAGACTTTTGACATTACTTTGCTTTTTGGCCCGCTTTATCATCTTCATACAGATCAGGAAAAACTTAAAGCTCTTTGCGAAGCAAAGCGAATTACCAAAAAAGGCGGCATTATTTTAGTTGCTTATGTAATGAACGAATACAGCGTAATTTCATATTGTTTTAAAGAGCATAAATGGGAGCAGGTTGCTCAAAAAGGCGGGCTTAGCGCGGATTTTCATACAATTTGTACTGAACAGGATTTGTATGATTATGTGCGCTTAGAAGATATTAACCGCCTGAACGCCGCAGCCGGTGTTGAACGCATAAAGATTATTTCTGCGGACGGCGCGGCAGATTATATGAGGCGCGAGCTCAACGAAATGAGCGAGCAGGAATTTGAAGCATTCTGTAGCTTTCAGCTTGCAATAGCCGAGCGCCCGGAATTAGTTGGTGCTGGCAGCCATTGTGTTGATATTTTAATCAAAAATTGACATAAAGGCCTTTCTTTGATTAACTCATTTTTGCTTGCAAAAAGTGCTCAAAAAAAAGCTGGCGTTTTAGCCAGCTCATCAAAAAGTTTTACAAACCCAGATTTTTCAACCTGGCGATTTTAGCCTCTAGCTTTTATTGTTTCTGCAATCTTTTTTACATCTTGGATTTTGCCTTTTGCAGCAACTAAAAGTGAATCGTCGCTATCAACAATTACAACATCATCAAGACCAATAGTTGCAATTGTTCGCTTTCCGCCGCGAATGTAAGACGAAGTTGTGTCCAGCGCAATTACATCGCCTTTTATAACATTCATATTTTCGTCTTTATTGCTAATATCATAAAGTGCACTCCAAGAGCCAACATCGTCCCAACCGGCATTAAGTTTTACAACACGGCCTTTCTGAGTTTTTTCCATAACTGCGTAGTCAATTGAATCGCCTTTTATTTTGCCAAATGAATCTTTATCAAGGCGAATAAAATCTGTTTCAACAGCAGCTTTTTCAAAAGCTTCAATAGAAAGCGCTGCCATTTCAGGACTATGGATTTTAAGTTCGTCAAGGAAAGTTGAAGCCTTAAAAACAAACATTCCGCTGTTCCATGCATATTCACCGCTTTCAAGATATTCCTGCGCTTTTTCAAGGCAAGGTTTTTCTACAAATTTTTCCAAAGTGTAAGCGCCGTCACTTTCTGAACCGCAAGCCTTTACATAACCATAACCTGTTGCCGGAAATGTTGGAACGATTCCAAAAGTAACCAGATAGCCTTTTTCAGCATTTACAGCTGCGGCACGAACTGCATTTTGAAAAGCCTTAACATCTGCAATTACATGGTCGCTTGGAAGCACTACAACAACTGCGTCTTTATTCTGTTTTATTGCAGCGCAACAAGCTGCAGCAATTGCAGGCGCTGTATTTTTTGCCATTGGCTCAAGAAGAATTGTTGGTGCCGCTGAACTTGCAGAAACAACTTCTGGTAAAATTTCACCAATTTGCTGAGCAACCATAAAACGATGTGCTTCGCCGCAAGATACGATTGGGCTTTCAATTTCCAGCCCCTTAAGACGCAAAAGAGTTTCCTGAATCATTGTGCGCTCGCTTACCAAAGGCAAAAACTGTTTTGGGTGATCGCCCCAAGAAAGCGGCCAAAGGCGAGTTCCAGCACCGCCGGAAAGAATAATTGGAATAATTGTCATAAGAAAACTCCTTTATAAATTATCGTTTTAAATATACCATGTGGGTTAAGAAACACGAGCAATTGCGAAGTGTTTCATTACATTTGTTCTATCGTATATTTAAAACGCTTTAGCGTTTTAAATATACCATTAAAAGCATAATATCACTATTTCTGATTCCGCTAATGCGGTTTGCCTGTCCCAAAGTTACCGGGCGAATTGCCTCAAGCTTATTGCGACTTTCTGCCGAAAGTGACGGAATGCTGCCATAATCAAAATCAGCTGGAATTCGCGCATTTTCCATTTTATGTAGTTTTTCTACGCGCTTGTCCTGCTTTTCTATATAATACTTATATTTTGCGTCAATTTTTGCCATTTCCCAGTCTGATTCAGGGTAACCAGGATTTTCCATATCAGGCTTTTTGAGAAGCAGCGCTTCGATTTCTGAAAGGCGCGCGTATTTTTCGTTTACTGCATCAAACTGTGCCTGAGTTTTAAGGCCGCAGCGGAAGGCATATTTTGCAAGACGGCGGTCTGCTGTGTCGTGACGGAGTTTTAAGCGATATTCTGCGCGAGCGGTAAACATACGATAAGGCTCTTTTGTTCCAAGAGTTACAAGATCATCAATTAATACGCCAATATACGCTTCATCACGACCAAGAATTACAGGCTCAAATTCCGGAATTACATCAAACTTGTCAAAACCGGCATTTTTCTGAACACCGCGTTCGTAGTCGTTGAGTTCATGAGTTTCACGCTCAGAGATTTCGGCAAACTTTGCTTTTTCTTCGTTTGTCATATCTGCTTTTGGACGGAAAGCGCCTGGCTCTGTACTTGAAGCAACTCCATTGAGTGTGTGTGGAATTTCTGCAAGCGGGCCGCACAAATCTATGTGTGCACGCGCATATAGACCGGCGTTCATTCCGGCAATAAGACCTTGACCTGCAGCTTCTTCGTAACCAGAAGTTCCGTTAATTTGGCCGGCATTAAAAAGTCCTGCAACGCGCTTTGTTTCTAGCGACGGATAAAGCTGAGTTGGCTCAACAAAATCATATTCTACAGCGTAGCCCGGGCGGCTTTGTACGGCATTTTCAAAACCGTGCATTGTTCGCATAAAAGCGTCCTGAACACATTCCGGAAGGCTCGAAGAAAGTCCGTTCAAATAAATTTCATCAGTTTCAAGACCTTCAGGCTCAACAAAAATCTGATGTCGATCGCGCTCTGCAAAACGCATAACTTTATCTTCGATAGAAGGACAATAGCGCGGACCAATACCGCTGATTTTTCCACTATAAAGTGGCGAGCGGCCAATGTTTTCGCGAATGATTTTATGAGTTTCTTCGTTTGTATAAACAATGTGGCAGTTTACTAAAGGACGCTCTACACGCTCAGTTTCAAAACTAAATGGAATAACTTCTGTGTCGCCCGGCTGCTCGTCGAGTTTTGAAAAATCTACAGTTTTGCGCAAAATTCGCGGCGGAGTTCCAGTCTTAAGACGGCCAGTTGTAAAACCAAGTCTGTGAAGGCTTTCTGTAAGGCCATAAGCCGCAGGTTCTCCAACACGTCCGCAAGGAGCATCATATTCACCAATAAAAATACGGCCACCCAAAAAAGTTCCGGTTGTAAGAACAACAGAGCGAACCGGAATAATTCGTCCGCGTTCTGTTACAACACCGGTTACTTTCTGGCGCATTCCGCTTTTTGCAGCTTCGGTGCGGCCGTCGCCACGAAACTCGCCTGGAATTGTTCCCTTTTCTGCACTACTATCGCTGTTTGGCGGAAGCGGCGTTGAACTTGCAGTTGTTAAAATATCAATTACAGTATCCATTAAGGTATAAAGATTTGGAGTTGTTTCACAAATCTTTCGCGCCATTTGAGAATAAGTAATTTTATCAGCCTGACTTCGTGGCGCCTGAACAGCAGGGCCGCGACTTTTATTAAGCATACGAAACTGAATCATAGATTTATCAATCAGTTTTGCCATTTGGCCGCCGAGTGCGTCAATTTCGCGGACAATATTTCCTTTTGCAATTCCACCAATAGAAGGATTACAGCTCATTCTGGCAATTGCATCAGGAGTTTGGGTAATAAGTACAGTTTTTAATCCCATGCGGGCACATGCGAGTCCCGCTTCAATTCCAGCGTGGCCGGCTCCTACAACAGCCACATCATAATAATCATAAAATCCAGACATTATCAGTTCCTTACGAAAAACCGTCAGCTGAACTTGTTTCAGCATCGGTAATTGACGATTATATCTAAAATGAACACCTTGTACAATTATGAATGAGTTTCCGATACACAACCG
>JAGCVK010000054.1 GCA_017962415.1 Treponema sp. | reverse complement strand
GATGCAGCAAACAAGCAGATTGAGCAGGCTATTAAGGATTGTAATTTATAAGTAAAGGTTATAGGTGCCTCTAATTTTAGCAGGCGTTGCGGGCGTCGAGCCAGCAGAGGGGGTAGCGAAAGACTGCATAGCAGGCTGAAGCGAGGGGGAGACTTCCCCCTACCCCTCGAACCTAGAAACATATAGGAGATTTTGATATGTCAGATAAGATTAAGGTGGGAGTATTGGGCGCTACAGGTATGGTAGGCCAGAGATATATTAAGTTGTTGGAAAATCATCCATGGTTTGAAGTTACTTATGTTGCAGCTTCTCCACGTTCGGCTGGAAAGCCATATTCTGAGGCTGTAAAAAACCGTTGGCTCATTGGCGCTGATATTCCTTCAGCTGTTGCAAATCTTATTGTAGAAGACGCAAACGATGAAAAAAAGGCAGTTGGAAAATGTCAGTTTGTTTTCTCTGCGCTTGAAATGGGCAAAGATGAAATTAAGGCTTTGGAAGCTGCTTACGCTGCAGAAGGAATTCCTGTAGTATCTAACGCAAGTGCAAACCGCTGGACAGAAGATGTTCCAATGCTCGTTCCAGAAATCAACTACGCACACCTTGATGTAATTGCTGAACAGAAAAAACATCACGGTTGGGACAAGGGCTTTATTGCTGTAAAACCTAACTGTTCACTTCAGACATATATGATGCCAATTCATGCTTTGATTCAGGCTGGCTACCCAATCAAGAGAATGACTGTTACAACTTTGCAGGCAACTTCTGGAGCTGGATATCCTGGAGTTTCTTCATTTGATATGATTGATAACATCGTTCCATTTATTGGCGGCGAAGAAGAAAAGACAGAAAAAGAATGTCTTAAGATTTTGGGAACTGTAAAAGACGGAAAGATTGAAAACGCAAGCTACCCTATTGTTTCTTCTACTTGTACTCGAGTTCCTGTTGTAGACGGACACACAGCTTGTGTAAGTCTTGAGTTTGATTTGCCAGAAGACAAAAAACCTAGCCTCGAAGAAATCGAGAAAATCTGGACAAGTTATACATCAGTTCCACAGGAACTCAAGTTGCCATCAGCTCCAGAGCACCCAATTGTTGTACGTCACGAAGAAAACCGTCCACAACCACGCCGCGACCGCGAAACTGAAAAAGGTATGGCTTGCGTAATCGGACGTCTTCGCCCATGTAATGTTTTTGATATTAAGTTTGTAGCTTTGAGCCACAACACAAAGCGCGGTGCAGCACTTGGTGGAATCTTGAACGCTGAACTTTTGAAGGCAAAAGGATTCTTTGGTTAATCTAAACAAAGTGTAAAATACTGCAAAAAAAAGCCCAAAAATTGAAACAATTTTTGGGCTTTTTTTTGAGAACTTTCTACTAACAAAAAAGTGCGTAAATCAAACAATAACGTTTATGTCATTATTTGATTATTAATCTTTTTGGGCAATTAAAACCATTGTGCGGGCATTTTCATCATAAGGCGAAAAATCAAAATCGCCATAAACTTTTGCATTTGAAAAACCAAATTCTTTTAATTTTTCGCGAAGAAAATCAGCTGGATAAAGCCGCTGAACAAAACAATGGTCGGCACAAGGTTTTGTATCTGGATTTTTTGATAAATCTGTTTCTAAAGGATAAAGCGTCCAGCGGGAACTAAGCCCTTCCCATGCACCAACAACTTCAAAATGTGTTACAACTTTATAACCGGCACGCTCAAATTCTTCGCCAGAAGTCCAATAGCGTACGGCAATTTCGCGGCTTGTACATTCCATAATAAAAGTGCCGCCTTTTTTTACGCTTTCACAAATATTGCGCAAAATTTGCAAATCTTCTTCTATCGAATCGCAATAACCAAATGATGTATATAGATTAATCACACAATCAAACTTTTGAGGAGAATTAAAAGTTCTAAGATCTTGTTTTAAAAGTTTAAGAGGAACACCTTCGGCTTCGGCAGATTCCCGCGCAGCATCTAATTCGCTTTGAATAATATCAACACCAGTAACATCAAGGCCAAGCGCTGCAAGTTCTACAGAAATGCGGCCAAGCCCGCAGCCGGCATCTAAAACGGTTGAGCCATTTTTGAGCTTTGCAATTTCTTTTACATAAGCTGCAACCGAAGGAGCTTCTTGCCAGCGGGCGTCATCAAACATAATTGGCGCATATTGTGTCCAAAAATTTTCTGATTCAAACCATTCCATAAAAATCTCCGATACTAAAGCTATATTTTTCCTAATTTACTTTAGGGTAACATAAGTTTTTCCAGCACCACCGTCTTCAGCCGGCGCTTTTGAAAACTCAGCAACCACCGGACTGTGAGAAAGATAATCAGAAACTGCCTGCATAAGAATTCCGTCGCCTTTTCCGTGAATTACACTAAAATGCGAAAAATTATGTAGCACACAAAGATCAAGCTGACGCTCAAGTGCACGAACCGCATCTTCTGCCCGCATTCCCAAAAGCCGAAGCTCAAAAACCGGCCGCTCATAAATTCCATTGGAAACATCATCAGCAAGCTCAATTGAAACATCTGGCTTATAATTATTTTCTGCAATTGCAGATTCAGCGGCACCTTTTACAAGTTTTAAGTCTTTTTCTTTCATTGTCATTTTGACGCTGCCAAACTGAACTTGCCAGACTCCGCGCCGCGTTTGCTCCAAAAGAACACCTTCGCTATTAAAAGATCCTGCCGTTACAAAAGCGCCGGCTTCAAATTTCAGCGGAACCGCAGAAGCGGCGCCTCTAACTTCGGTAAAACCACTGGCGCGCCCCTTTCGGCTTGCATTTTCGCCGGTTACAGCTTTTTCATCATCACTTGCAAGCGAAGTTGCGAACTTAAGCGCTTCTGCGTTGCTCAAGCGGCGCTTTGTTTTTTTGTTACTTGGCACGCTGTGTTTTTTTGCAGTTGCTTTTTCCTGCGCAAAACGCGCTTCATCGCGAGCAAGTCTTTCTTCTTCGGCTTCGATTTTACCTTCGAGGCGCATTGTGTCTTCGGTAAGTTCTGCAATGTATTTTTTTACGCTAAGCGTTTTTTCGCGGGTAATTTCACCCTCTTTTAAAGTTCGCACAAGATTTTCAAGCTGGCGGCGGCTATGAATCAAAAAGTCGTTGAGTTCCTGCTGCTTTCCTTTTTTCAGCTCTGATTCCCGGCGACGAAGTTCCAGTTCGCGTTCGCGCAATTTTTCAAGTTTTTCCTGAGATTCTTTTGCGCGGCTTTCGGCCTCTTTTTGAATTTTGTTGAGTTCAAGGTGTTTGCGGTTGAGGCCGCGAATCAGAGCTGAAACGTCGGCTTGTTCTGTTGCGATGTAGGTGCGTGCGGCGCGACAGATTTCGCTTGGGAGGCCGGATTTTTGGGCGATGTCTAAAGCGTGGCTTTCACCTGGAACGCCCATCAAAAGTCTGTACGAAGGAGACAATGTATCCTGATTAAACTCTACAGACGCATTTATACAACAAGGATTTGTATAACCGTAATTTTTTAAAATTCCTTGATGTGTTGTAACAAGCACAAAAGACTGTTTTTTTATCAATGCATCTAAAACTGCCATAGAAATTGCAGTTCCTTCCTGCGGATCTGTTCCACTTCCAAGTTCATCTAAAAGAATCAAAGTATCATTTTTTGCAGAATTTACAGCCTGTGCTATATTTTTCATATGACCGCTAAAAGTTGAAAGACTTTGATCCAACGACTGATCATCGCCAATATCAGCAAAAACATTGCTAAAAACCGGAAGCCGAGTACCTTCTCCAGCAGGAATTGGAAATCCGCTTTGATTTAACATAGAAAAAAGCGCAAATGTTTTTAGCGAAACTGTTTTTCCGCCAGTATTCGGGCCTGTAATAATAAGAACGCGCTTTCCTTCCATAAATCGAATATCAATTGGAACTGCTTTTTCACCAAGCAGCGGGTGTCTTGCTTTTAGCAAAAGCGGCGGCTCATTTTTTGCTTCCAGCGCGTAAACGCAATTATTTACCGCACCCCAACGCTCAGCTGCCTGCGTTGTATCAAAAAGGCACATAACTGGAAGTGCCTGCTTTATAGCTGGAATTGAAGGCTGAAGACTTTCTGTTAGCTCCAAAAGAATCTTTTTTATTACAGATTGAAGTTCAAATTCTTTTTGAATCAATTCATTACTGCAAAGAACAGCTTCTTCCGGCTCAACATAAACTGTCTGCGCTGTTTGACTTACTTCGTGCACAATGCCAGGAATTCTATTTTGCAAACTGGCTTTTACAGCAAGCACCTGGCGGCCATTTCGCAAAACCGGAACATTACTTTGCAAAACATCACAAAGTTTTTGATCTGAAGTAAAACTCTGCATAACTGTTTTGATTTTTGCATTAAGACTTGCAATCTGCTTTCTGATTGCTGTAATTTCCGGAAGTTCCCGCAGCTCTCCTTCTGGAGTGATAATACGGAAAATCTTTTTTTCCATATCAGAAATATCTGGAAGCTGCTGAACTTGTTCGCCCAAAAGTTTTAGCGAAAGTTCCTGCGCATGCAACTGAATTGCTTTACGCACACTATTTATGCTGCGCACAAATTGCCCAAGATAATGAACCTGCTCAAGCGACAAAGACGCACCGCGCGCTTTTATAACCGAAACAAGTCCAAAAACAGGCTCCCAAGCCAAAACTGGATTTGCGCGGCCTGCAGAAAAATAGCGCGCCCACTCGCGGCTCATATTTTTAAGCGCCTCAATCTCATCAACTTTTCTGAGTGGCTCTCTATTCAAAAGTTTTTCGCGGCCTTCTGCAGAAACGCAAAATCCCGCAATTTCATCTCTTATGCGGAAATAATCTATTTCCTGTAAAGTTTTTTGATTCATAATTTCGTTAATTTAATAAAACCATGCAACCTTATCAAAATCAAAAAAAGCTGCAAAACCAATTTTAATCAGACCAGGAGCCGGTTCTAATTTCGTCACTAATTCTAAGCCAGCTGTCGTAACGCTCCTTAGTTATTGCTCCGCTTTCCACAGCTTCGCGAATAGCACAGCCAGGCTCTGTAATGTGGCGGCAATTCATTCCAAACTTACATTTGCCAACAAAAGGCTCAAATTCCCTAAAATAAAGCGCCAAATCATCAGCTTCAATATCATCAAGAACAAATCTTCGGATTCCCGGTGTATCAATAATATTTGCCTTACGACCTTGAATACCTTCTGTTAAAGTTTCATTCAGCGTAAGATGAATCAAAGTGCCTTTTGTAGTTGTATGACTTCCTCGCCCATATTTTTTAGAAAGACTTCCCGTTCTCAAAACGCAGGTATTATCCATTACATTAATAAGGCTTGATTTTCCAACGCCAGACTGGCCAACAAAAGCAGAAAGTCTATCTTCCAAAAGTTCAGCAAACTGCTGCATTCCTTCACCAGTTTTTGCAGAAATGCGCATAACCTTATAACCCAAATCTTCCCAGATAGAAAGGCGGCGTTCTATTTCTTCAAAAAGATTTTCACGTCCATCAGTTTGCATTTTTTCGGCCAAATCCCATTTATTGCAAACAATTACAGGAGTAATTCCTTGATGCTCTGCTTGAGCCAAAGCCCTGTCTGTAAAACGCGGGCGAAACGGCGGTTCATCAGGAGTACAAACCAAAATCAGATAATCAAGATTACTAGCTAAAAGCTGAGGACAACGACCTTTTACATTCCAGCGCAAAAAAGAATTGCGGCGTTTTTCAAGTGTGATAATCTGACCTTTTTCGTCATTAAGTGAATCAGGTTCAATTTCTACAATATCACCAGGCGCAATAGGATTATAAAATTCTTTTTCAGTTTTTATAACCTTACCTTTGATTGTACAATTGCGCGTAATATCATCTTCGCATTCAACTGTAAAAAGATTATTTGTGCCGGCTATAACTGTACCTTTCACATAAAACTCCTGAAGCAGCAACAGAAATTATAAAAATGAGAATCCAGATATTGTGAGAGGATTTCCAAAATCTTCTATGTTGCTCATTATTCAAGTATATCAAAAAAAAGAAGGGAAGTCAGCATTTTATTTGAAGCATACATCAACTTCAAAAGGACCGTAGGTAGTAACAAAAGGAATAGCAATAACAGGATAATTTTTCGGCCACGCAATTACATGGTTGTGCCCCATAACACAAAACGGCGGCGAAATATCAAGATAATAATCTCTGATTGCAGTTACCGCATGTCCGGCAATAATATTAGTAAATTCCGAAACAAGTCCAACAGCCGTGTCTTCATATTCTTCTGGTTTACACTTAAGCCCCGAAAGGTCAAGCATTTTATTTGCTAGAATCTTGTGAAGACGGAATGCAACAACTCCCTTGCACATTCCCGTAACTCCTAAAAGCCCGGAAATTTCCCAGGGATGGCCAGCATGTACATCGAGAAGATGCGGTTCCTTATTCACAGGCTTTATGCCAAACATAGTTTCAAAGGTGTTCATTCCCTCGATGAGAAAAGCATTAATTATTTTAGCATCCATTGCCATACCGTTAAATGATACTCCAGGAATATAGATTTGTAAAATAAAAAAAGTTCAGGAGGGGAAAGCCTTCCCCTGCGCGCCCACTTCGTTGGTCGCTACCCTTTCTCCTAGGGGCGTCGCAAATTGCAGTTCCTAAAAAACTCAAGTTTTCTTCGCCGCCCCTAAAACCCCAAATTACATTTTTTCCAGATAAGGCACAAGAACAAGCTTCATTGCGTTCTTAATTACCTGCAATGTACAACTTGCAAGATAGAGACGAGCTCCGGCAAGCTGCTTGTTTTAAGCAGTTACAATCGGACAATTCTGATAGAACTTGCTGAACAATTTTGCAACTTCATAAACATAAGCTGCAACCTGGCTCGGGTCAAGATTTTCAGCAGCTTTTGCAATTACGTTTGGATAATCTCCAAGCTGTTTAATAAGAGCCCATTCATCTTCACTAGAAAGAAGCGCAATAGCAGCCTCGCTTGAATCTTCTGCGACACCAGCTTCACTAGCCTTTCCAAGAATAGAATTAATTCGTGCACCCATGTACTGAAGGTACGGACCTGTATTTCCGTTAAAGCTAAGCGATTCAGCAGGATTAAAAAGCATATCCTTAATTGGAGTTGCCTGAAGCATATAATAATGAAGCGCACCAAGAGCAACCTTTTCTGCAACTTCATCAGCGTCGCCTACTTCACCGTCGCGGCCACGCTCTTTGATTGCGGCAAGCGCGTCTGCGTGGAGCGAATCAACTAAATCATCTGCATCAACAACAGTTCCTTCGCGGCTCTTCATACGGCCGCTTGGAAGATTTACAAGACCATAGCTCAGGTGGAACAATTTATCTGCCCAGTCAACGCCAAGTTTTTTAAGAATGTGGAACAAAATCTTAAAATGATAATTTTGTTCGCTTGCAACAACGTAAACAAGCTGATTGAAAGCCCAGTCGTCGTGGCGGCTGATTGCAGTTCCAATATCCTGAGTAATATAAACAGAAGTTCCGTCTTTGCGAAGCAAAACCTTTTCGTGATTATCTTCGTCCTTACCCTTACCTACAACGTCTGTAACGTCAATGCGAACAGAACCGTCTTCAGCCTTAAAGAAAACGCCTTTTTCAAGGCCTTTCATAATTTCGTCTTTTCCCTTAAGGTAAGTTTCGCTTTCAAAGTAGTATTTATCAAAACTGATTCCGGTGCGCTCGTAAGTAGCCTTTACACCGTCAAAAGTCCAGCCGTTCATTTTTTCCCAAAGAGCATGAACTTCAGGGTCGCCTGCTTCCCACTTAATAAGCATATCTTCTGCCATTTGAGCAGCTTCCGGGTGAGCTGTTTCAGGCTTATCTTTTTCGCCCTTGAGATATTTGTCGAACTCTACATAGCACTGACCAACAAAGTGGTCGCCCTTCATGCCAAGGCTTTCCGGTGTATCACCGTTTGCCTCGTGAAAGAGCTTATATGCGAGCATAGATTTACAGATATGAACACCGCGGTTATTGATAAGGTCTACCTTGTATACTTCTGCACCGGCTGCCTTAAGAATGCGGCTAACTGATTCACCAAGAGCGTCGTTACGAACGTGACCAAGGTGAAGAGGTTTATTTGTATTTGGTGAAGAGAACTCAATCATTACACGGCGGCCTTCGAGAGGCTTTTTTCCATCGCTGTTGAAAGAACCG
>JAGCVK010000004.1 GCA_017962415.1 Treponema sp. | reverse complement strand
TGCAGGCACCCTGCTGTGGTGCACACCAACCGATACCGTGTGTGAATCCGGAAATATCTTCAATTTTCTTTACCTGTACCCACTCGCCCTCTTCTGGGATTGGTGCAGGACCATGATATGCGCCTTTTGCCAAAGGACACATATGCTCCACTTCTGCAGTGTATGTCATGTTTTGCTCCTATAAAATTCCAGCAGAATTTTCAACTCCGCCAGATGATTTTAGAATATTTAATAATGATTAAAAATATCATTTTATGGAGGAATTTTCAATATAAAAAAACGCCTTGAAAAGGCAAGCGAAAATCGAAGAGCCTAAAAAAATTACGAAAAGTTAAAAACTATCTGGTTGTTGTAATTTCATTCCAACCAGTAACAAGCCGGTCTATTACCGTTTGAGCAAGATTCAAACTTTGGCGGGCTTTTGCCATTGCAATTGTTACATCGTGAATATCAACATCATCTGGATTTGTAATTAGTTTTTCCTGAACGGCATTTACATCAAGCTGATGTTCATTTACTGTACTTAAAGCATCAAGAAGATAGGATTGAAATGATTTTGACTGGCCGACATTTTCAACAGAATCAGTTTTTATTGTTTTATCTGTTCCGTGAAGTTTTTCAATTGGAGAAAGAGCTGATTTATTATTTGTAATAGATTGAATCTTTCCCTGTCCAAAATGCGCTTTATCTGTTCGCACCATTTGCAAAGTGCCAAAATCTGCAATTTTCATTTTTATCCCCTCAGATTTATTTTACAACGCTTATCGTCCGATTTCAAGTGCAGCTGTAAACATATCTTTTGAGCCGTCAATTACAGTTGCGTTGGCTTCATAAGCGCGCGAAGCTGCAATTAAATCTACCATTTCATTTACGATATTTACGTTTGGATATTCAACATAACCTTTGTGCGGACCGCTCTGATATGCATCTGGGTGAGTTGGGTCGTAAACAAGACGCCCTTCGGAAGTATCTTTTGTGATTTCCAAAACTTTTACACCTTTTCCAGGACCATTATCAAGACTAGAAGGAGTAAAAGGTGTTCTCCATTGAGGATTTGAATCTGCAACGGGACGCATTACAACTGTTGATTTTTTGAAAGGTCCACCTTCCTGCGTTCTTGTTGTTGAAGCATTTGCGATATTATCAGAAATTACATCTGTGCGAAGTCTTTCGGCACTCATTCCTGTTGCGGCTATATTTATACTTGTGAACATTCCCATTTTTATTACACTCCTTTATTTTTTTGTAACACTTAGCGGGGCGTTACGGGGCGGCGTAAAAACAGCTTTGCTGTTTTAGCCCCGTAGAGAGGGTAGGAACAAACGGCAGAATGCCGGTTGTGACGAGGGGGAGACTTCCCCCTCCTTGCTATTCCCTACTCTCTATTTGTTATTTTTTCATTGCTGTATTTACTTGATCGAATTCAAAGGCTGTAAGCTGAGTTAGCAGGCGATACTGCATCTGAATCTGAAGGATATTGTTTGCTTCTGTTTCAGCATCGACATTATTGCCGTTTGCCTTTGCTGTTGAAACATAATCGAGCACGCGGCGAGGCTGAACATCGCGATAATCGTAAGGAACATTTATCTGAATGTGGCGATTGTCTGTAGTAGAAAGGTGAAATGCTTTTTTTGCTTCTTTTTCTGAATCAAGAGCGCGTTTAAGTTCGCTTTCAAAGTTTACAACAGAGCGTTTAAAGTTTGGAACTTCGCTGTTTGCAAGGTTATTTGCAGTAACCTGGTAGCGCAAAGAAGTTACATCCATTTCACGCTGCAAAAGATCAATTGATCTTGTAAATGAATTCATGGCCGCTGTATCCTCCTGAATGACAACTAAAAAACGGGCGGGTTAAGGCTTTTAGCAAAGCGTGCCTTGCATTAACACGGGCGTCATCGCTGTCTATTTTGTTTACATCTATTTGATTTTCGGAGAATAAAAAAAAAGGTTTAGTGGAAAATTTTTAGAAAGAAAAAATAAAGCCCGAAATTGCAGCGGGAACGGCAAGCATCTTATTTTTGTTACATTGCCGTTGGTGAGCGCCGCAATTTTCAGGCTTTTTTATGATTACAAAATATATCGAGACAAATCCTGATTTTGACTTATGCCTTCGAGTTTTTCATCTACATAAGCTGCGTCAATTTTGATTGTTTCGCCAGCGTGTTCGTCGGCTTCAAAATTGATGTCGGCAAGAACTTTTTCCATAATTGTATGAAGGCGGCGCGCACCGATATTTTCGGCGGTTGCATTTACTTCTTCTGCAACAACGCTCATGCGGTCAAGCGCGTCTTCTGTAATGTCGAGTTTTACGCCTTCTGTTTCGAGCAGCGAAGTATACTGCATAATCAGGCTGTTCTTTGGCTCGCTAAGAATGCGCTTGAAATCTTCTTTGTGAAGTGAATCAAGTTCAACGCGCAGCGGAAAGCGGCCCTGAAGTTCTGGAATTAAATCGCTTGGAGCTGCAACGCTGAACGCACCTGCTGCAATAAACAAAATGTGTGTTGTATCGATTACGCCATATTTTGTATTTACATTGCTTCCTTCAACAATCGGAAGAATATCGCGCTGAACACCTTCGCGGCTTACGTCCTGGCCGTGACTTTCGCCGTGAACGGCAATCTTATCAATTTCATCAATAAAGATAATTCCGCTTTGCTCTACGCGTTTTTTAGCTTCGTCGGCAACTTTGTCGTGGTCTACCATATTGTCCAAAACTTCTTCGGTAAGAATCTTGCGGGCTTCTTTTACGGTGATTGTTCGTTTTTTACCGCGTCCCTGCCCGTTCATCATATTAAG
The DNA here is from genome assembly GCA_017962415.1 of Treponema sp. Classification (GTDB taxonomy): domain Bacteria; phylum Spirochaetota; class Spirochaetia; order Treponematales; family Treponemataceae; genus Treponema_D. Next base: position 996 of record JAGCVK010000004.1, on the reverse strand, counting down.
AATGCCTTGCATACTGTTTTGCAAGTCGTCTATGCTGCCGCCGGCAATAATTTCCATATTTGGCATTCCCTGCGGACGATGAACAACCATATCCACTTCGCGATCTTCGAGTTTGCCCTCGCGGAGCATTTGGCGGAACTTTTCGCGTGTGTGATTTTCGCGCTCTTTTTCAGCATCAATTTTGGCAGCTTCTGCAGCCTGTTCATCGGCACGCTGCTGGTCAGCAGCAGCCTGATTTGCCTGATTCAAGGCTTCCTGCATATCAGCAGCAACCTTATTCAAATCGATAGTAATTTCGTTTGCATTTGGCTGACTTAAAAATCCAAGCGGTTTAAGTTCTGCTTTTTTGTCTTTTTCGCTATCAGATTTCTTTTTGTCGTCTTTGCCAGTTCCAGGCAAAAGCAAATCCAAAAGGCGCTCTTCTACAACGCTAACTGATTTTTCGCGAAGCTGATCTTCCATTTCGGCTTTTACGTCGTTGTAACCAACTGCCATAAGGTCGCGAATCATACTTTCTACGTCGCGGCCAACATAACCAACTTCTGTGTATTTTGTAGCTTCAACCTTTAAAAAAGGAGCGCCGCAGAGTTTTGCAAGACGGCGGGCAATTTCTGTTTTACCACAACCGGTTGGTCCAATCATCAAAATATTTTTTGGAGCAACTTCATCGCGGATTTCTTCGGGAAGCTTAAGGCGGCGAAAGCGGTTACGAAGCGCAACAGCAACGGCACGCTTTGCCTTTTCCTGCCCGATGATATATCCGTTGAGTTTTTCTACAATCTGTTTTGGTGTAAGTTCTGTTTTGTTTTCGATATTTTCCATAAATTAGTCCTTTCATACCTCGTTATAGCGGGGCCGTTACGGGGGCGGTAGCCCCTGTAGAGGGGGTAGCGGACAAGCAACCAAGCGGAGAGAAGCGGCACTGCTTGCAGGGACGCTTCGTGGAGCGACTTGCTTGGGAGCGAGGGGGATTCCTCCCCCACCTTGCTACTCCAG
>JAGCVK010000053.1 GCA_017962415.1 Treponema sp. | reverse complement strand
TCCCCCTCGCTTCAGCCTGCTATGCAGTCTTTCGCTACCCCCTCTGCGGGCTCGCCGCCCGCAACGCCTGCTAAAATTCCAGGCACCTAAAACCTTTACTTATAAATTACAATCCTTAATAGCCTGCTCAATCTGCTTCTTTGCTGCATCGGTAACTTCAACAAGAGGAAGTCTAAGTCCGCCTGCTGGCATTCCCTTTACGTTCATTGCATATTTGATTGAGCTTGGGTTTCCGTCGCAGAATTCAGCTTTAAAGAATGTTGCAAGTCTGTAGTGACTCTCGCGAGCCTTCTTAAAGTCGCCGTTAAGACCAGCTTCTGTCAATTCGTGCATAAGTGCTGGAATCATATTTGAAGCAACAGAAATAACTCCGTCTCCGCCGCAAGCCAAAAGTGGCAAGGTTAAAGCATCGTCGCCGCTGAAAACTGCAAAGTCTGGTTTTTTAGCCTTAATCTGACCAATTACTTCCATCATCTGTGCAACGCTTCCGCTTGCTTCTTTTACGCCGGCAATATTTGGAAGTTCTGCAATGCGTGCAAGCAAATCAGTTGGAATATTCAAACCTGTGCGGCCCTGAATGTTGTAAACAATGATTGGGATTCCAACTTTGCTTACAGCTGCAAAATGCTGATAGATTCCTTCTTTTGAAGGCTTGTTGTAATAAGGTGTTACAACAAGTGCTGCGTCAGCACCAGCTTTCTTTGCACGTTCACAATATGCAACTGCGTCTTTTGTATTATTTGAACCGGCACCAAGAATAACCGGAATTTTCTTTCCTGATTCTTTTTCAAAAGCGCGAACTTCTTCAAAAACAATCTGAATAAGCTGATCTTCTTCGCTGCCTGGTTTTTCGTCTAAAGTTGGAGTTTCTGCGGTGGTTCCAAGTGGAACAAGACCGTCGATTCCCTGCTGGAGCTGATGTTTGACATTTTTTCGGAAGCCCTCAAAATCAATTGAACCATCAGCTTTCATTGGTGTAATTAAAGCCGTAAAAGCGCCACGAAAAATACTCATAACATACCTCCTGAGTAAGGCCGCTCGGTAGGCGGCCGGTGATAAATAGCAAACCGTTAAAAAAAATTGCGAGAGCAATTTTTTAGGTTTACCTTTTGAATAATTTAGCGTCTATATTATAATTTTTTGCTTAAATATTCAATATAATTGAAAAAATGCAGTTAGATTGAATAGAACAAAAGTGTAAAAGTTATTTTGAGTTTTAATCAAAAAGCGTTTTATTAATTTTCACTAATATTTTATTTTGATTTTTTTAATTCAACTTTGTTTAAATACATTCGTTCATCGCTTAGTGTAATGATTTTTCTAATGTCATCGTTTGGATTATATTCAGCAATTCCGCAGGCAACCTGATACTCAGTTTTTAAAAGCGCTTCCTGGAATTTTTTTACAAGTTTTTCAACAGTTTTAAAATCTGATTTTGTAAAAATTGCCATAAATTCGTCGCCGCCAATTCTGTAAAGTTTTGCCTGCCCGGAAAAAAAATCAGACATAAGCCGCGTTACAGTAACAATTGCCTTGTCGCCGGCAGAGTGACCAAGATTATCATTGTAATATTTGAGGTTGTTCAAATCCATTGAAAGAAAAATTGCTTTTGTTTTTTTTATGTGATTTATTTCAAGATAAAAACCGTGCCTGTTTAAAAAATGCGTAAGTGAATCTTTTTTGTAAGTTTGAGTCATCAAAAAGAAATAGTAAAAAATTATAGAAAAAATCATCAGCTGAGAAAGAATAAAATCAAACCTGTATTTGCCTTCCAAAAACATTGCGGTAAAAGCGGCCGCTTCCATAAGCATTACAACACCAGGCTCAAATTTATTGTGGGCAATATTTTTGATTGAATAAATCACAATTTGAATAGCGTAAAAAGAACTTACAATGTGCGGCAAAAAACTCAGCGGGCCGCGAATCATTTTATTTTCCGGTGAAAAACTGAACATAATTCCGCGCGCAAAAGGAAAAATACTGATTAGCGAAAGGAACGTGCAAAGAATAAGCGGAATTGTAAAAATTATATTGATTTTTGATTTGTAGCGCGAAGCTATTATCGTCATAAGATAAATAATTGTCGGGCGAAGTGCATAGCCAACGCCTGCAGAAATATATCTGTATATAGTAGGAGATTTCATATTTGCACTTATAAAACGCATGTTGTCAGAAACAGTTAATAAAAAAGCTGCGGTGCAGGCCAGAAAAAAAAGGCGGTTAATATTGTCTGAAAAACTAACATTTGTTTTTATGAAAGCAACGAGAATTACTAGTGATACCAAAGGCGTGAAATTTGCCTGGAAAAGCAGTCTTGCCATTGAAAAAGTAAATTCCATATAAAACATTATAATACATACACTTCATTTTCACCACTTTTTTTATTATAATGGAAGATATGAAAAATAATGGAAACACATTTGGAAATATTTTTTCTGTGACAACTTTTGGTGAAAGTCATGGAACAGCGCTTGGCTGCGTGATTGACGGTTGTCCCGCTGGAATTGAGCTTTCGCCACAAATTATACAGGCTGCGCTTGACCGCCGCCGTCCTGGAGCTTCTGTAACCGGAAGTTTTAATGCTTCGGTAACTGCTCGCAAGGAGCCTGATTCTGTTGAAATTCTTTCGGGCGTTTTTGAAGGGCGCACAACCGGAACGCCAATTGCGCTTGAAGTTCGTAATACTTCGCAGCATTCGGCTGATTATGGAAATCTTGATTTAACTTTTAGGCCGGGGCATGCAGATTTTGCTTATGATGTGAAATATTGCGGGTGCCGGGATTATCGTGGCGGCGGGCGCTCTAGTGGCCGCGAAACTCTTTGTCGTGTTGCGGCTGGTGCTGTGGCAAACGAACTTTTAAAGAAATCTGGTATAAAAATTACCGCTTATACTATAAAGGCTGCCGGCATAAGTGCTTTAAAACGCGATTTTTCGCAGATTGAGCAGAATAATTTGCGTGCTCCTGATAATGAAGCCGCCGCACAAATGAATGAGCGGATCGAACAATTGCGTGCGGCGGGCGACAGCGCGGGCGGCGTTATTGAGTGTGTTGTAGACGGCTGCCCTGTTGGGCTTGGCGAGCCTGTTTTTGACAAACTTGACGCCGAGCTTGCAAAGGCTATGCTTTGTATTGGCGCGGTAAAGGGGTTTGAAATTGGAGACGGGTTTGCAGCCGCCGACAGTTTGGGAAGCTCTAATAATGATGCGATGCATTCGGATTGTGGGCGCGCGGTGTTTGAGTCGAATCATAGCGGCGGCGTGCTCGGTGGAATTAGTAATGGACAACAAATTATTTTCCGTGTTGCGGTAAAACCTGTTCCAAGTATTTTTAAACCTCAGCAGACTGTTCGTCGTGTTTCTGATTTTGATGCACAAGGCCAGGCAACTTATGAGTCAACTGAACTTCAGATAAAAGGCCGTCACGATGTTTGTCTTTGTCCGCGAATTGTTCCTGTTGTAGAAGCTATGACAGCTTTGGTTCTTGCAGATTTCCTTTTAAGAGAAAAAAATGTTAAATAAATCAACTAAATCAAAAAAAACAGAAAATAATAGTCCAAAAATTCCACTTAGAAAGATTTTGATTCTTGCAGGAGCGGCACTAATTTTTATTTTTGCCGGTTTTACTTTTTTGCGAGCGCTTTCTTTCAAAAAAACGCAAAATGTAACTGAACTTTCTTCTGAGCAGGTTTTTGAACTTTCTAATCTTTTGCTTTCAAATTATCCGTTGCGCTATCAGGTTTTAAAAAATCTTCCTTACCAAATTAACGAGCCTGATTTAGATGTTTGGGCAAAAGCTGCAATTGTGGTTGATACTTCAACTGGCTGTGTTTTGTATCAAAAAAATGCCGACAAGGTAATTCCACCGGCTTCTATGACAAAGCTGTTTGCTATGTATGTTGTAGAAGAAGAAATTGCCGCCGGCCGCTTTTCTTATGATCAAAAAATTCCTCTTCCGCCTGAAAGTTGGGCTTGCAATATGCCGCCACACAGTTCTCTTATGTTTCTTGGAAAAGATCATCAAGTTACAATGGAAGAACTTTTGCTTGGCCTTTCAATTTGTTCTGGAAATGATGCAGCTTACGCGCTTGCTTATACTGTAAGCGGCTCTATGGAAGCGTTTGTTGAACAAATGAATCTTGTTGCTCAAGATCTTGGGCTTTCGCACACTCATTTTGTAGAAAGTTCTGGCTACAGCGAGCAAAATCAGACAACTCCTCGCGAAATGGCCGAATTCGCAACTATTTATATTCGCCGTCATCCAGATTCTTTGCGCCGCTTTCATAGTGTTCTTGATTTTACTTACCCAAAGGCGCACAATCTGGCTCCTGGTGATAAAATTGCCGCGCAGGATTTTTCTCAAGGATTTCCTGCAAAAATCACAATGCCTATTACTCAGGAAAACACAAATCCTCTTTTGGCAAAACTTTCTGGCTGCGACGGTTTAAAAACCGGCTTTATTGATGAAAGTGGTTACAATCTTGCTCTTACGGCTGTGCGCGGTGAAACTCGTTTTCTTTCTGTAACAATGGGCGGGCCTGGAAAAAATACCCGCGAAGGTCAAGCTGGCCGTGTTCATGACGGAACTGAACTTATGGAATGGGCTTTTAGCAATTTTGCAGATTATCCTTTGGATTTAAAAGTTCATTCTTATCTTGTTCGCAGTTTTAATTCTGATTGTAAGATGATTCGCCTTGTTCCAGCCTTTTCTGCGCACGCTATAACTGTTCCGTATATAAATGGCAACTCTTTGAGCGAAAATCTTGAATCGGTAAAAGTCCAGGTAAAACTTCCGGATTTTTGCTGGGGAAGTGTAGAACAAGGAAAGCCTTACGGTAATATAATAATTTCTTTGGGAGATTATGTTTTAGATGAAATACCGCTTGTAGCCGACAGAAATGCCAAAAAATCAAATATTTTTGTTTCTGCTAGTGATTTGCTTTTAAGCCGTATTTTTCAAATGAACCGATAAATTTAACTCCAGATTTTTTTATTTTAATTAAAACTTTTATAGACTTCTGCGAATTTATGACTTAAAATTAAAGTAATAATAAAGTCTGGAGGTTTTATGAAAAAAGTTTTATTATTCTTGTCGTTTTCTATTTTTTGTATTTGTAGCGTTTTTGCGCAGAATCTAAAAATCAAAATTGATGAAAAATCCGCCCGCGAAAAATATCAAAACGAACTGGAAATTCGTGCAAATGGTAAAATTATTACTGACGAATCTGTAAAACGCGAAAAAAATGTAATAACAATCATTCCAGTTGATGATGAAATTGAGTATTCTATTTCTGGAAAGCTTATAGGCAAAATTGTTGTAGCAAAAGAAGGCATGATTGTATTAAACAATGCTTACATTGAAAATAATCAGCAAGATTGTGCGATTAGTTTTGAAGCTAAATGCGAATTAAAAATACAAGAAAAAACTGTGAATTATATTATTTCAAATGGCGAATCAAAAGAAAAAGTTGCAGCATTGCAAGGAAAGGATTTGGAAATTGGTGGAAAAGGCGATTTGTATGTAAAAGGCGCTGTTTGCCACGGAGTAAAGGCTAAAGATTTAGAAATAAAAGGCTCTGGAAATTTTTATTTTGAAGGGACGAAAGACGGTTCTGCAATAAATTGTAAGTCTTTCAAAGTTAAAAATGATAAAACATTTTCTGCATATTTTCTAAATTCCAAAAACGGCATAAAAGCCGATGAATCTATAGAAATATCATCTGGAACTTTCTATTTTAATGACAACAATAAAGATTTAAAAGTTGACGCTATAAAAGAAGAAGATAAAAAGTCTGATAAAAAATACGGGATTTTTATAACTGGAGGGGAAATTAATAACGATGAAAAAAAATAAGAAAAAAGTTTTTGCAATTCTAATATCGTTTTGTTTTTCAGTTTTTCTTTTTGTTGGTTGTGTTTTAGAAGCGCCGCAAGAAGAACTTGTGCAGAAATCCGAAGTTAAAATTTCAACAAAAAAATCAAAAAGCAGCGCAAATGTTCTGCAGTTAAATTTTACCGATACTGAGCTTGAAATTATTGAAAATGGCAAAGTAAAATCTGGAATCGAAAATGGCGATTTTTTTAATGCGAATGTATCGTATTCAAAATTGCGCGATAGTTCGCAAACTTCAGATTTATCAATTAATGCTTCCTCTATTTCTGATGATTTGACCATTATTCTTAGTGGAAAAAAAGAAAAGGGCGGAATAAGAATTATTTCTTCAAAAGAACATGAAATTGAAATTTTGATTCAAAATGTTGATTGTACTAATTTTGTAGTTTCTGGAGACGGAGAAGTTTCTGTTTCTATTTCCGGCAACTGCTCTTTTGGTGAACTTTTAGAACCGGCAGCAAGGAGTGTGCAATAATGAAAATTATTTCAAAAAGAATAGTTAAAAAAAACTTAATTTGTTTATTTTTGATTTTTTGTTCTGTTTCGATTTTTGCAGAAAAAAAGAAACTTTCTATCAAAAATACTTTTGGCGGCGACAGCGATGAGCTTGGCGATTTTGATTTATATTCGCATTTAAAAGAAAAAATCGCTTCTGATGAAACTGTTGAAACTGACATTTTTGCAGTTGGCGATCGTTTTCAACTTGATTTTGAAAGCTCGCTTGTAACTTCCCGCTTTACGCTTGAAATCGCATATAATAAATCATCTGGCGCTCAGGAAATTCCAAGCCTTGTTTTTGTGCCAAACGGATTTATTCAACTAACTCCAGGAAAGCATTTTAGCGTTATTGCCGGAAACAATTATTCAAAGCAGTTTGCAATTTCGTCTGGTTATCTTGCTGCTGCTGATGATACAACAAAGTACGCGCGTATTTTAACTGATTCTCTTGGCTACAAAGAATATGCCGGCAACAACGACGTTGCTCTTTTTTGCAATGGTTTTGGCGCAGGTTCAGCTTTGAACTTTAATTTTGGCAAAAATAATCAAAGTTATCTTTTGCTTGCCGGTGGCGCAATGTTTTATGGTGATAAAGAGATTTTTGATTATTCTCTTGATTTTGGTTTTAATGCCGGAAAAACTGATTGTTTTGATTTTGGTTTTGTTGCGCATAATATGATAAGCGATTCAAAAAAACTTGGCGCTTTTGCGGGACTTAAAAGTATTCCAAATTTTACTTTGAATCTTGGTTTTTACTACAATTTTACAACATCAGATTATCTTCCTGAATATCGGGTAGAAAAAAACGGCGGTTATGATTTTAAAAAGCAGAAAACAAAATATGCGCTTGGCGTTTCTACCGGTTATGATTTTAAAAAGCTTGGACTTGGCCTTTATGCAGATTTTATAAGCGGTCTTACAAATCAATATATTGGTAATATAAAATATTATGATGATAATGATAATCTCATAAAAACTGTTACAAAAACCATTATTCGCGGGCAAACAAGCATAAAATACGAAGACGGCGTTGCAAAACGCACAGACGATTGTAATCACAATGCAATTCCTTTTTATGCGCAGTTCCGGCTTTCTTATGATATTACAAAATCTTTGAATTTTGACTGTAGATTTAAGCTTTGCTCAATGTGGAACGATTATTCGCAAACCTGGCTTTCTTTGTATCCAAAATTATCTTATGATTTACCTTCTTCGCTTGGAAAAATTTCTGCCGGCGTTAGATTAGATATGAATAAGGCTCGATTTGACGGACTTTCTGGAATCAGTATTCCAATTTCTTATACTTACAAATATAAAACAAAATTCTAAAAATCAAATTCTTCAAAAAAAAGAAAAAAGGGTGATTTCATAAGTTTTTCGGCTTATGAAATCACCTGATTACAAGTTGATAATAAAATTAGCAGTTTATAAAACTTTTACAGGCACGCCTTCATTAAATCATCTGGGTTTTCCAAAATGATGTTCAGATTTCCGTTTCTGGTACGAAGCTCATCAATGAGTTCTTTTGCGTACATATTCTTTTTTGGCTGAACCCAATATGAAATTGTAAAAAGGCTTCCCATATTTGAAGTTTTTACTTCTTTTACGCTGTGGCTCACAAGATATTTTTCGAAAATATCATTAAAAACATCTTTGTAATTCATATCTTCTGGAATTGTGATTTTAAGAATCTGTTTATCAGCTGAATTCCAATAACGGTTAACAAGAATAAACATAACTGAAACAACAATAACAAGCAAAAAGCCCAGAAAATAACTATTTAATCCTATAATCAAGCCCGAAGCAATTGAAAAGAAGACATATAAAATGTCTTTTGAATCGCCTGGAATACTTCGGAAACGAACAAGAGCGAACACACCAGCCAGCGACAACGTTTTCTTAAGATCGCTGGTAATAAAAGGTATGACGATTGTCATTATCACCGGTAAAACAAGTATTGTAATTACAAAGTTTTTGGAAAACTTCCGATCCTTGTCTGCGAGTATGTAGCCACCCGCAATAATAATACCGGCTATAAGCCCCAGACACATATTGAACAAAATGTTCAAATCTTCAGCAGTTGCAATAAAGTTTTTTAATAAATTCACGATTCTTTACCGTCCTTCTTTTTAAGATATAATTTATATTCAGCGCCGTACTTAGAGAACGACGTACTAAATATCTTGTGATTTGATAAAAATCGAACAAACCAGAGTGGAAACGCTTTAAACGCTTTTGCTTCCATAAGCCATTGTCCAGGCTTTAAAAGCTGAGTTCCATAAGCAGGAGAGTCAAGCCGCAAATCTTCTCGTCTGGTCTGGATATTTTTGTCGATTGTAAGTCTGAAATCAGAATTATTTTTTTCAAAAAAAGCTAGTCTGTCGTAAGAAATGAAAACTCTCGGCTGGAGCTTGTAAAAATTCATTACATAGTCAATTTCTTTCATTACTTGATGATTCATTTTGATTTCAGGATTTTCTGGAACGATTCCAGTTTCAAAATACTTGTAGGCATCACAGAGTTTTAGATTAGTACGCCGTTTATTTACGGTGCTGTCATACTTTTTTTTACTTTCAAGAAAAACTGTAGAATTCAAAGGGACGGTACCATAGCTTCGCAGCCTGATTTTTTCTTTGAATTCGGGTTTTTCCAATGATTTTCTGATAAGCTCATCTGATGTTGTATCAAGATAAATGTTGCTTATCGAATATGGTTTTCCGCCAATATTATATGGATCGCTGTCCATATAATTCCCAATGATTGCAAGCAATGCATCTTTATCTTCGTCGGTTAGAAGATATTTAATTTCCATTCGATTAAAAACTTCAATTGCCATATTTATACTTTTAGTCCTATATGAAATTACTTTTATTAAATTATAACACACATTTTTCATAAGGCAATAAAAAAAATCAAAAATAAAAATATTTTTTTGAAAATAAAGTTTTCTTGCTTTTCTTGGGATATGAGATTAAAATTATTTAATATACGAAAATAAGTACAAAATGTACCGAATATAAAGGAGATTTTTTATGTCACTAAAAAAAACATTTTCCAGCGATGGAAAAAAGTGCACAGTTGTATTTACAGTAAATCCTCAGGCTGCAGAAGGAGCAGAGAGAATTTTTCTTGCCGGTGATTTTAATAGTTGGGATTCTACTTCGATTCCAATGAAAAAAGAGCCAGACGGTTCTTTTTCTGTAAAAAAGCAGCTTGATACGAATAAAGAATATCAGTTCCGCTATTGTATTGACGGCAATTTGTGGATTAATGACTGGAAAGCAGATAAATATGTACGCTCGGAGTTTGCAAGCGACGATAATTCTGTTGTTGATACAACTGTTCCTAAAGCTCCAAAAGTTGCGAAAAAGCCAACTTCAAAAGCTGTAACAAAAGCGCAGGATAAAAAGCCTGTAAAAAAGACAAAAAAATACTAAAAATCGAATAGGAGCCTATTGACATTCTGAGTATTAATCTATATATTAATACTCACTTATTCCCCGATTGTGTAATGGTAGCACTTCAGATTCTGGTTCTGACTGTGGGGGTTCGAATCCTCCTTGGGGAACTCAAGCTGAATCAGAGATGGTTCAGCTTTTTTTATGGTTCCTTCGAATATCGGTTTAGTTCGCGGCCCTCTCAAGGCTGAAAGGCGGGTTCGATTCCCGCAGGAACCGTATAAGTTTAGAAAAGACTCGCGTTTGCGGGTCTTTATTTTTTTTAATCAAAGATTAGCGTTTACGCCATAAAAAAGTGTGAGCACTTTTTGCGAAAGCAAAAATGCGTAAAGCAAAGATTGGCGTTTACGCCATTCTTTGCTTAATGCTCTTGAAGAATAGGATTTTTCAGTACATAATTAGAATATGCCACAAGATGATAATAAATCTGCGTTCGATAAACTTGTTGCCGGAATGGATTCTTTTGAACGCAACGAGATGCTTGAAAAAATAAATCAGTCTTCGGGAGCAATTGTTCAGCTTATAGAAACTGAAAATCAGCTGCCTGAAACCAATGTAACTCTGCATTTGCGTTTTAAAGATGAATCTGTATTTTATAGATTTTTTTTGTGGCTTCGTGGTTTTATAGAAAAAAAAGATTCCGAAAAAATTTATAATGAAGACGTGCTTGCTTCTATGGCGCGGCGACTTACACGCGAGCATCCTGGAATTGTAAATCATAAAAATGGCGTTTTAGATTCTGTGTTTTATGAGCATTTGCGTTCTTTAAAAAATGCTGCCGATTTTTTCAAACCATATTTTAATTTTATAGAAGATAATCCTGGTGATTTTTATGTATTTTTGAGTTCGTTTGTAACACCCGAGCTTGCCGCCAAAATCAATGCAGAAGCCGATCCTTTTTCTCTCAGTTTTGAAACTGAACCAACAAACGAAGTTCGCAATAAACTTTTGAAGAAACTTGATGATATTTTAAAATCAATTGACGGAAAGGCAAAAGGTTCGCTTTATTATGCAGTAAGTTCGTTGAATTGGCTTAGACAGTTTACAAGACTTCCATATTTTCATTTTATGAGCCAGTTTACAAACATTGCTGGCAGCGTTTTTACTTGTCCGTATCGGCTTGCAGTAAATGATTTTAATGTTTTTGCTGCTGTTTTTACGAATATAAATCCTGTTCAAAGTGAAGTGCTTGAAGCAATGCTTCTTTTTTCACAAAAAAAAGATTTTCAAAAGAATGCTCTCGAAAAAGACATTGAACGTGCTGTAAAGGAATTCATTGCAAAAGCAAATCAATGTATTGCTTCAATTCAAATGTTTATTTCTGCGGTTCCAATTTGCAAAGTTGGAAAAATCATAAATGCCGATTATGATTGGCTTCCTGGAAATCCTGAAGGTGCAGAAGGCTGGTTCCCGAATTTTAGAAGTCATTGGCGAAAAATTATAGATGTTCGCTGGAATGACTGGATTCGCGAGCGCAAGAAAAAAATGCTTGAAAATTATCTCAAAAATGATTTTCAGCTGAATGAATTTCCAATGATGAAAAATAAACCGTGGACAGCGCTTTGGACTCGCGTTCCTTTTTCGTGCGAACTTACCGGCGGTTTTTTAAGCTGGCTTTGTGAAAACAGATATGATTCTATGGTAAATCCTTTTAATGAACTTATGATGGAAGGAATCTTTTATCGCAATGAAAGCCGCATTGAATATTCTGAAGGTTTGAATCTATTTGTTCAGTCAATGACTCAAATTCGTGAACTCGAAGAGCGGCTTGCGCCTGAAGGTGAATTTGGTTCTATGTTTGAAGAATTTGCTACAAACAGAATTCGTTCGTTCCAGGTGCAAAATCAAATTGATTCTATGATGGCCACAACTGAATCGGAAATTAAAGATTCCGTAAAGAAATTTGTAAAAGGCGCTAAAATGATGGATCATATTATTCGTATAATTTTTGATGAAGAACAAGACGGATTTCATGAAGGACTTCAGAATCTCAATTCAATAAAAGGTCATCAAAATAGAGTTTGGCGCGATAAAGTCAATGAAGCAAGCGTGATTTTAAAAAAATCAATTTTCTACATAGAAGAACTGGAGCCGATTGATGCTGCAACCGACCGATAACAAAAAATTTGAATTCTATAAATTTCGGCGCAACGGCAAAATTGTAGATGATTCTCCGGTTTGTGGTTTAACACTAAAGGCTGCCGGTTCAATGCGCTTTCGCTGGAATGAAAAAAATGAAAGACGCGACTTAGTTTTGAATCCGCTTGGAACTATTGTTCCGCTTCAGCTGGATCATACTCATATTGTTTATAATGTAAAAGAGGCGGGCGACACAAAAGGTAAAATTGGTGACGGTATTATTACTAAAAATGAACTGCTTGTGCCAAGCGTAACTGTTGCGGATTGTATGCCTGTTTATTTGTATGATAGCGAAACGGGCGTTTTTGGAATTGTACATTCGGGGTGGAAAGGAACTGGTATTGCTGTTGATGCTATTAAGCTTGCTCAAAAAGAATACGGCGCCCGCGCTGAAAACTTTCTGGTGATTCTTGGCCCTCACATTCGCGAGTGCTGTTACATTGTAAGCCAGGAGCGCGCCGACTACTTTAGCAAAAATTTTACTCCAGAGTGCATAAAACCACTTGAAAGTGGCGTTGAAGTTTCGTGGAATACCGGAAGCGGCGCGCTCTATCGCTTATCTCTTGAAAAAGCAAATCTTGCGGCCTTAAAAAAGGCCGGTGTACCCGATGAAAATATTTGGATTCACCCTGCGTGCACCTGCTGCACTCAAAAAGACAACACTTTCATCTACGGCTCAAACCGCCGCGAAACCACCGTTGCTGGCCAGCCCGACAAGTTCACCGTCCAGGCTGCGTTTATTTGTTGTAAATTTGATGATTAGTCACTCCCGCCGAAAAAGCCCAAAGACTGCGGGTGAGCCTCGGTGCTTCGCTCTGTATTTAGTGCGAGGCACGTACTGGTAGTATCGGCTCAATGCAGTCTTCGGGCTTTTTCTGCTCCGTGCCTAATCATCATATTTTCAGAAATCTAGAAAAGTAAATATGTGGAAGAAGGGTATGTGGCTCAGAAACTTATAAGATCTCTATATTTATTATAATTTTAGGGATTTCAAAAATGTGGGACGCAGGCAAAAAGAATAAGGGGGGACCCCGCCAACGCAGGCGCTGGCGAAGCTCCAGCGCCAAGTGAAAGGTGGGGGGATAACTTATTTTTTTGCCGTCGCTGGGACCCGCATTTTTGAAATCCCTAAAATTTACAGTTAAATAATAAAGGGCTCATTTCTGAGCCCCATACATTGATTAAAGTGGAATATTTCCGTGCTTTTTCAACGGTTTATTTGTGAAAATCTTTGTTTCAAGGAAGTCGAAGCTTGCAACAATGCGCTTTCGAGTATCTTCCGGCTGAATGATTTCAGTAATATAACCGCGTTCAGCAGCAATATAAGGAGTCATAATTTCATTCTTATATTTTTCTGTTGCTGCCTGAACTTCAGCTGCTTTATTAGGATCTTTCAATTCCTTTGCAAAAAGAATTTCAATAGCACCTTCAGCACCCATTACAGCAATTTCTGATTTTGGCCAGGCGTAAACAAAGTCTGCTCCAAGGTGTTTTGAACACATTGCAATATACGCTCCACCGTAAGCCTTGCGCAAAATTACAGTCAACTTTGGTACAGTAGCTTCGCTGTAAGCGTAAATTACCTTTGCACCGTGGCGGATAATACCTTTCTGTTCTTCCTGAGGTCCTGGTATAAAGCCTGGAACATCAACGAAAGTCAAAAGTGGAATATCAAAACTGTCGCAGTAGCGGATAAAGCGGGCAATCTTATCAGAAGCATCGCAATCCAAAACGCCACCAACTCCCTTAGGGTTGTTAGCAACAATACCAACTGTGCGGCCTTCGATTTTACCAAAACCAACTACGCAGTTAATAGCAAATTCCTTCATAATTTCAAGGAATGAATCTTCGTCGATTACGCAGTTGATTACTTCGCGAACGTCGTAACCCTGGCGTGGATTTTCCGGCATAATTTCCTTGATTTTCTTTGCGGCTTTCTTTTCATCAAACTTGAATTTTTCGTTTGGTGTGATTTTATCGCCATAGTAGTGTGGAATGTAGTCCAAAAGCTGGCGAACTGTTTTATAGCAGTCATTTTCGGATTCACAGCGGAAGTGTGAAACACCAGACTTCTGTGCGTGAATATTTGCACCACCCAAATCTTCTGCAGAAATATCCATAAACATTACAGATTTTACAACTTTTGGTCCTGTAATGAACATCTGAGTAACTTTATCAACTGTAAAGATAAAGTCTGTAATTCCAGGTGAGTAAACAGCACCACCGGCACAAGGTCCTGCGATAATAGAAATCTGAGGAATAGCACCAGAAGCGCGAACGTTCTGATTGAATACATTACCGTAACCGCCGAGCGCTTCAACGCCTTCCTGAATACGAGCTCCGCCCGAATCGTTAATTCCAATTACAGGGCAGCGTGCATCAATTGCCATTTTTGTAAGGTCTGCAATTTTGCGGCCGTGCATATGACCAAGTGAACCACCCTGAACTGTAAAGTCCTGTGCGTAAACTGCAACTTTACGTCCGTTTATTTTACCAAATCCTGTGATTACACCGTCATAAGGAATGTCTTTTTTGTCCATTCCAAAGCTGGTGCAGTTGTGTTTTACACCCTGATATGTTTCTACGAAAGAATCTTTGTCGCAAAGAGCATTAATGCGCTCAATGGCATGAAGTTTGCCCTTTGCATGCTGTTTTTCAACATTGTATTCCATAAAATAACCTCGCGTTATTGATGTTTTAATAATAGTAAAACGTTATGCAAGTGTCAATATGACAAAATGTGATAAAAGTGTCAAAATAAAAAAATATCTTTAGAATCCCAATGCTTCATAAGGATTTGCAAGCTGATAATCAATTTGCTCTTTTTCCTTTTGAAGTGTTTCGTTGTCTGGCAGCCAAAAATATGTTTCTCGAAGGAGTTCTGCGGCGGCAATTGCGTTTCCTTCTGTTTTATTCAAAGCTTCAAAATAATCAGATTTAAATTTTGCGCAATCAACATTAATTTGCGTATTTTGAACATTTAAATCAGTTATAATCCAGCGGTTTTTCTTATAAGTCAGGCTGATTGTTCCGTTTGCTTTTTCAACAATGTAGTCTGCAACTTCTCCGTCGGGATAAATTATAAAATATTCAATTGCGTGTGTGATATTCTGGCCATTTTCAAGAGTTTTTCCGTTTTCGCTTGTAAGTGGCAAAGGATTTTCGTTTCGTTTTTTGAGTTCAACTTCAAAAGATTCTGGTTTTTCGTCTATTTTTAGATTTGTGATTCCAAAAACGCCGGAACGTTCATATTTTTTTTCGTCTGTAATAAATAAAAGCCAGCTTGCAGGATTTGCAAAACCGTTGTCTGCGCTGCTGTACGCAAGCCGTTGTTTGTTCATAATATACATTCGGCTTACCATATCGCTAAAAAGTCCAACCGATTTTCCGCTTCCAAAGTCAGAAAGAATCATTGTATCTTTTTGATTTGCAGCGTTCATATAAGCCTGAATTGTTTGCGTTGAAGTAAGTCCGATTGAAGTATAATCAGTTTGGCGGCTTTTGATTGTGTTTGCGGTAACTGCGGCAATTGTGATTATAATTGCGCAAATTATAGAAATTGTTGTAGAATTTCTGCGAAGTTTTCGCTTTGCATTGATTTTTGAATCAAGATTTTTGATGTAAGTTGCAGCTTTTTCTTCAAAATCTTTGTTTGAAGTTTGATTTTTTGAAGCAAGTTCAAAAGCGGCCTGGAGTTTTTCGAGCGGAAATTCTGCATTTGGTTTTAAATCTTCGCTTGATTTTCCTTTTTGTTTTTTGCCCGGAAGATTTACCGCGCTTGAATTGAGTTTTAGTGCATTATTTACTTCGCAAGCAAGAGTTTTGTCAATTTGATTTACACAAAGTTCAAGCGGCAAAAATTTTTTGTCTAAAATGTCAGCATTTCGTTCTGTTTGATTTTCGTTTTCAAAAGGCAAATGGCCCGAAAGCAGTTTGTAAACAATAACTGCTCGCTCAAAACAAATGGCCGGAAGTTCGCTTAGCGTTTCGTTTAGCCAGCCTGTTTCAAGAGTCAGCTTGTCTTTGTTGCAAAGCGAACTTGCTGAATTGCTAAAAAGTTTCTGCGGTGCAAAAAGAATTTTTGCAGTTTCCGGTTTTTCGGCATCGTTCAGTTCCACGAGGATTCCGCCCGCGCCGACCAGGGGAAGTGAATAGTTTTGTTTGGCGGCAAAGGTTAGGGCGCGGCAAACTGCAAAAGCGGCCGCAAAAGCTGATTTTCCGCCTTCGCTTAAAAGCTCGTTAAGTGTGCGTGCATTTTGCGAAAGCGGATTTTTTCCACAATAGAAAACAAGATTTTCGGATTTTCCGTTTTTTTCTGCTGCAAATGATTTTATTTCATCAAAAGCCCATTGAAAAAAGTTTTTTCCGTCAAAAATTATGCCTTGTTCATCAAGTAATGAATTATAATTTGTTTTTCCAAATGCATATTCATCAAGATTTGTACATAATCTAAGTTCGTTGTTTTCTATTGTTAGTAATTTCATAATTATTTCCTGTGATTAGGCAAGCTTAGCTTGCCTTTGTGCGTTCGTGGATTATCGGCTTTTGCCGTCAGCTCCATAAAGATATTTGAAATAATCCATCTTTGTACTGTAAGTAGCAGGATAATCTTTTAGATTTTGTTTATAAGATTCCATACTCTTCCAGAATGTGTAGAATTCAAGGTCTTTATTGTAAGCAGAAGCGTAAATTGCGGCAGCCTGTGCGTCGGCAGCACCTTTTATTTCTTCTGATTTGCGGTATGCTTCAGAAGCAATTGTTCGCTTGTCATTTTCAAGGCGACCAAGCCATTCAGCTTTCTTACCTTCTCCAAGTGAGCGATAAGCCTGCGCAACCTGATTTCTGTCTTTTATCATTGAATTGTAAACTGATTCATTTAGTTCATTTGAATATTTTACCTGACGTGGAACAATATCCAAAAGTTCAATTCCCCAGCCTTTTACTTCTTCTTGAGCTTTTACAGTCATCTGGCGGCAAAGTTCGCTGCGGCCTTTTGTAACCATTTCATTTACTGTGTCGGCATTTACAAGTTTGTCTATTTCTTTAGTTTCTTCATCTTTTTCTGATTCATTTTTTTTGCTTTCGTTGATGATGTTTGAAGAACGCACGATTTCGCTCATTCTGTTTTGAGTGATTACTGTTCTGCAAGAGGAATCAACGATATCAGAAAGTTTGTTGTACGCATTATCCAAAGTCTGAAAGTTCTGATAAAACGCAACCGGATCAGAAATGCGCCAGCGCGAAGTTGTATCTACAATAATATACTGATTTTCTTTTGTTGTAATGCTCTGCGGATCTCCGTCTAACGAAAGAATCAGTTTTGGATATTCAGTTACCTGGTCGAGAAACGGAACTTTTATGTAAAGGCCAGCTTCTTCGTGTGAATCAACAATTTTACTGAAGCGGGTAATAACAACCTGGCGACCTTCGTTTACAATGTAGAATGGCCCTGTCATTACAAAAAGAATAAATAAAACGGCAATTGCAATCAGCCAGCCTATAAGTTTTTTCATAGCTTTAGTCATATTCGTAATCCTCCGCCTTAGTTTTCAAGATTTTTGATTGGAAGAACATTTTTCAGTTCGCTGTCAATAAGTTCAGGCTTCTTTTCGCTGCCAAAAATTTCATTCATTGTTTCGAGATAGATTCGCTCTTTTGTTGCTTTTGGAGCGCGTCTGTATTCTTCGTAAACTGCATTAAAGCGGGCAACATCACCTTTTGCCATATTTACACGCTCAGCAGCATAACCTTCTGCAACTTGAATCTGGCGGTCTGCTTCACCTTGAGCCTTTGGAATTTCCTTGTTGTACTCTTCTTTACCTTCGTTAATAAGGCGCTTCATATCCTGACTTGCTTTGTTTACGTCTTCAAAAGCGGCCTGAACTTCTACCGGCGGAACTACGTTCTGGAACTGAACTGTTGTTACGTTGATTCCAAGTCCTAAAGTCTTAAAGTTTTCGTTCATCTGCTCTTGCGCAAGATTTTGGATTGTTGAACGGTCTGAAGAAATAACATCAAAAATTGCACGGTCGCCAACTAAAGTGTTAATTACCGAGCGCGAAATATCGCGGATTGTCTGTTCGCGTTCATAAACGTTAAAAAGCCATTGGCGCGGATCTGTAACTTTGTACTGAATTACCCATTCAACATCTACAATGTTTAAGTCGCCGGTGAGCATTTCTGATTCTTCGGAAATGTTATTTCTGTATTCATTGTTGCGGCCGGCTTTTACAGTTTTAAAACCAAACTGCTCAGCGCGAAGCGTTTTAATATCAACGTTATAGTTTTTTTCGATTCCAAAAGGAAGCTTAAAATGAAGTCCGGAGCCTACCGTTTGCGTGTATTTTCCAAACCTTGTGATTACCGCATTTTCTGTTTCATCTACAACATAAACACTTGAAAATCCTGCAATTACGCAAACTACAAGGAAAATCAACCAGAAAAGCAGTGCCGGCCCTACGCTGCGGCGTACCTTTTTTGCTTTTACTTCATCAGCCATCTTTTGAAGCCTCCTGATTTTAGTTTTAAAAATATTATTTTAAAGATATTAATATATAAAAAAAAAAACAACAAAAAAAATCTATTTGAGTTATAATAAAATTATGAAAGATACTGAAGAATCAAAAAAATCTGAAATTGAATCACAAAATAAGGGCAGTAAAGTTGAAAATTCCACTTCAAAAAAGCGGCATTCAGAGAAAGCCAAAAAAGGCACTTCGCTTGGCACAAAAATTATTCTTAGAATTGTAAGTATTTTGACAGTTTGTTTGGTGCTTTGCGCAATTTCTTATTTTGGCTATTTAAAATTTGCGGATTTTTTCTCTGTAAAAACTAATAATCAAATTGCTTTAATTGACAGACAACTTTCGCTTTGCCAGGAACTTGTTACGGCAAAATATCGATACAGCGATATTATCACAATGAAAAAAACTTCGGGCTTTGCAAAGAGTTATGCGATTGTAAAATATTCGGGACTTGTGCGCGTTGGAATTGAAGATATAACTGATGTTTCGTACAGCGTTTCGCTCGACGGAAAAACTATAACGCTTAGCGTGCCTGCGGTTGAGATGTTGGGAAATGAGATTGTGAGCCAAAGTATTTTTGATGAAAAACGAAGCTTGTTTGTTCCAATTTCAACTCAAGAAGTTTTTGATGAAATCGAAAAGGCAAAAAATCAGGCTGCAGAAGATATGATTGCCGAAGGTGTTCTCGAAGAAGCTCAAGATTACGCAATTCGGATTATCACACAGTTTATGTATTCGCTTGGTTTTGAAAATGTAAAGATTAAATAAATGTAAAATTAATGCTTGAAATCAAAAATCATTTTTGTTACTTTTTAAATTATGTCTACTATCAGAAAACTTGTTAAAGGACTTGGCAAGCGTTATATAATTAATTCGATTCTTTCGCCAATTGTTATGATTGGCGAAGTTTTAATGGAAGTTGTAATTCCATTTATAATGGCCAAAATTATTGATGTTGGCATTGCACAAAAAGATTTGCCGTTTGTTGCAAAATACGGCGCTCTTATGATTGGCCTTGCTTTAGTTTCGCTTACTTTTGGTATGCTTGGAACCCGCTTTTCAACGGTGGCAGCTCAAGGTTTTGCCTGCACTTTGCGCCAAAGACTTTTTAGAAAAATACAGACTTTTTCTTTTGCAAATATAGACCGTTTTAGCACAGCGTCGCTTGTAACAAGACTTACAACCGATGTAAATATGGCGCAGAATGTTTACCGAATGCTGATTCATATGTGCGTTAGAACTCCTTTTATGCTGCTTGCCGGAACTATTATGGCTTTTAAAATCAATTCAAAACTTGCTGTGCTTTTTTTGATTTCGATTCCGGTAATTGTGATTTCGATTTTGACAATTTCTACAATTGCGCATCCTCGTTTTAAAAAGATGATGAAAAAAATTGATGTTTTAAACGGTGCAATTCAGGAAAATCTTATTGGAATTAGAATTGTAAAAGCGTACGTTCGCGGCACTTATGAAGAAGAAAAATTTCGCAAAGCTGCCGACGGAGTTCGTGCGGCGCAAGTAAATGCCGAAAAATGCATTATTTTTATGATGCCGATTATGCAGTTTGTAATGTATCTTTCTATGATTGCTGTTGTATGGTTTGGCGGAAAACTTGTGATTGGCGGTTTTATGCTTAGCGGCGAGCTGATCAGCTTTTTTACTTATGTAACTCAAGTGCTTTCTTCTATTATGTTTCTTGGAATGGTTTTTGTTTCGCTTGTAATGGTTCAGGCTTCAAATCAGCGAATTGTTGAAGTTTTGGACGAAGTTCCTGAAATCAAAAATCCAAAAAATCCTGTTATGCAGGTTTGCGACGGTTCTGTTAGTTTTAACAATGTTGATTTTAGCTACGCTAAGCGAGACGATAATTGCATTCTAAAAAATATTAATCTTGAAATAAAAAGCGGCGAAGTTGTTGGAATTATTGGAAGTACAGGTTCTTCAAAAAGTTCACTTGTGGCTCTTTTGCCGCGACTTTATGATGTTTTGAACGGTTCGGTAAAAATTGGCGGAGTTGATGTTCGCGATTATGATATTACAGTTTTGCGCGATAGCGTTGCAATGGTGCTTCAAAAAAATGTTTTGTTTAGCGGAACAATTCGCGACAATTTGCGCTGGGGAAACGAAAACGCAACAGACCAGCAGATTTTTGCAGCTTGCAAAGCAGCCGACGCAGACAGTTTTATCAATTCGTTTCCAGAAGGTTACGACACAATGCTTGGGCAGGGCGGCGTAAATGTTTCTGGCGGCCAAAAACAGCGGCTTTGTATTGCGCGAGCCCTTTTAAAAAATCCAAAAATTCTGATTCTCGATGACAGTACATCAGCTGTTGATACAGCAACTGAAGGGCGAATTCGTGGAGCTCTTAAAGAGCTTGCTCCGCAAACTACAAAAATCATTATTGCTCAGCGCATTTCTTCTGTAAAAGACGCAGACAAAATTATTGTTTTGGACGAAGGAAGTGTAAGCGGAATTGGAAATCATGAAGAACTTTTAAAATCAAATAAGATTTATCGCGAAGTTTATGAATCACAGCAGCAGGGAAGTGGAGACGCAGACCTTGCAGGGGGTGAAGACTAATGCCACCAATGAGACAAAAAGGCTTTGCTAAGCCTAAAAATACAAAAAAAACAATCGGACGCATTCTTCAGTATATGGGAAAATTTAAGGCACTTTGGCTTGTTGTGTTTTTGTGCGTAATTTTAAGTTCCGGGGCAACTGTAATTGGAACTTATCTTATAAAGCCGGCGCTAAATAATTATATAATTCCTTTAATCGGACATCAAAATCTGGATTTGACTGGATTTTTGCATTTGCTTTTGGGCGTGCTTTCGTTGTTTTGTCTTGGCGTTATTGCTGCGTGGTGCAATTCGCGCCTTATGATTTATATTTCAACAAATCTTTTGTTTAATATTCGCTGCGATTTGTTTAACCGCCTGGAAAAACTTCCAATCAAATATTATGATTCGCACACTCACGGCGAGCTTATGTCGCGTTTTACAAACGACACAGATGCGCTTCGCGAAATGATGAGCCAAACTGTTCCGCAGCTGTTTTCTTCTATTGTAACAGTTATTTCTGTATTTGTTATGATGATTGCGTTGAGTCCTATGCTCACAGTTTTAATGGTTGTAACAATGTTTTTGATTACATTTTTGATTACAGCAGTTGGAAAGCGTTCTGCAAAGGCCTTTCGCGAAAATCAAAAATGCATTGGTGAATTGAACGGCTTTATAGAAGAAATGGTTGAAGGCCAAAAGGTTATCAAAGTTTTTAATCACGAACAAAAAGCAATTGCACAGTTTAATGAGCTTATCGAAAATCTTCGCAAAGCCGGAACGGACGCTATGACCTACGGCGGACTTATGGGCCCAATGATGAATAACTTTAGCCATATACAATATGCCGCTGTTGCAATTACAGCTGCGGCCTTTATGATTTTGGGCGAGGGCGGAGTTATTCCATTCAACTGGTTTACTGGTGTTATGAATCTTGGAACAATTGCGGCGTTTTTGCAGTATACCCGCTCGTTCAGTCAGCCAATTTCTATGATGAGTATGCAGGCAAATAGTGTGTTAAATGCGCTTGCTGGTGCAGAACGTATTTTTGCTGTAATTGATGAGCCTGAAGAAATTGATGAAGGAAAATTCAGTCTTATAAATGCTTATGAAGCAAAAGAAAAAAACGGAAACGAAAAACTTGTTCAGTCTTTTGCAAATACCGGCGAATGGGCCTGGAAAAATCCTGCTGACAATACACTCAAAAAACTTGAAGGTGAAGTTGTTTTTGATCATGTAACTTTTGGTTATAAAAGCGAAAAAACTGTTTTGCATGATATTTGTATTCACGCAAAGCCTGGCCAAAAAATTGCGCTTGTTGGTTCAACCGGAAGTGGAAAAACTACGACAATAAATCTTCTTTCGCGTTTTTATGATGTTGCAGAGGGAAACGGTAAAATTACTTACGACGGTATTCCGTTAAACGAGATTTCTAAAGCAAGTCTTAGAAAATCGCTTGGAATGGTTCAGCAGACAACGCATCTTTTTACGGGAACTATTAAAGATAATATTCGTTACGGTAATCTTGAAGCAAGCGATGCTCAGGTTTATGAAGCAGCAAAACTTGCAAATTCCGACCATTTTATTCGCCACTTGGAAAATGGTTATGATACTGTAATTTCTGGCGATGGCGCAAGTTTGAGTCAGGGGCAGCGCCAGTTACTTGCGATTGCGCGCGCGGCGGTAGCAGATCCGCCGGTTTTGGTTTTAGATGAAGCGACCTCGTCTATTGATACGCGAACGGAAAAATTAATTGAGAAAGGTATGGATTCGCTTATGAGCGGGCGAACGACTTTTGTGATTGCGCACAGGCTTTCTACTGTACGAAACGCGGACGAAATTATTGTTTTGGAGCACGGCAATATTATTGAGCGCGGCACTCATGATCAGCTTATTGCAGCAAAAGGTCGTTATTACTTTCTTTATACCGGAAATAAAATCACGCTGGACGAATAGAAAATCAGTGTTATAATTATCATAAACTGTTCTATATAAAAGGAGTTGATTTTATGAAAAAATTATTGGCTTTTACTGCGGCTGCTGTTATGGCAGCAGGACTTTTTGCTCTTGATCTTGGTGGAATTAAAGGAACCTGGCAAGACAAAAACTGGGACGCAGACTGGACCTTTGCTGCTGACGGAAAAATTATTCTTAAGAAATCAAGCAACGGCGAAGAAATCTTTACTTTTACAGAAGATAATATTCAGAACTTCAAAGTAAAAGCTGACACAAAAGGTGTTTCAATCAGTTTTGACTGCAAAGAAACTGAGCGCTCTTATAAGTTTACAAAAGGCGTTTCTTTGAATTCTGATTTGGATATGCACATTGATCCAAAATGGACAACTCAAGATTATGATACTTCTATAAAATTCAAAAACTAAGCCAAAAAATCATTTTGATTCACTTTTTCAATACAAAAACTGCGTTACAAGCGCATATTTTATAATTTGATTTACGAGAACGAAGGTGATATCCAATCTGCATTGCTGGGTGCGAGCGCAAGTGCGTTAAAATACCGCTGCCCAGCAGCCGCAGATTTGATGTCATCGAAGTTGATGTAAATCAAATTATGATAATCTTTATTTTCAACGCAACTTTTTGATTTTAAAAGTAAACCTTCTTATAATGCGTTTGCTCTGTTGTTTGTTTTCCCGCTAATGACAAAGATTTTTAAATACACTATAATTTTGCCAATATTTTAAAACAAAATGCTTTAAGCAGTCAGAGGATGGAAGATGAAAGCAATTGAATTGGAAAAAGCTTACGAACCAAAAAGCTTTGAAGACAGAATCTACAATGAATGGGAATCTAAAGGTTATTTTAAGCCTGTATCTGATGAAAAGAATCCTGTACATTGCCAGTGTGCAGCTTGTAATGAAAAAACAAATACATATTCAGTCGTCATTCCTCCTCCAAATGTAACTGGTGTTCTTCATATGGGACATGGTCTCAATAATACTCTTCAGGACATCGTAGTACGTTATCACCGTATGAAGGGTGATAATACTCTCTGGGTAACTGGTACAGACCACGCCGGAATTGCTACACAGAACGTTGTTGAACGTCAGCTTAAAAAAGAAGGAAAATCTCGTAACGATCTTGGCCGTGAAAAGTTTATTGAACGCACCTGGACTGTAAAAGAAGATCATCATAATACAATCGTAAAACAGCAGAGAAAACTTGGTAACTCAACTGACTGGGAGCGCGAGCGCTTTACAATGGACGAAGGTTTGAGCAAAGCTGTTCGCGATGTATTCGTAACTCTTTATGAGCGCGGACTTATGTACCGTGGTAAACGCCTTGTAAACTGGTGTCCACGTTGTGGTACAGCCCTTGCTGATGATGAAGTTGACCACGAAGATACTCAGGGTGCAATGTATCACCTTTATTATGAATATGCTGATGGAAGTGGAAAGATTGAAGTTGCTACAACTCGTCCAGAAACTTTCTTTGGTGATACTGCCGTTGCCGTAAATCCAACTGATGAACGCTATACAGCTATCGTTGGAAAGAAGCTTAAACTTCCTTTAACAGGAAAAGAAATCCCTATTATTGCTGATGATTATGTTGATAAGGAATTCGGAACCGGTATGGTAAAAATCACTCCGGCTCATGACCCTAACGACTGGGAAGTTGGTAAACGCCACAATCTTGAAGTAATCAATCTTCTTACTCCAGACGGACGCTTGAACGAAAATGTTCCGGAAAAATACCGTGGACTTAAACCAGAAGAGGCTCGTAAACTTGTAATTGAAGATTTAACAGAAGCTGGTCTCTTTAAGGGTGAAGAAAAAATGGTTCACTCAGTTGGTCACTGTTACCGCTGTAAAACTGTAGTAGAGCCATATTTGAGCGACCAGTGGTTTGTAAAAATGAAGCCACTTGCAGACAAGGCTCTTGCTGCATGGAAAAAAGGTGAAATTCAGTTCTTCCCACAGAAATGGGAAAATACATACGAGCAGTGGCTTGTAAATATCCGCGACTGGTGTGTAAGCCGTCAGATCTGGTGGGGACACAGAATTCCTGTATGGTACTGCCAGAAGTGTGGAGAAGTTATTGTAAGCCGCGAAGACCCAACAAAGTGTCCAAAATGCGGTTGTGGTGCAGAAGACCTTAAACAGGATCCAGATGTTCTTGATACATGGTTCTCTTCTTGGCTCTGGCCGTTCTCTACTCTTGGCTGGCCGGAAAAAACTGTTGATTTGGAAAAATTCTATCCTACAACAGCTCTTGTAACTGCTTACGACATCATCTTCTTCTGGGTTAGCCGTATGATTATGGCTGGTCTTGAATTTACAGGAAAGGCTCCATTCCATGATATTTATATTCACGGTTTGGTTCGCGATAAGCAGGGCCGCAAAATGTCTAAATCTCTTGGAAACGGTATGGACCCTCTTGAGATTATTGATATGTACGGTGCCGACGCCCTTAAGTTCACACTCGGCTTTATGTGTGCTCAGGGACAGGATATTCTTATTGATAAAGATTCTTTCAAACTTGGTTCACGTTTCTGTAATAAAGTATGGAACGCAAGCCGCTACCTTCTTGGTAATCTTGAAGGCCGCAATCTTGTTCCTGTTACAGATGCAGACCTTACAGAGCTTGATAAATGGATTTACAGCCGCTTGAACTTTGCTGCTAAATCTGCACGCGAAGCTTTGGATACATACCGCTACAACGATGCTGCAAGTGCTCTTATGGAATACTTCTGGAACGAGTTCTGCGACTGGTACGTTGAAGCTACAAAAATCAACTTTAAGAATGGTGATGATAAGGAAAAAGACCGCCAGGCTTCAGTTCTTATGAATATCCTCGAAGAAAACCTTCGTCTTTTGCACCCATATCTTCCATTCGTTACAGAAGAAATTTACGGAAAACTTCCGCTTTCAGAAATTGCAGCAAACCGCAAGGCTGCCGGTGCACAGAAAATTGCAAGCAACAGCGAATATGTTGGAATGCTTATCAACGCTCCGTTCCCAGTTCCTTCTGCAGACCGCGACAATGCACAGATTACAGCCCGCTTTGATACACTAAAAGAGCTTATTGGTAAAGTTCGTGCGCTTCGCGTAGAGTGCGGAATTGATCCTGCTGAAAAAATCAATATTGCTATTCTTGTAGAAAAGGGAAGTGCCGCAGAAGTTGCCCGCGAAAAAGTTGAAATGATTCAGCTTTTGGCTGGTGTAAAAAATGTTGATTTTGTTGAAGCAAAACCGGCCAGTTCAATTGGAACAGTTGGAAAAGATTTTGAAGCATTTATTCTTGTTGATGAAAACATCAATAAGGAACAGCTTATTGCCCGCTTCCAAAAAACAATTGAAAAAGAAACCGGCTATGCTCGCATGAGCGAAAATAAACTTAACGGAAACTTTGCAAAGCACGCGCCAGCAAATCTTGTAGAAGAAGAAAAGGCTCGCCTTGCAGAAAGCCAGCGTAAAATTTCAACTCTTCAGAGTTATCTAAAAGAGTTGCAATAGTTTTTAAGTGAACTTTAACGGGAATAGGAAACATAAAGTTTATTTTCTATTCCCAAGTTCATTATTTACAAGCAAAGGAGAACTATGAAAATCAAAAAACTAGCGGCAATACAAATAGTCCTCGCAATTTGTCTGATTCTTACAAGCTGTTTTTCACTCAAAAAAAGTCCGTTTTACGATAGTGAATGGGTGATGCAAAATTATGATTCTAATATGCAGCTTTATTATCATCATTTGATTTTGTCGCCTGACCATAAAGTAATGCTTCGGGTTTCTTATGCAGATTCTACAAATATCATTGTTTGGAAGGGAACTTACAAAATCAATTCAAAGAAAATCAGTTTTAATTTTACAGAATGTGTGCGCTATGAAAATGGAAATCCTATTGGCACATATAATGCAAAACAACTGATAAAATATTACAATGGCGATTTTTATTATTCGGTTGCAGAAATTGGCGATACTCCGGAAACTGTAAAATATCATCTTGCTCTTATTCGTCCTAAAAATTTCTTTTACGGTGAAGGAAAAGATGTTTTTGGAAATCAGTTTGAAGATTTTGTAAAGTTTAATTAATTCAAAAAAATGGTGGTTGTGACTGTGCAAATCACCGATAAATATAAAGCAGCTGGTTTGGACAAGTTTAATCACCAATTCTAAGGGAGCTAAAAGGAGGTGCATATGACAAAACTGCATTATGAAATGAAAACAGATAAGCCTCAAAATATGAATGAGCAGCAGATGCTTCAGCTTAGCAGCATTCACTTTGCACCTTATATTCAGCTTGCAACCGCTTTAATTGGAAAAGCCCGCCACGCTGGTGGAAATATGTTCCGTCATCAAATGGATACTTTTGCGATTCTTCTTGATTATGGATATATTGATCCGATTTTGCTTAAAGCTTCGATAATTCACGATACAATAGAAGATATTCCGGGCTTTATTCCGCAGCTAATTTCAAATGCCGATGAAGACGGAGAAGAAGTTTTAGAACTTGTAAAAGAAGTTACCCGCAAAGAAGATGAAGATAAAAAGCAGTTTTTGCTTCGCATTTTGAACGAAGGAAGTCAAAAAGCAAAAATCTTAAAGTGCGCAGACCGTGTTTCTAATATGATTTCGCTGGGCTTTGTAACAGATCCAAAGTTTATTGAACGTTATTGCGACGAAACAGAATATTTTATACTTCCAATGGCAATTCAAGTCGATTTTCCAATGTATCAGGAATTAATTGATTTGATTATAACTCGCCGCCGCTATCTCGAAGACGGCGGATATTTTGATACCAGAAGTAAGCCAACAACAAGCGCAGACAGCACAAAGTAAATTTGTCAAAAATAAAAAAATCTGTTATACTTGTTTCTATGAATGATAACAAGCCTATTAAAGGAATTTCTGAAGAAGAAATTTCTGCCACTATAAAAGAGCTTTGTCACTTGATTTTAAAATCTGGAGACGAAGCTTTTGTTTTTGATTTTTTTAATTGCCTTTTTACAAAGCCGGAACTTAAAGATATTGCAAACCGCTGGCTTTTAGTAAAAGAAATTGATGCGGGAACTACTCAGCGGGAAATCGCAAATAAGTTTAGTATGTCGCTTTGTAAGATTACACGCGGTTCTCGTGAACTAAATAAGGAAGACAGCGCCTTTAGAAAAATGCTGGAATTACTAAAAAATCAGTAAAATCAACTTCCATTTTCCCCGATAAAGAGAATAGATTTGTATACTCAGAGGGGAACTATGGATAGAAAAAAAATCAGTTTAAAAAATCGTGCGTTTGCTAGATTTTCCACGCCTTTTGCTATTGCTACATTTGCACTTTTTTCCGGCTGTCTTTCAGCTCCAGCTTCCAAATTAACACCTCAACAACTTATTTTGCAAAATCGTATTGCAGAAGCAAAACAGGAATTTGTTATGCCAACTGATATTAACGCAGTTGACAGCGACGGAAATACAGTTCTTCACATTGCTGCAAAAATTGATGATGCAGAACTTGTTACTTATTTTATTTTTAAAGGCGCAGATCCCGAACTTAAAAATCAAAATGGCGATACTCCGCTTCATGTTGCAATCAAAAATAATTCAATAAATGCTGCAAAAGCACTTTCGGCTATTAGCAGTACACTTTTTTCTCGAGACCGCGAGGGAATTACTGCTTTAGATCTTGGGCTTTCTAAAGGCGATGAATATTACGATATGTTTATCACAACTAAGGCTGGCGAACTCCGCGATATTGACGGACAATCCATTGTTCACTATTTTGTTCGCACAAAGAATATTAAGGGAATCAGGCAATGTATTATAAAAGGCATTCCAATTTCTGTAAAAGATGATAATCAAAAAACTCCTCTCGATGTTGCTTTTGAAAATCTTGATGATGAAGATTATGTTGAAATTGCTGCCGAGCTTATAATGGGCGGTGCCGACGAAGTTGTAACAAATTTTGCATATTTTCAAGATGCAATGCTTGCAAGAAACGTAAATTCCCGTTTTGAAGACGGCCAGACTCCGCTTCACCTTAGTGCAATGTATGGCCATAATGCAATTGCAAGGTATCTTTTGGAAAATAATGCTGATACTTCAGTTCAGGACAGTTCTGGTGCAACTCCGCTTCACGAAGCTGTGCGTTATGGAAACGTTGAAATTGCAAAGGCTCTTCTTGATTCTGGCGCAAATATTAATGCCCGCGATAATCTTGGAAAAACTCCAGTAATGCTGATTCTTCCAAAGGCAAAAACTGCTGAAATTTATAAACTGCTTATAAGTTATCGTGCAGATCTTTCGCAAAAAGATATGTTTGGCGATACAGTTTTGCATACAGCTTCAATGCTGAATGTTGGCGCAAAAACTTTTGAAATTCTTATAAAAGGTGGCGCTGATATAAATGCCCGCAACAAAGAAGGCGTAACTCCGCTTTCGATTGCAGTTCAAAAAAATGATATTGAAACCGTAAAACTTTTAACATCTTCCGGCGCTGATATTCATACACAAGATACAAATAAAAAATCTCCGCTTTCGATTGCGCTTGCTTCAGATTCAGAAATGCTCGAAGCTGTTGTAAATGAAAAAAACGCGGAACAAACAGATTCTGACGGAAATACGCCGCTTCATCTTGCGCTTTTGACAGACGCGCCGCTTTCAAAAATTCAGTATCTGATTAGCCTTATGAAAGATGTTAATACAAGAAATAAAGACGGAAATTCTGCGCTTTTTCTTGCAATCTTAAAAAACAGACAGAAAGTAGGCGAGCTTTTGCTTGCAAAAAATGCTGATATTTTTTCTGCAAATACAAATAATAATTCACCGTTGCGCCTGGCTTTAAAATATGGCGGTTCAGTTCAAGACTGGCTTATTACATCAAAGACAATAAAATCAAAAGACGGAACGGGAAACACAGTTTTGCATTATGCTGCTGAATGGCAATATAAAGATGCAATAGTTAGCCTTGTTACAAAAGGCGCTGATATAAATGCAAAAAATGCAAATGGCGAAACTCCTCTTTTTAATGCTGTAAAAACAAATAATCCAGAAATAATTCAAACCGTTGTTGATTCAGGAGCTGATATAAAAGTTCGCGATAATCTTGGAAGTACAGTTCTGCATACTGCTGTGCGCTGGGATTCACCAGAATCTATAAAAAAACTTTTATCGCTTGGAATTAATGTAAATGCGCAAAATACAGCCGGAAAATCACCGCTTGCAGAAGCTGTTGTTGCCGGAAAATTTGATATTGCAAAAACACTTTTAGCAAATGGAGCTGATCCAAATATTAGTGATTCAAACGGTGTTACAATTTTAATGGACGCAATTCGCGGTTGCAGTAAAGATAGTGTTCAGCTTCTTTTGAAATATGGCGCAAATCCGAATGTGCAGGAAGTAAATGGTCGCAATGCATATCACGAAGCGGCTTATATGGGTGATGTTGAGATTATCCGGCTCATAAGAAAGGCTGGTGGAAATCCACTTGCAAGAGATAAGCAGGGCAACACGCCTTTTTCTATTGTTCTCAAAAAGGATTTTAACGTAATCAACGAGGTGCTTGGAAACTCTTATACAATCACAGACAGCGACGGAAATACTCCGGTTCACATAGTTGTAAAAGCAAACGCTTCTGATTTACTTTTGCAGACTTTGATTAAAGAAGGATATCCTGTTGATACAAGAAATGCAGACGGATACACAGCTTTGAATTATGCAATAGAAGCAAACGATGTAAAAACTGCGCTTGTGCTTTTGGAAAATGGCGCAAATCCATTCCAGCAGATTGATAAAAAAGGCAAAAACGGAATTTCAATTGCTCTTGAAAAAGCAAATAAATCTATGATTTCGAATATCGTAAAATATGCAGGAAAGAAAACTGATGTTCAGGGAAACACAATTTTGCATTATGCGGCAAAAACCGGAAGTAAAGAAATGGTAAAAACTTTGCTTTCTTTTGGAATGGATAAATCAGTAAAAAATGTTTCAGGCGATACAGCTTATACAATTGCTGTGCGCTGGAAACGCCCGGAAGTTGCAGAATTGCTTAAGTAAAATAAAAGCCGGCTCTATAATCAATTGTAGAGTCGGCTTTCATAGTCTCGTCTCTGCGACGTTTTTTTAGAATCTAAATCTAAAACGCAAAAACGCGCCGCTTTTGCAGTTCGTTTTTTAATAGTTCTGTTGTTTTATTCTTCTTTAGAAAGCATAAGATTTGTAAGAATTCCTAAAATCAAAGCGCAGGCAACAGTTCTGATTTCAACAGCCCCAAAACTTACAACCATTCCGCCAACACCAGTAATAAAAATCACAGAAGCAACAAAAAGATTTTTGTTTTTGTTTAAATCTACAGTCTGGAACATTTTAAATCCTGAAACAGCAATAAAGCCGTAAAGTGCAACGCAAACGCCGCCCATTACGCAGTTCGGGATTGTTTCAAGCAAAGCAACCAGCGGTGAAATCAAAGAAAAAATAATGCAGATTATTGCGCAGCCCCAAATTGAAATTGTAGAAGCGTTTCTTGTAATTGCAACACAACCAATTGATTCTCCATAAGTTGTATTCGGGCAGCCGCCAAAAACTGTGCTTACCATAGTTCCAACGCCGTCTCCAAGAAGTGTGCGTGTAAGTCCTGGCTCTTTAAGCAAATCTTTTCCAACAATCGAAGAAAGATTTTTGTGATCGGCAAGGTGTTCAGCAAAAACAACAAAAGCAACCGGCACATAAGCTGTAAAAAGAGTCAAAATATATTTGCCAGAAATTGCCTTAAGTCCTTCAGTTCCGCCAAGCATAAAAGTAAATTTTGGAAGCGAAAAATATCCCGAAAAACGTGTGAAATCGAGAGTTTTAAGAGCTCCGTAATTAATTACGATTAGACTTGCGTTTCCGCTGAGTTTTCCAATCAAAGCAAAAATACTAGCAAGAACATAACCGGCAAAAATTCCTAAAATAAAAGGAATTAAGCGGCCGGCTCTTTTTCCATAAGTTGAACAAAGCATAGTAACAGCAAGCGTAAAAAGTCCGCAAATCAAAGCAACATAAGAGCTTCCGCCTTCTACACTTGATTTCATAAGGTCGCCGATTGCATTTCCCGAAAGGCTTAAACCAATAATTGCAACCGTTGGTCCAATAATTACTGGCGGCATAAGTTTATTAATCCATTCAACTCCAAAGCATTTTACAATTAAAGCAATAATCACATAAACAAGGCCTGCCATTAAAGCACCAATAATAAGTCCCCAATAGCCAGCCTGCTCGCTTAAGCCCAAAGTTGCAGCACCTGCAAATGCGCTGAACATAGAACCGATAAATGCAAAAGAACTTCCTAAGAAAACCGGGCTTGAGCTTTTTGTAAACAAAAGGTAAATAATTGTTCCAACTCCGGCTCCAAAAAGAGCGGCCGAAGCAGAAAGTCCGTGCCCGATAATTGCAGGAACGGCGATTGTTGCAGCCATAATTGCCAAAAGCTGCTGAAGTGCGAATAAAACGACTTTTGCGAATCTTGGTTTATCCTTGATTCCATAAATTAAATTCATTTTTTAAGACTCCTTTTTTGAAAATATTCTTTTTGATTTAGCACTTTTTGCGAACGAAAAATGCGCTAACCAATCAATTGCGTTTACGCCTTTGATAGATTATATAAGTATGATTTACACATTTCAATATTTTAAAAACACATAAATAGCGTATTGCAACGCGGAATTTTTTAATCATCTTGTAATTTTCTTACGGCACCGTTATTTTATATATAGAAGATTTATGATTTTTTGGAGAGTAAATGGCCGATTTTTTTGATTACTTTAGCTGGCGCGGAGATTTAAGTTTTGAACAAGATCCGTTTAATAAAGTCGATGCGCTTCTTTTGGCACATATAACGTATTCATTTTTTGATAGAATAGTTCCTTCCTCTTTTAAGAAGCGAAAAACATTTGCGCAGGTTGCAAAAGATTTTACAAACTCTCCTGATTATGAAGAGCGCATAAACATTGGTTATCTAATAAACAAGCGCACCGCCGAACTTATGTTTCGCTGCGCAGAATCAAAGCGCTATAGAAATATAGAACTTTGCGGTTTTGTTAATATTTATGATGAACAAAAAATTGAGCAGTTTGCAGCCGTTACTTACATCATAAATAAAACTGCCGTAATTGCGTTTAGAGGAACTGATGATACAATAATTGGCTGGAAAGAAGATTTTAATATCGCCTGGCAAAATCAGATTCCGGCACAAAAAGATGCACTTGAATATTTGCAAAA
Organism: Treponema sp.; assembly: GCA_017962415.1. Classification (GTDB taxonomy): domain Bacteria; phylum Spirochaetota; class Spirochaetia; order Treponematales; family Treponemataceae; genus Treponema_D. The sequence goes on along the minus strand of JAGCVK010000053.1, from coordinate 19,582 downwards.
AGCCGCTTCTGGTTTTAGAGGAAAATTTATAATTGTAGGGCATTCAAAAGGTGGAAATCTTTCAGTAAATACAGCGGCACTTTGTGGTAAAAAACTTCAAAAAAGAATTCATTCAGTTTATAATTTTGACGGGCCTGGTTTTTCAAAAGATTTTTTTGAAGGCGAAGGATTTAAAGCAATAGAAAATAAACTTTTTTCTTTCTATCCACAATTTTCAGTAGTTGGTATGATTTTTCATCAACCAAAAGAATATGAAATAGTTATGAGCAACGCATTTGCTTTTTGGCAGCACGATGCAATGACTTGGGAAATACTTGGAAAAGATTTTATAAATGTTGCAGAATTTACAGATGAAAGCCGATTCTTTTATAAAGCCTTTAATGGCTGGGTAGACCGGTTAAACACAGAACAGAAAAAACATTTTGTAGAAACAATGTTTTGCATTTTAGAAGCGTCTGGAGCAAAAACCAACAGCGATATAGAAAAAAATGCAATACAAGCAACAGCAAAAATGATTGCTGCTTATGGTCAGCTTGATAAAGAAAAAAAATCAGAGCTGAAAACAATACTTTTGATGTTTAAAGATGTGATTGCAGATGATATACCAATTTTCAAGCCGCTTTCACTTCTAAAAAATAATTTGCGAATAAATGAGTGAGGTCATATAATTTAAATATGAGTGATACAACAATTGTTAATAACAGTCCGGTTGGACGACATCTAGGTTCTATTGGCGAAGGAAAGCCTGCATCATATTTGATGTTTAATCAAAAAAAAGTAGAACTGGTTGCAAAAATTTCAATTGGGCGCGGCAGCGATAACGACGTAGTTGTGGACAATAAACTTGCGAGCCGACATCATGCAATGATTCAAAAAATCAAAGAAGCATATTTTATAAAAGATGTTGGAAGCACGAACGGAACTTTTATAAATGGCGTTCGAATTCCAAATGATAAATATGTAAAACTAAATCCAGGCGATAAAATTTCAATTGGAAATATGAGCCTTGTTGTTTCGTAGATTTAGGAGAATAACAGGTCAGTTTTGGAATCAGTTTATCAAACCGTAAAAAAAATACTAACCTCAAGCGTTCTGCCTTTTTATGATTCATTTTTTCCGCTGCTAAATGAAGCTTCTGAAATTCTTGAATCAGAAAAAACAGAATACAGGCCTTGCGCTTCAGATAATAGCGCGGGCTCTCTTCTCGATTTTCATAATGATAATTTGCCGCTTATTGTAATTCCAGATTTACATGCGCGGCCATATTTTCTTATGAATATTTTAGATTATCCGATTTTTGAAGATGCCACAATTTTTGAAGCACTTGAAGCGGGGCGCATTCGGCTTTTGAGTGTTGGCGATATTTTGCATACCGAAAGAAATACAAGAGAGCGCTGGGCTGCTGCGGCCGTTGAATTCAAAAATGATATATTTACCGGGCCAGCTTTATCTGCGGAAATGCAGGAAGGGCTTTGCCTTTTAGAAGGAATTTTGTACTTAAAATCAAAGTTTCCGGAATATGTTCATATACTCAAAGGAAATCATGAAAATATTTTAAATACAACAGGAAATGGAGATTTTGCATTTCGTAAATTTGCAGATGAAGGCGAAATGGGAATGGTTTTTGTTCAAGATTATTATGGCGATGATATTTTATATTTGATAAACTGTGTAGAAAAAAATCTTCCGCTTGTGTATTTTGGCAAAAAATGTGTGGTTTCGCATGCAGAGCCGTTTAAGCCTTATACAAAAAATCAAATTGTTGATGCAAAATTGATTGAAGGAGTAGTTGGCGGACTTACCTGGACAGATAATGGAGAAGCAAAAGAGGGAAGTGCAATAGGAATAATAGAAAATCTTTGTTGCGCTACACAAGATTTTACTGGCGAAATTGGAGATTATGTTTATCTTGGCGGGCATAGGCCTGTGGCGGGAAATTACAGGCTTTTGCAAAACGGTTGTTTTATTCAGATTCATAATCCTGGAAGACAAAATGTTGCTTTTGTTAAGCCAGATAAAAAATTTAATCCGGACACGGATTTGATAGAGGTTGCAAATCGGTAAAAAGGTTTGCCGGTAAAGGAGTTTTTATGAGTGATGCTTTTCCTGCAATGATTGGAAAGTATAAAGTTTTGGGCATTATAGCAAAAGGCGGAATGGGAGTTGTTTATAAAGCAATTCATCCTTCGCTAAAAAGATATGTTGTAATAAAAAAAATGACGGCGCGCGGGCATGCAGGAGATGCCGGCCGTTTTAAAAAAGAAGCTCAGCTTTTGCTTGATTTGCAAAGTCCGTATATAGTTCATCTGTTTGATTATTTTACAGAAGGCGGCTTTCGCTATATGGTGGAAGAGCTTGTGGACGGAACAGCTTTGGACGCGCTCATCAAAAAACAGACTGCGCTTCCGTGTCCAATTGCTATGCTTTTAATGCAAGATGCCTGCTATGCCTTAAAATACGCTCATTCAAAGGAAATAGTTCACCGCGATATAAAACCCGGAAATATTCTTTTATCAAAACGCGGAGAAATAAAACTTGCGGATTTTGGAATTGCAAGCGATCACTCAACAGAACAAGAGGTTAATGGCGGTTCAAATCTTACGCAAACAGGAATTGCGCTTGGAACGCCTGCTTATATGCCGCCAGAGCAGTTTGAAGACAGCGCTCGCGTAGATCACAGAGCTGATATTTATGCGCTTGGAATTATGCTTTATGAAATGGTAACCGGAACAAAACCGTATCCTGGAACACTTTCGCTTGAAACGCTCGCGGTAATTAAAAAAGGCAGATATATTGACCCTAGAAAGTTGGACAAAACAGTTCCAAAAGATATTTGCCGTTTGATTCACAAAATGATTCGGCCAAAGGCAAAAGCACGTTTTCAGTCGATTGAGGCTGTGCTCAGGCAGGTGAAAAAGTATCTTCGCCACTATGATACGCACGAGTTGCGGGTGCAGTTAGCGAAGGCGGTGATTAATCCTAAAACTTATGAGTTCGCCCAGGACTCACTTACCCAAAAAGACAAGGCGCGCCGCTTAGTCCGCCGAATATCCGTCGCAATCTGTGCGATTTCCGTTGTTTTTTGCGGGCTTTGGTACAGCGGACTTCTTCATAAAACATTGCTTGCCAAATGGTACAGCGAGGTTTCAGTTCAAATGGAAATGCCGCGCGCCTTGTCCGAGTCGCTCGACCTTCCCGTCCGCGCCTTTTTCTTCCAAAGCGACGGCGACAAGGTTCCCGAGCTCCGCGCCGCGCGCCGTACGTTCAACGAACAAGGCAAAGCCTTTTACGAAAAAATAATGTTCTTTTCAAAACGCCTTATAGTTTCGCGCCCAGCGGGTCGTACAAAAACTTATACTGTTCGGCCAGTTTATCTTAAAAAAGGCAATTATCGTGTAAAAGTTGTAGTTGGCCCTTATGTCTGGTGGAAGAGTTTTTCTATAACAGGCGGAACATCTCAAATTATCAGCTGCGATTTTCTTAAAGGTGCAAACCGAAAGCTGAATATTTTGTGTTTTGCCAGCGATTCTAAAACCGGAAAAAATATTACTTCGCAAGTTGATTTCAGCGTTTTTTACAAAAACAAATGGCGGCTCATTTCTGAGCTTTCTGAAAACGAACTTTCTTCTGCGGCCGTTTGGAAAATCAAAGCTGAATCTCCAAATTACAAAACCGAAGAATTTTCGCTTTTGATAGACTGGTATCAGGATAATCTGATAATTGAAGCGGCTCTTTCGCCTTTGCAAGAAAACTAGCCGTTTCGCTGTTTGGCACATTTTTTCGTTTGACGTTATCAACTTTTCGTTATTATATTAGAATATATGATGAATAATAACAAAGATGATAACGAGAATGAAAATTCTATAATTCCTACAGATCAACTGCTTCCAAATAAATTAACTTTGATTCCTCTTTCGGGTCGCCCGATTTTTCCAGGCATTTTTACGCCGCTTATGATTAACTCTGCCGACGATGTAAGAGTTGTTGAAGAAGCCTACGAAAAAGAAGGATTTATCGGAATCGTTATGCTCAAAAATGATGCCGAAAGTCCAACTGTCAGCGACCTTCATAAAGTGGGAACTGCTGCGCGAATCATAAAAAAAGTAAATCTTCCCGATGGTGGAATTAATATTTTTATTTCAACGGTAAAGCGTTTTAAAATCAGAAAAATTCTGCACAACGCAGCTCCAATGGCCGCCGCTGTTGAATATCTCGAAGATGAAGAGGCTGATACTTTTGAAGTAAAAGCTCTTACCCGCGCGCTTATTTCTGAGATGAAAGAAGTTAGCGAAAATAATCCGCTTTTTTCAGAAGAAATGCGTCTTAATATGGTAAATATCGATAATCCTGGAAAGATTGCCGACTTTATTTCTTCTATTCTAAACGTTGAAAAAGAAGAACAGCAAAAGATTTTGGAAACTGTAAACGTTCGTCAGCGAATGGAACAGGTTCTGGTTTTTATTAAAAAAGAACAGGAACTTTTGCGCGTTCAAAAGAAAATTCAAAGCGAGCTAAACGACCGCATTGAAAAAAATCAGCGCGAATATTTTTTACGCGAAGAAATGCGTTCAATTCAGGAAGAGCTTGGCGAAACTCCAGAAGGCAACGACACAGATTATCAGAAATTCAAAAAGAAGATTGCCGAATTTAATTTTGAAGGCGAAATCAAAGAAACTGTTGAAAGTGAACTTTCCAAACTCAATATGATGGAGCCAAACTCTTCTGAATGGATTGTTACAAGAAATTATCTTGAATTAATCTGTCAGCTTCCGTGGAAGCAGGTTCCAGAAAATAATTATGATTTGGGCCGTGCAAAAAAGATTCTGGAAGCAGACCATTTTGGCCTTGAAGATGTAAAAAAACGCATTATTGAATATCTTGCTGTTCGCAAAATGAAAGGCGACTGCAAAGGCTCAATTTTGCTTTTGGTTGGTCCTCCTGGAGTTGGAAAAACTAGCGTTGGCCGTTCAATTGCAAATGCAATGAATAAACCTTTTTATAGATTTTCTGTTGGTGGTATGCGCGATGAAGCTGAAATAAAAGGTCATCGCCGCACTTACATTGGTGCAATGCCTGGAAAAATTATTCAGGGGCTTAAAATCACAAAGAATATTTCACCAGTTTTTATGATTGATGAAGTTGATAAAATGGGACAAAGCCACAACGGAGACCCGGCAAGTGCTTTGCTCGAAGTTTTAGATCCGGAACAGAACGTAACTTTCCGCGATACTTATCTTGATTTACCGTTTGATATTTCAAATGTGTTTTTCATTCTCACAGCAAATACGCTCGATTCAATTCCAGGTCCTTTGCTTGACCGCGCAGAAATTATTCATCTTAGCGGCTACATTGACCAGGAAAAACTTGAGATTGCTAAAAAATATCTGATTCCAAAAAATCTTGTGAAAAACGGCCTTTCAAAAAGTCAGGTAAAATACACAAAAGGCGCTTTGCTTCAGATTGCAGAAGAATATGCGCGCGAGGCAGGAGTACGAAATTACGAAAAATGCCTTGATAAAATTCACCGAAAACTTGTAACTCAGATGATTATTGATTCTGAAGAAGCGGCTGCAAAATCAAAAGATTCTGGCAAAGCTGAAACAGATGAAAAAACGCTTATGGCAAAGCAGATTGAAGAGCTGAAAAAAGCGCCTGCTGTTACAATTGATTCTCCAGATCTCTTTAAATATCTTGGAAAACCTGATTTTGATGAAAGTCAGATAAAAACTGCAAAAGTTCCGGGAACTGCAATTGGACTTGCCTGGACAAGTATGGGCGGCGACACGCTTTTGATTGAATCAACTACATTTGCCGGAAAAGGCGGGCTTGTTCTTACTGGCCAAATGGGCGATGTAATGAAAGAGTCCAGCCAGATTGCTTTTAACTGGGCAAGAAAATTTGTTTTAGACAAAGGAAAGAAAAAAGCAAAATGGTTTGAAGAAAATGTTGTTCATCTTCATATTCCAGAAGGCGCAACACCAAAAGACGGTCCGAGCGCTGGAATTACAATGGCAACAACTTTTGTTTCACTTTTGTTTGGAAAAAAGATTAAGCCGAATCTTGCAATGACTGGCGAGCTTTCTCTTACCGGGCAGGTACTTCCGATTGGCGGGCTTCGCGAAAAAACAGTTGCGGCAAAACGTAATAAAATTAAAACGATTATTATTCCAAAGGCAAACGAGCGCGACCTGGAAGAAATTCCAGAGCATGTAAAGCAGGGAATTAAGTTTATGCCTGTTAGCGATGTTCACGAAGTGCTGGAAATTGCGCTGGGAATAAAATAAAAACTGTGTGAAAGTTTCGACTGGTAAAATTAGTGTGTGAGCCGCAGATGTTGCGGTTTGGCCAGTCGAAACTTTTACAAGACTTCTACAAAAATTATTGCATAAATCCAAGTTCCACTAGCCATTCTTTAATCGGCTCGTTCCAATGAAACTCTTTCATAAAAGCATCATTTTTCATTCCAAAACCATGTCCGCCCCATTCGTAAACCGCAAGCGTGCTTTTAATATTTTTTGCGGATAAAGCGTTGTAAAGGCGGTAAGAGTTTTCGTAAATTACAACTGGATCATCTTTGCAAACAACAATATAAGTTGGCGGCATATTTTGTGGAACGTTCATTTCCATAGAAAATTCGTTTTTTCGTTCCTGTGTTTGATTTTTTTTGCCTTTTCCTAAAATGCTGTTGCGAGACCATTTGTGTGCTATATCATCTTGCATTGTAACAACCGGATAAACTGGAATTACAAAATCCGGGCGAAGTGAAACTGAACAAGGTATTCCAAGTTTTTTGATTTCGTTATGAGTTTCAAAAAATTCGCCGGCCATTGTAACAAGGTGTCCGCCAGCAGAAAATCCTATTACGCCAACTTTGTTTGCGTCAATTCCATATTCGGCGGCATTTTCACGAACAATTTGAATTGCCCGCTGAATATCTTGCAGCATTGCCGGGTGATGATAAAAACTTTCGGCAGTTCGATATTTCAAAACAAAAGCTGTAACGCCGTTTTTTGAAAACCATTGTGCAGTTGTATTTCCTTCGCTTTTTAATCCTAAATGATGATAACTTCCGCCCGGACAAATTATTACCGCGCTTTTTGTTTGAGGAGAATTTGCGGCCGGTTTATGCATAAACATAACCGAAGGCTGATTTTTCATACCTTTTACATTTCGCCACAAATAAATTGTTGCATCTTGTGCTATTGAAACTGCTGAAATAAAAATCAGCGTTACTAATGTCGCAAAAATCTTTTTCATTTTTATATTCTAGCATTATTGAGCGGATTTTTCTATTGTGTTAAACTTCTGCCATTATGAATAATATTAAAGGCGTAATTTTTGATATGGACGGCGTAATTTTGGATTCTGAATCAATTTCTGACAGAACCTGGATTGCAGCCGCAAAAGAATTTGGAATAAATATAACAACTGAAATTTTAAACGCCTGTCGTGGTTCTAACCGGCACGACATTATGGAAAAACTAAAATCATTTTATGGAAATAATTTTGACAGCCAGGCTTTTTTGAATCGTACAAATGATTTTTTTGAAGAAATTGAAGTAAATGAAGGAATTCCGCTTTTGCCTTTTGCAAAACAGATTCTTGAATATTTAAAACCGCGTTACAAAATGGCTCTTGCGTCTTCTACTCGAGGTTTTAAAGTTGAGCGCCAGCTTCGCAACGCCGGCGTAATTGATTTTTTTGAAACCCGCACAACCGGCGATATGGTGCTTCACAGTAAGCCGGATCCTGAAATCTATTTAATGGCTTGTAAATCTGTTGGCCTTGAGCCTTGTGACTGTGTTGCAATTGAAGACAGCCTTAATGGAATTAAAAGCGCTTATGCAGCCGGTCTTAAAACGATTATGGTGATTGATAAAATTCAGCCCACTCAAGAAATCAAAGAAATGTGCTGGAAAATTTTTGATTCTCTCGACGGGCTGAAATCTGTTTTGTAAAAAAGGCGCAGTTTATTTTAGCGCTTTTATGATTCTATAAAACTCATTTTTTTTGCTTAAATCTTTGTTGTAGATTCCGCAATAAGGGCCGTTCATTTTGTAATTGTAATCATTTTTTGAAAGCGACGGATTATCTGTAAGACCCCAAATTGAAACGCTGGTTAAATATGTATTTTGTGCGTTTGCATTTTTCAGCATTTTGAAAAAGTTTTCATAAAAATCTTCGTGGCGGCTTGCAGCTTCTATTTCATAATTTCTAAGAGCAAGCTCGGTAACGTGAACTTCAAGTCCCATTTGACCGTAAAAATTAATTGCTTCTGCAAAAAGTTTAATATCATTTTGATTCATACAGCCGGATTGCTGACCATAGCCGCCAACGTAGCCTTGCATACCAATTCCGTCGCAAAGTTTTTCATTTTTGTTTATGCTTTTGATAAGATTTCCAATTGCTTCTTTTTTGGGTGAATAAAACGTGTTGTAATCATTGTAAAAAAGTTTGATTTTTGGATTCACTTTGTTTACGGCGTTTTTTGCATATTTAAAAGCAAGTTCAACATAATCAGAGCCAATTACATCGTAAAAATAATTTGGAGCGCCGCCGCGACTTGTTCGTATTCGGCGAGAATCTTCTGGTTTGCATTCGTTTGTTCCGTCGGCAACCGCTTCGTTTACAATATCCCAGCAGTAAACAACGCCTGGAAACTTTATTTCAAAATGTGAAACAACTTCTTCAATATAATATTCAAGGCGCTTTTTCATTGTTTCTGAATCTACAAAAGCTCCGTCATTTTTATAGCCTTCTGTAAAGAACCAAACTGGCATATAAGCGTCCCAAACTAAAACGTGGCCTCTAATTCCGATTTTATTTTGCTGCGCAAACTTTGCAATTGAATCAGCTGATGCGTAATACATAACTGGCATTCCATTCTGCGACTTTTGACTTTCGCTTTGGTTTAAAAGCGAGTAGGCTTTAAATTCGTTGGAAGCGGTTATGCTGTTAAAATCAGCTTTAATCATATTTGTATAATTTTGATTTTGAACGCTTTGTGCAGAAATTACAGCGCCAATTTTAAAACCGTTGCGGCCAGAAATTTGATAAAGCGGCTCTTTGCAAGAGCATAATAAAACTGCAAGCGCTGCAATTGCGATTGTGATAATAGTTTTTTTCATAAAATAACCTCTTGGATTATTTTACCACGATTTTGCCATTCGAGATATCAAGTAATTTATTTACAAAAATCTGGTGTTCGTCTTGGCGGATTTCGCCTTTGAGTGTTATTTCTGTTGCAAAGTCTTCTGTTAAATTGTAGATGTGAAATTGTTCCATTGTGAGCTTTATGATTTTGTAGAGCGCGTAGTCTGTTGTAAAGGAAAAAGGCTTTTTTGCAACAAGTTCTTCAAAAAGGCCTGCTTTGTCTGCGGCGGCAAGTACTTGCTTTGCGCCGTTTCCGTAGGCTTTTACAAGGCCTCCAGTTCCAAGTAAGGTTCCGCCAAACCAGCGGGTGATTGTAAGAACGGTGTTTGTGCAGTTGCGGCCGCGAAGAACGTCTAGGGCAGGGCGGCCTGCAGTTCCGCCTGGTTCTCCGTCGTCGCTCATTCCAAGAATTTCTGCGGCGGCGCCTAGTATAAAGGCGTGAACTACATGAGTTGCGTCTGCATATTTGGTTTTCTGCGATTTTATGAGTTCGCGTGCCGCCGCTTGTTCGGTACACGGAAAAAGCTCTGAGAGAAATCGCGAGCCTTTTATTGTTTCTTCGTAGTTGATGTATTCTTTTAGAACTTCCATTTTTTTATAGGTTATAGGTTTCAGGTGCCAGGTTCTAGGCGACGGTATATTACGCTGGGTTTTAGGGGCTGCGTAAGCCCCTAGGAGAAGGGGTAGCGCAAGACCGCGAAGCGGGCTGAAGCGAGGGGAAGGCTTTCCCCTTATCCCTAAAATCTAACAACTAAAAACTATTCAACAGTAATATCCTGCACTTCTTTAGCGGCTACGCGAACGCCTTTTGCTTTGAGGCTTTTTTCTTCGTAGTCGGCAGCTTTAAATGATTCGCTAAGAATCTTTACGCGAGGCTTTTTTACATATTTGAGCGTAAAATCAAATGTTTTGCGAGTATCTATGTGAAGAACTTCGGTGCCTTCTGGCGCAAAAAAGTAATCACGATTCATAATAAAAGCCTGGATTTTACAGCGCTTAATATAAACAAACTGAGTTTCCGGTTCGCGGTAAATTACTGTGAACAAAACTTTTGAAAGGCTTTCTTTGTCTGCAAAGCCGCAGTAGCGCATTTCCGGGCCAACAAAAAGTTTTTTTGGAGTTTCGGAAACAGAAAAAATTCCGCTTTTTCTAACGTAAAGAATTTTGTCGTAAGGTGTAACTTTGAAAAGTTCTGCGCCACCCGAAACATCTGTTCCAAGATTGCCATTTTTTTCGTCGTATTTGAGTGCAAGGTCGCGTTTTGTAACAGCCTTTACATCTACAGCATTGATGTTTGTAATTTGTGTATGGCGAGTGAGCGTTTCGGCGCCAAGTTTTTTTTCAATTCCGTCGAGCCAGCTGATTGCATATTCAACAAGGTGTTTAAGCAGGCGGTTGATTTCCTTTATGCGCGCGTTGATTGCTTCAACTTCGGCCTTGTTTTTGCTCATATCATAAAGCGAAATGCGGCGGATTGGGATTTTCAAAAGGTGGTCAACATCTTCATCTGTAATGTCGCGGATTAGTTCTGCGCGGAACGGCTTAAATCCGTATTTTACAGCTTTTATAACGCCTTCTTCAGTTTTTTGCTGCTCGATTTTTTTATAGATTCGTTCTTCAACAAAAATGCGTTCAAGCGTGCGAAGATGAAGTTTTTCCATTAAATCTTCTTTTTCAAGCTCAAGCTCGCGCTTAAGAATTCCAACAAGCTGCTTTGAATGATGTTCAATAACCTGTGTACAAGTCATTTGAACTGGCATATTGTCTTTTATTACAAGAAGATTACAGTAAATAGTCTGCTCGCAGTCTGTAAAAGCGTAAAGAGAATCTACAACATCTTTTGTGTAAACACCGCGTTGCAGGCGAATTTCGATATTTACTTTGTCAGAAGTGTAATCCTGAATTGAAGTTGCTTTGATTTTTCCGTTTTTTACAGCTTTTTCGATAGAATCGCAAAGACTTTCTGTAGTTGAACCATAAGGCAGTTCTGTAATGATGATTTTTTTTTCATCACTAGTATCCATTTTTGCGCGGGTTATGATTTTTCCAAGTCCGTCTTGATAATCTGAAACATCAATTAAACCGCCGGTTGGAAAATCCGGGAAAAGCTGAAATTTTTCGCCGCGAAGACATTTGCGCTCAGCATCAATTACTTCGTGGATATTATGGCTCAAAATATTTGTGCTCATACCAACGGCAATACCTTCGGCGCCCATTATAAGAACAAGCGGAAGTTTTGCCTGAAAAGAAGTTGGCTCTGTATCGCGTCCGTCGTAAGTTTCAACATACTGTGTAATACGCGGATTTGTGTTCAAAATATCTTTAGTAATGGGACGAAGTCGGCACTCAATGTATCGGGGTGCAGAAGCTCCGTCGCCGGTATACATATTTCCAAAGTTTCCCTGCTTGTCGATAAAAATTTCTTTATTTGCAAGATTTACAAGCGCAGTATAAATAGAGGCGTCTCCGTGCGGGTGATAAGCCATAACTTTACCGCAAACGTTAGCAACTTTTGTAAAACGTCCGTCGTCGGTTTTTAAAAATGTATGAATAATTCTGCGCTGAACTGGTTTGAGACCGTCTGTAATTTCTGGAATTGCGCGGTCGCGAATAACGTAACTCGCATATTGAATAAAGTTCTGGTCAAACAGATTTTTTACATAAGCCATTATTTTCCCCAAAATGCGCGGCAAAAATATCAGAAAAAAGCGCCGCTCATTACCCAAAATAAAATTATAAATGAAAAATTCGCGAGTTTCAACTATTTTGTCAGGACGTCAACGCATTATAAAAACTGTCATCATTATTAAGAACAGGAACGTTAAAATAAAAAAAAACTGGTTTGCAGCGAGCACAAAATACACGATTTGCGTTTTTGTGTAAACAATCAACATTTTTAAGGATTAAAAATGTTGATTGTTATTTATGCAAGTCTGCAAAGACGCTCAGAGTGTATTTTGCACTCACCGCAAACCAGTTTTTTTTTAATTTGATTTACGCGAACGGAGATGATGTCCAATCTGCATTGCTGGGTGCGAGCGCAAGCGAGTCAAAATACAAATGCCCAGCAGCCGCAGATTGGATATCATCGCAGTGGAAGTAAATCAAATTATGATGTAAATGCTTTTTTTTTGATAGGCGCATTTTTACTTTGTAAAAAGTACGCAAAGATTAAATAATGAAAACATATATTTTTTATTATTCAAATGACAGTTTTTATAATGCGTTGCCCTTGCGCGCAATACTAGTAATAAAACTTGTAAATAATTATACTCGAATTATGAGCAACAAGATTTACATTACGCGACACGGCGAATCTTTGTGGAATGTTGAAGGAAAAGTGCAGGGGGTAACAGACACTCCGCTGACACAAAACGGAATAAATCAGGCTCACGAGCTTGCAAAAAAAATCAAAAACAGCGCGCTTAAAATTGATGAAGTTTTACATTCGCCTTTGAGCCGCGCAGCTGAAACTGCAAAAATTGTTGCGCAGGAAAACGGTTTGCCGCTCACGCTTGAGCCTCGCCTTATTGAGCAAAATTTTGGCGAATATGAAGGGCACGAATGGGCAAAACATCCGGGCGTTTTTCACGAAGCAAAAAAGCAGTTTGCAAATGATTATAACGGCGGAGAATCTATGCTGCGGCTAGGGCAAAGAATCTATAATCTTCTTGATGAATTAAAGGCCAGAAGCAAAGCCGAAAATAAAACCTTTCTTTTGGTAACTCATGGCGGAATTGCTCGTATGATTCATTCGTATTTTTATTCAGAAACAAACGAAGAATTTAGTTCTACCGAAACAAAAAATTGCGAAATTCGTGAATATACTTTTTAGTAGTGGGATTTTTTTATGGGGATTGAAGATTTTATAGAAAGCAAAAATATCCGCTTAGATCAGCAGCTGCGTTTTACAGCCGAAGTTGATAAAATGACTTCGATTTTTCGCCGAACAATGCTGATTGACAAAAGCCGACGCGAAAATGACGCGGAGCATTCGTGGCACATTGCTATGATGGCATTGCTTTTTTGTGAATATGCGCGCGAAAAAGTTGATGTGAGCCGGGCAGTCAAAATGTGTATTGTTCACGACCTTATAGAAATTTATGCCGGCGACACTTTTGCTTACGATGCAGTTGGAAATCAAAGCAAAGCCGAGCGCGAAACTGCTGCTGCCGATAAACTTTTTGCACAATTACCGCAGGAGCAGGGAAATGAAATCCGCTTACTTTGGCAAGAATTTGATGCAATGCAAACTCCAGATGCAAAATATGCAGCCTGTATGGATCGTCTCCAACCGTTTTTGCACAATACGCTTACACAAGGCATAACCTGGAAAGAAAGCAATACTCACCGTGAATCAGTTGAAAAAAGAATGGCGGTAATCAAAGATTTTATGCCCGAAGTTTATAAATGGATTTCAAAAAATCTTGATAACGCAATAGAAAAAGACTGGCTGCAAAAGTAAATTATGGAAAAAAATCAAATTAAATACAGGCGGCTTACAAAAGCTGATTTACAGACTTTTATTGAAATGCGAATAACTCAGCTTGTAGAAGAAGGTGCAACGCAGGATTTTGATTTGCGGCCGAATCTTTTGGATTATTATAACCGACATCTTGCAGACGGCACTTTTGTTTCCTGGCTTGCTGTTGACGGCGAAAAAATCGTTGGCACAAGCGGAATGTCGTTTGTGGAAAAACCGCCGTACTTTAGCTGCCCAAGTGGAAAAATAGGGCTTGTTTCGAGTATGTTTACAGATAAAAATTATCGCCGTATGGGAATTGCCCGCGAACTTTTGAGTCGCGTTGTTTCTGAGGCAAAAGATTATGGCTGCGGTTGTGTTCAAATTACAGCTTCTGATATGGGAGTTTTGCTTTACACCAATTTTGGTTTTGTAAAAAACGGCAACTTTATGCAGTATAATATAAAATAAAACGAGGAAAAAATGACTGATTCAAAAAACGAAATTGGCGAAGTAAAAGTTGGGTATCCGGATTGCTGCTTTTCTGTTGGCAAAAATTGGTTTCGTTACAGAGCGGCGGCAATTATTATTGAAGATGGTTGTTTTCTTGCAGTAACAAATCCAAAAGCCACTTATGCGTATTCAGTTGGCGGTGGTGTTCATTTAAATGAAAAATCACAAGATTGTGTGCTTCGCGAAGTTCAGGAAGAAACTGGTGTTGCTTATGAAATAGATCGGCTTGCTGTAGTTTGCGAAAATCTGTTTGTGGGAAAAGGCGACAGTCTTGACGGATTAAACTGCCATGTTTTGGAATATTATTATCTTATGAAAAGTCGCGGCTCAAAAAAACTCCATTCAGAAAGTTATGGCTGGAATAACGAAAAAGAAGAACTTGTATGGATTCCAATTGAAAAACTTCCTGAAACAAATATAAAACCTGATTTTTTGAAAGACCGAATGCCAGAAATCCTAAAAGCATCCGGTGTGATTCATATTGTAAATGATGAACGGTAAAAGCAGCTGATAAATCACATAATTGTATGCCATTGAGCGCCAAGAAGCTTTTGAAAAACTCGGATTCAAAAAACTAATGAACTATTAATTGGTATAGATAATTTTTCCTGTCAAAGATTATAGACAAAAAACAAAGCAATAATTTATATATTCGGGCGTTCCCACTCGCTCCACTTCGTTCCGCGAGTGGTCGGGCTTTTCGGGGTTCCGCGCTAACCGCGCTCCATTCCTGCGCTTTGCTCCGGAACTGCCCTTTCAGGGTAGCCCCTACAATCCCTAACGCAGTTGGTTTTCTTTTAACTAGTGAGATTTCTGAAAATTATGGTATAATAAAAAAAAGTTTGCTTCGGATTTAGATAAATAGTGTTATGTTAACGCCCGCATTGAGGCACAAGGAGTAAAAATGAAAACAAAAAGAATGTTACTATTAATAATCTTCGGATTAATATGTAATTGTCTATTTGCTCAAATGAGTTATGACGAATTGAATGACATGCCAGGACTTGGAGTTGTTTACAGAGAAAAAAATGGAAATTTTATTAATCTGGTAAATATAGGAACCGGATATATTGTTAGATACAGAGATGTTGAAAATCAAAAAGCCTGTACCGCAACAGTAAAAATTTCAAAAGGATTTAACACCTCAATAGAATTAATTGAAATGAACGAAGGAAATACAGAAGAGTTCAATACAATTTTAAAACCAAAGCTTTCAAATCTGTTTTTTTACACAGATATGGGAATGAGAAAAAATCTTCCAGGTAGTTTTGTAACTACAAAAAAAGATTTATTTTCAGGAAAAGTAACAAAATCGGGACTTGTTGATTTCTTTATTCCAATAACAAATTTAATTTGGGAAAAAGATGAAAATAATGAAATCATTACTGAGTGTATTCAATTTGGAGCTCTTTCACCAGATGAATTATCTTACTTCTTAGATTCAGCAGATATTCCTGAACCTAAAATTCGTGACATGAATAAGGTAAAGCCTAAAAAATCAACAAAAGTTACTTATAATAATTTTGAGTTACAGCTTCCAAAGAATTATGTTTTAGATTCATCTTATTATGTTTTCCCAGACACAACTAAAATGGATTCAGTAATTTTTACAGATAAATTTTCATTAACAGAAGCGGGTTTTAAAGATTACTATGCATACATTTTAAGTGATATTATATCATCTTCAATGCGAGCTTGCGTTGTCCCGACATCATACAAAATGGAAAAAATCGGAAATTCAATTTGTATAACTTATGATGTAATTACCTATGATTATTGGGAACTAAATACTGTAAAACTTTGTCTATTTTCAGAAGATGGAGAAAACTTTGATGTATTAAGAATAAATGGCTATTCATCATTCATTGAAAAGAATATAGATATGATAAACAAAATTATCGAGACTGCAAAAGTAAAAAAATAACGTATAACATGCACTTACGACCAGCGGTCGTTTGCATTTATGGAAATTATTTACTAGTGCGCTTACGCGCACGATGCATCAAATCGGATGTCGGGTCAGCGCCCGCCACCGTTTAAGTGTGTAGTTAGACTGACAGGCCAATGGGCTGTTTAAGAAAGGAAAAGAGAAATGAAAAAAATTGTATTATTTTCGATTATATTAATGAATGTTTGTATATGTTGTTTTGCTAAAAACAAAAATTATACAATTGATAAGTATGAAGAATTAGACAAAAGTGAACAATACAATTCAATTATTGCTTCAATAAAAGAAATAGATGAATCAAACTATTCCGCTTCAGAATATTATTATTTAGGGCTTGCTTATTTCAGATTGGAAAATGATGATGAAGCTCAAAAGTATTTAAAAATTGCAATACAAAAAGCATCGGATTTCGCTGCAGCATATTATTATCTTGCAGGAAGTTGCTTTTATACAGAAAAATATGATGTAGCTATATCATATTATGAGAAATGCATTGAACTTGATAAAAAGCATTCAAAAGCATATAAAATGCTTGGAGTAATTTATGAAAATTCAGGAGAATATAATAAAGCACTCACGAATTATTCAAAATTTTATGAAATAGAAAAATCTTCAGATGCTACATACAGAATGGCTTATATCCTTTATGAAATGAAAGAATATAAAAAAGCAAAACCATATGTAGAAGAATATTTAAAATATGATAACAATTCATTTTCCATGAATAACCTGATGATTCTTATTTTATATTCTCAAGGTGAATACAAAAAAGTAAAACAATATGAAGATCAGATAAAAAATGTATGGAAAAATTCAAATGACGAAAGTATAAAAAGACAAAATTTCTTTATAATACACTCTTTTGAGTATAACGGATTTAATGTAGATGTATATGAAAAGTTTGATCAGAGTGGAGATTTTTATTATCCGTTGACCTGCAATGTAAAATTAAATAATAAAATAATAAAAACAGTAAATCTGGAATATGATACTGTTACAGCAGAATTCGGATATCCATATTTATTGGGTATTGATGAAATAGAAACAAAAAGACACAGAACAACTGAAATTGATTTTAAGGTTTATCCTGAATTTGATGTTTTTATAAAATATGTAAAACAAGTTTTAGATAATAAAGTATATTTTGATGCTTCAAGCAGCTATAATTAAAAAACAGTCTAACACGCACTTACGACCTGCGGTCGTTTGCATTTATGGAAATTATTTACTAGTGCGCTTACGCGCACGATGCATCAAATCGGATGTCGGGTCAAGCCCGCCACCGTTTAAGCGCGTAGTTAGGCGGACGGGCCATTGGCCTGCTTTTTAGAAAAAAAAGAAGAGTATTCTGTTCAAGTTTTTACAAGAATGGATGGAAATAAAAAGATTGTATATTTAAATTTTTTCATCCTGGATGACAAAGAAGATTGCTTTAGTACAGAAGAAGTTATTGTTTTTGACGGCGGAACAGATTTTTGGAATATTTCATATGATATAGAAAAAGAAGAGTTTTATAATTTATGGGTAAATGGAGTAGCTTAATTTATTTGTAATAAAAAATGAAATTGAACTTTAAAGCTAAGCAGGTAGCGGTAGTAAGCGGCTTTACGCCGCTCTTTTTTTCTGCAATGTATAAAACTTGACAAATACTACTGTTTGACGTTAGTATATTAATATGATAAGGTCCTTTGGAGACTATGATACAGAATTAATAAATAAAGGTTTACGGAGTAGAAAATTACCGCCAACAATACAAAATGTTGCAAGGCGCAAGCTTCGTATGATAGCTTCGGCAAAAGAAGTTTCAGATTTACGAGTTCCCCCGGGAAATCATCTTGAAGAACTTGCAGGAAATCTGGCTGGCTTTTATTCAATAAGAATAAATGACCAGTGGAGAATTATTTTTAGTTTTGAAAACGGAGGTGCAGATAATGTCAGAATCACAGACTATCACTGATGAAAAATTGCCAAACATTCATCCTGGCGAAGTATTAAAAGAAGAATTCTTAGTACCAATGAATGTAAGTGCATACAGACTTGCAAAAGAAATTAATGTTCCGGAAACACGCATATCAGAAATCATACGCGGTAAAAGAGCTGTAACTGCCGATACTGCAATTCGCTTTGCAAAATTTTTCGGAACAACAGCTGAGTTTTGGTTGAATCTTCAGAATCTCTATGATTTAGAGGAAGAAGAAAACAATCATGCGCCAGAATTTGAAATGATAAAACTGTATGCATATGCATAAAAAATTTGCCATAACATGCACTTCAAATCCGACAAACCAGTCAAGCTGGTTTGCGGTTTAACTGCGAAGTTACACGGACACCCGCACTGGGGTGCTTGAAGGAAAAAAAATGGTAAAAAAATTATTATGTATTCTTACATTTGGAATTTGTACTTCTCTTTTTGCAGAAAATGCTGTTATTCATTCAGTTTTAGTTACAGATTTTCTTAAGGATGAAAAAAATGTTTTGCGTTATCAACCATTGAATATGTTCGATTCATCTTCAGATACAGTTTTTGCCGTTACAGAAAACAAACAACTGTTATCAAAACCGTTGATAAATATTTATTTTGCAGAACCAATTGAAATTGATTCATTATCAATTAAGGCTGGATTTTTTGACAACAGATATTTTGAAAATAATGACCGCATCAAAAAAATAACAATTTCTGTTAATAATGCAAAATCAACTCCTATAAAAGACAAAAGTTTTATTCTTAATGATGAAATGAAAATACAAAAACTTGATTTAAGTAAAACAGTAAAAGTAACTGAAATCCATATTACAATAAATGAAGTTTATCCAGGAAAAAAATGGAATGATTTAGTTATCAGCGATTTATTCTTCTGCAAGAATTCAAACAATTATTCAGTATCTTTTGGTTGTAATCCAGAAAAGTCTGTTACAGGAGAAGCCCGATATAATAGAAAATTTGATAGCAACGGCAATTTACTTTCTGAAACACTTCAGGAAGGAAAAAGTGGTTCTGCAGAAATCACATATGAATATAATGAATATAATCAGCTGATTTGTAAAAAGGAAATTTGTGATGATCCAAACAATCCAGAAGTAAAAAATTATTCATATAAAACAAATAAAGACAAATATCCGGCTGATACAACCATAACATATAATAGTGATGGAACAATTAAAACTGTAGCAGAAAAAAACTGGCGTGGTACTAAAACTTATTATTTTGAAAACAATCTTTGCATTGCCGAAAGCGTAGGAAAAGATTTTATAATTTATCAGTATAAGAATATGAAAAAACTTTTTGGAATACAAGTTTGTTCAGAATATGGTTATCCAATGTTCCAAACAGTTAAGTATGATTCAATTAATAATATTGCAGAAGAAGTATGGTATGAACATTACAGTAACTGGCAATACTTTAATGTGGATGCTTATTAATTTGAAGTTAATTATATAATAGCATAACAAAGGTTCGTAGCCGACAGCGGGTCGAGCCCGCTGCGGTACAACCAATTGTTATGTGG
>JAGCVK010000052.1 GCA_017962415.1 Treponema sp. | reverse complement strand
GCACTCAGCCGCTTCCCAGCTCATTTGCAGCAGTTGGATATGGAATCAAACGGTAAGAGCGTAAACCGCGACGGTGGAAAAATCAATTACGTAACTGGTCCTGTAATTTTTGGTGAACCTGGAACAAACGGTCAGCACTCATTCTATCAGCTTCTCCATCAGGGAACTGATATCATTCCTCTACAGTTCATCGCTTTCCGCGAGAACCAGACTGGCGAAGATGTTGTAATTGAAGATTCAACAAGCCAGGTAAAACTCTGCGCTAACGTAACAGCTCAGATTGTAGCTTTTGCCTGCGGTAAAACAGACGAGAATCCAAACAAGGCATTTGCCGGCGGCCGCCCTTCAAGCTTGATTTATGGCGCACAGCTTAATCCAAAATCACTTGGTGCATTGCTCGCTCACTACGAAAACAAAGTAATGTTCCAGGGCTTTGTATGGAACGTAAACTCATTTGATCAAGAGGGTGTACAGTTGGGTAAGAAGCTCGCTAAGACAGTTCTCTCGGGCGATATGACAGGTGCTCTCAAAGCTTTTGCTGGACTGTTGATTAAATAGTCATTAATAGATTATGGTTAAAAAAGATGTAATGCCCTGACGGACATTACATCTTTTTTTCGATATGTTTAATAAATTGGAACTCCAACTCCAAACCCAATTTTCCCAAAGTTAAAATCATACAATCCTTTGTCATCTGAATTATAATCGTGATTAAATAAAAAAGTGTGCTGGTAGAAGGTGCGCAAATAAAATATTTCTCTTCCGTTCTTGGAATGAAAATGAAATGTTGAGCCTCCCTCTGTATCAAAACCAAATACCAGCTGATTGAGCACAATGTTCATTTTTCCAATTACAGAAACTTCCGGTGTAACTGCAAAAAGATTTCCAAATAAAACATTGAATTTTAGTCCTGTCCCAATATCAATAAAAAAGTAGTTGCTTGTATCGGTTAATTGCCAGCTGAGTCCGCCATATAGTTTAACAATATGATCAATATCTTTTCCTATGTTCCATCTTAGTAATCCGCCGGGATAAAAATCTTTTAATTTTTC
This sequence comes from Treponema sp., assembly GCA_017962415.1. GTDB lineage: Bacteria > Spirochaetota > Spirochaetia > Treponematales > Treponemataceae > Treponema_D. The sequence goes on along the minus strand of JAGCVK010000052.1, from coordinate 22,825 downwards.
ATTGTGAAGGTTTCCTTCAACAATTGGAAATGTTATATTTGCATCAAAAGTCCTGTTAGATTTTGTATCAATAAGAATATTTACTTTTTGTGTGTTATTAATGTCATAGCGTCTGTCATATCGGATTAATGGTGAATCCTTATCATATTTCAAGTCCTTTATTTTCCACTTATCATCTTCTTTTAGCCAGGTGACTATAATATGATTTTCCGGTGCACTTGGCGAATCAAACAAATCTACCAGATCTACTGTAATAGAATGTTCGTAAGTTGTGTCATCTATTTTTTTAATTGAGTAAGGGGATTCATAAAAAATCAGCAAGTGATTATCGCTGGGAAAATATTTTTCTTTAATCCAATATGCAAGAATGTATTGTCTTTCTTCAGGGGAACTTTCTTCAGTAATTGCATCGCAACTTATAGAAAACATTTTTATAATATTGTTGTATTGTTCTGTTGTAATTCTGTTTACATATTCTTTGGAAAGAAGATGCAGAATATACGTTTCTTCCTTATGCTTTTTGCAAAATTCGGTTGCAATTTTAATTATTTCAACTTTGGCAGTATCCGGCGGAGTTTCAGTAGCTGATTGTGCAAAAACGGGATTTATAAAAAGAGAAACTAAAAAAAAGCAAAATGGGATATTCTTTATTTTATGCATATATTAGAAAGCACTCCCATCTATAAATAAAGTAAATGCTATTCCTAAAGAACCGAAGTTTATTGATGAGTCTTTTTGCCGGATAGGATATAAAAATTCATGTTTGTAAAAAACATTAATTCCCCACCAGAAAATAATCAGGCGAATTCCACCATCGCAGGAAAAGCCATAAGTTGGTGAAGTATTCCATAAGCAGATATTGCCTGCTGCTCCAAAGTATGGAGCAACCAAAACAGCGCCTAAGGTTAGCGGCAGATGAAAGTTTACTCCAATTTCAGCTGGAAGATAATAAGATTTGTTCACCATATCCCAGTCATAAGTATGTAAATCAAGACCAAATTTTACAGATATGTGTTCCGTAAGAATTTCAACGGAAAGTCCAAGCCCGTATGTTAGTTCGTCTGCAGGTTTGTCAATTAATGTTTTTGTAACAGCGGCATCAAATAATACGCCGGGACGGGTGGCGAATAATTCCTTTGAAAAAGAATTATTGTTTTCGCTGTTTTTTGCAAAAAGCGAAAATACAATAAGAAAAAAGGAGATTGTAAATATTAGTTTTTTATTTTTCATTATTCCTGCCAGTTATTTTTATTTTATAGAAATTTTTATCAAATTGAAATAGTTTGCGATAGCGACTATTCTCAAAACTTGTAAAATTTGCATAAAAAGTGTATATTTATACAATATGAAAGAACGACAATCGCGTCTTAAGGAAATTAAGACTCTTATAAAGAATAATAGAATTGAAAGTCAGGATGATTTGCTTTCCCTGCTTACAAAAGAAGGTTATGAAGTTACGCAGGCAACGCTTAGCCGCGATCTTAAACTTTTGAAAGTTGGAAAAGTTCCAGACGGACAAAATGGTTATATTTATGCGTTGCCTGGCAGCGATGAAAATGGCGAAAGCGAAGCTATTTATGTTCAGGATTTTTTGCGCGGTTATGTAAGTATTGATTTTTCGGGAAATATTGTTGTTATAAAAACTTTCCCAGGTCACGCAAATACTGTTTGTAATGCTATTGATAATTTGAATATGGACGAAGTTCTTGGAACTGTTGCCGGCGATAACTGTATGTTTGCCTGTCTTAGAGAAGGTGTAACTGGCGAGCAGTTTATGGAACATTTAAAAAACCATATTCCTGGAATTGAAGATTAATTAATATAATAACTTTTGCGTAAGGCCATGTAGCAGGCGCGCGAAGCGCGAGCCCCTGGACTGAGCGGAGCGGGCGGCGAAGCCGCCCGCGTAGCGAAGGAAGAGGCCGAGCGTAGCGAGCTGCGGAACGGCCGACGGCACGAAGTGCCGGTACGCCCAAAATCTTACAATTATAGTTGTTTCAATTTGGTTTTTGGGGTAAAGTTATTGTATGTTATTTACAAGTACAAGAAACAATAATTTGTCTGTGAGTTTTTCACAAGCGGTGAGGGATTGTATTCCTGATGACGGCGGGGTTTTTGTGCCAAGTACGATTGAGGATATGCGCCGCTGGATTTATTATATAGATGAAACTACGGACTTTGCGTCGATTGCGGGTTCGCTTACGTCTGCTTTAATGCACGAGGAATTTTCGCCGATTATTTGCGAAACGATTGCGACGGCGGCGTTTCCTGTTGCGCCGGTTGTTCGGCAGCTGGACAGTAATCTTTTTATGACGGAAATGTATCAGGGATTTACTGGTTGTCACCGGGATTACGGAGTTTCGTATCTTTGTTCTTATCTTGAAACTACATTGCAATTGAACGGCGGAAAAGCTGTTTTTGTGAACTTTTCTCACGGCGGACTTGGTGCGCTTTTATCTAAGATTTTAAAAGGCAAAAAAAATATTAAAGCGGTGCTTGTTTATAAAAAGGGTACTGTTCGTGGTATTGATGAAGAAAGTCTTGTTTGGAATGGCGGAAATATTTATCCTGTAGAAATGGAAGGCAGCGAGGCTGAAATTAAGGCTGCGATTTCCAAAGTTTTTGCAGACCGCGATTTTGTGCAGGCTAACGGGCTTACTGTTGCGAACACTACAAATGTATGCCGCCTGCTTGGGCAGATTTTCTTTTTTCCTTATTCGTTTGCGCAGGTAAAAAATAAGTTTAACGGCGAATTTTATTATGCTATGGGCGCTGGTAATTACGGAACTCTTATGGCTGGCCTTTACAGCTGGCGTTTTGCTTTGCCGGTAAACGGATTTTATGTTCCAAGTACACCTTCTCTTGCAAGAAGTGCTTCTGGTGCTCCTGTTGTGCTTGATTCTATGGTTGAAATGAAAAAGCGTGGCGAAGCAAATCCGGCTGTTCCTGCAAATCTTGAGCGTCTTGAATCTTTCTTTGGAAAGAATGAAATGATGATGAGAAATTTTATTTACCCGGTTGATATTTCTGATGAACAGCGTGATGCAGCCGCAAAAGAGCTTTTTATTAAGTATGGAATTTTTGCGGACAAAGATACTGCAAGCGCTTATGCGGCTGTTAAAGAAAATAGTGCTGAAGTTTTTGATGAAGACGGCGCTTTTATTTTGACCGCTTATAATCATCCGTCTTTGTCTTCTGATTATTGCCGCCATGTAATTGGCGAAGCTCCACAAATGCCGGATAATATTAAGGCAACTTTAGTTCCGGTTCAGCTTAATCGCCCGGTGATTTCTTCTGCACAAGAACTTAAGAAAATTGCCGGCTCTGTTTGGAACTAAACGTTTATTCAAAAAATCGTGCAAAAACGGATAATTGAATTTTTCTTTTTTTTGGATTATAATATTAGGATATGGCAACAAAATTCAATATAGACCAAAAGGTCGTTTACCCAAGTCAGGGTGTTGGAATTGTAAAAGACGTTTTTGAAAAAAAGTTTAAAGAAAACTCAATTCTATACTATAAGATTTATATCGAAGCCTCTGATATGGTTGTTATGGTTCCAGTTGATAAAGCCGAAGGGCTTGGAATTCGCCAGATAGTTTCAGCAGAGGAAGCTCAAGAAGCTTTAAATCTTCTTTCTGATGATTTTGAACCGATTACTTCAGACTGGAAACTTCGCTATCAGATGAACCTTGATCTTCTTAAGAAAGGTACTGTAAAAGATATAGCTACAATTGTGCGCTGCCTTTACAATCGAAGTAAAGTTAAGGAACTTCCAATTCTTGAGCGCAAACTTTATGATTCTGCAAAAAAGCTTCTTGAAGATGAAATTGCTTTTGCACTTGGCAAAACTTCTAAAGAAATTGAAGCTGAAATTCATACAAAACTTGAGCCGCCTGGAGCTGCTCCAAAAATCAAGCATTCAATCATTCTTGATGATGATGAAGATGATGATTTGATGGACGACCTTTCTGAAGGCTCTGGCAGACGCGGAAAGTCTGAAGATGACGATGACGAAGATTCTTCAGATTCAGATGCAGACGAAATGGATACAGATGACGATTTTGACGAAGACGAATCCTTCTAAAATTGCTGTAATTATTACTGCGGCCGGTTCTTCTACAAGAATGGGCGGCAGTACAAAAAAAGAATATCTTCCATATAAAAAAGGCACAGTTCTTTCGAGCTGTGCTCGTACTTTTTTAAATGCCTTTGCAGGTGAGTATTCAAAGCGTTTTATTATTTCTGATTTTATTGTTACTTGCCCGCAAGGTGGCGCTGAAGCTTGTAAAAAAGCGCTTTGCAATATTGAAGCTGAAACAAAAATCCCAATCAAAATAGTTGAAGGTGCTGAAACTCGCCAGCGTTCTGTTTATAACGGGCTTTTGGCTGTAAAGGGCGAGCCTGCTTTTGTTTTGATTCACGACGGAGCGCGCCCTTTTATAACAAAAAATTTGATTCTTTCTACGCTTGAAGCTGCCGTAAATTTTGGTGCTTCTGTTCCTGGAATTGTTCCAACTGATACTCAAAAAGAAATTGACAGCGAAGGTTTTATTGTGCGCCACCTTGTGCGAAGCAATTTGCGTGCGGTTCAAACTCCGCAATGCTTTGAATTTTCCCGTTTGCTTAAGGCGCACGGCCGCGCGGCTCAAGATAACCGCGAATACACCGACGACACAGAAATTTGGGGCGAATACTGCGGCCGCGTAAAGATTGTGGACGGCGATGTTGATAATATTAAGATTACTTACCCGGCTGACCTCGAGCGGCTTTCGGGCGGAATTGACGCGGCCGCTGAGAACTTATAATTTTGTAGTACACTAAAAGGAGCCTTTTATGATTCGCGTAGGACTTGGTTATGATTTGCACAGATTAGTCGAAGGTCGCCGCCTTATTCTTGGTGGCGTTGTTTTTGATTTTGAAAAAGGCGAATCTGGGCATTCTGACGGTGATGTTCTTTTGCATGCAATTACTGATGCTCTTTTGGGTGCCAGCGGTCTTGGTGATATTGGCTCGTACTTTCCGCCAGAAGATCCAAAATGGAAAGACGCGGATTCTGCGGAACTCTTGCGCGCTGTATGGAAAGATGTGCTTGCTGCCGGCTGGAAACTTGTGAACCTCGACTGTGTTATTAAACTTGAACGGCCAAAGTTTTTGCCGCGTCGCCGCGACGTAATTTTGAGTATTGCCGGCATTCTTGGCGTGGAAGAAAATCAAGTGTTTGTTAAAGCAAAAACCGGCGAAAAACTTCCGCCGGTTGGAACAAGTGAAGCTGTTGAAGCTCAAGTTGTCTGCTTGCTGGAAAAGTAAGCACTTTTTGCGAAGCAAAAATGCGCCAAACAAATAGTGGCATTTATGCCACTATTTGTTTCATTCTGGTAACTGCAAAATCAAATCAACTTCGTTTTCTGTAAGATCAAGGCGCTTTGCAATATCTGAAATTGTCCAGCCCTGTCGTTTAAGCTGTCTTACGCTGTCGCTTGTCTGAGGATTCAGCGCATTTCCTTTTTTATTTGGATTTTTTGCCAAATCCTGTTTTGTAATCTGATTCAAAACCTTAAACTTGTTATCTACATCGCGTGAAAGGCCTTGCAGGTCAAGCTCTGTCTTTTTAATTCCAGTTTGAACTGAATTAAGCGCGTCAATTCGTTTTTCTGTATCTGCAATAATTGCATCAAGACTTTCGAGACGGCCAATTGCATCTGAAATTTTTGGTCCGTTTTGCAAAATGCGGTCAACATTTGTTTGAACTTCTTTGATTTCCTGTGGAAGTGAAACAGTCTGTCTGTTGCAGTTTGTAAGGCGTTGTTCCAAATCCTTAAGTTTTTCAAACTGAGAATCAACATCGGTTTTAATTCTGTTTACAACTTCATCTTTCTTTTCAAGCCGTTCATACTGTTCAGAAACGTGCTGCAGTTTGTCGTTGTAATTTCTAACTGTAACTTCCATTGACTGCAAATCATCTTTTGTTGTATTAAGCGACATGATTCTTTCATCAATTGTGTTAGAAAGGGCAATCATTCTGTTGAACTGCTGTTCAAGATTAATAACGCGGGTTTTCTGAGTTTCAAAACTGTTAAGCTGGCGATTTATTTCGTCATTTATTTTGATAATTGAAGAATACTGTGCGTTCATTTTATCAGCAGAATCGGCAAAGCCCTGAAGTTTTGTGAAGGAATTATTAAGTTCCTGAACGTTTGCTTCAAGCTGCTGGCGCATTTTGTCTGCAGTTTCGTAGCTTTGAATATTCGCACGAACTTCCTGAATCTGCTTTTCGATGTCGCTCAAACGTGTTTGAATTAAGTTTGCGTCATCTTGCATACGAAGCATAAAACTAGACTGATTTGCTGTGTTTCGGTCTTCTGCTTCCTGAAGTTCTTTCTTAAAGCCTTCTACGTTCTGAGTTGCCTGTTTTTCCTGTTCAGAAAGTCTTCGTTCTGCTTCGCTGAGCATTTGTTTGTACATATTTTCAAGCTGATTTATGATTTGCGAAGATTTTTCTTCGTAATCTTTTATCGAAGTTTCTGTGCGGCCCTGAAGTTCTCTGATTTCATCATTAAGCTCGTTTTGCTGCTGCTGAACGGCAACTTCGTACTTATTCATATTTTGAACAAGTTCTTCGCCAAGTTCAGAAACTTTAAGCTTTGTTGTTTCTTCAAACTTTGCAAAATCATCTGTAAAAATTCTGTTTGAAGCGTCAAACTGAGTTTTTATCTGCTGTTTCCAGGTATTAAAATCAGAAAGCACAAGCTCAATTGAATTATTGCTTGCTTCAAGTTTTGTGTTGAAATCAGATTCAAGCTGCTGATATTTTGCAAGCATTTCGTTTTGAGTTTTTTCAAGACCGGCTTTTACAGTTGCTTTGTTGCGTTCAATTTCGGCCTTAAGTTCTTTTTCGGCATTTTGTGAAAGTGCAGAAATAGAATTGTCTGTGTCGCTTCTAAACTTGCTTACAAAGTTTTTAATATCGCTGATAGAAGAACTTACTTCATTTTTTGTCTGCTCAAGAGCTGCGGTAACTTTTGCATATTGATCTGAAGAGCGCGACTGAAGATTTTCGATTCCTGACTTAAACTGCTCAAGGTATTTGATTTCAACCTGGCGGCGAGAATCTTCGTAAGAGTTTGAAAGTTCTGAAAGTTTTGAATCAAGATCGTGTTTCCATTCAGCAAGTTCAGAATCAATCTGATTATTTTTTGTAGAAAGTGTCTGATTAAATACAGATTCAAATTCCTGAAGTTTTACGCTCATGCTGCCGGTTGCAGTTTCTTTAAGACTGTCGAGCGAGCGGTTGATTTCTTCGATTTTTGTTTCAATTTCGGCAGAATCTTCTTTAATCATGCTGCTAAATTCTTCGTGCTTTTGCTTTTGATTAGAAGTGAAAAAGTCAAACTCTTTGAGAACGCGATTTTGAACTTCGCCCATTGCAGCTTTTAGGCTCTTTTCGAGAGTATCAATGTCGCTTTCAGAAAGCTGAATCTGCGAAAGTTTGTATTCAATATCCTTTTTGTAAGCGGCAAGCTGGCTGTCGACATTTTCGAGAATATTTAAGTGTTTTACTTCGCTTTCAGAAACGGCTTTGCGAACTGAATCTGTAATGATTTTTGTAAGACTTTCCAATCGGGTGTAAGTTTCGTTTTCAAAATTGTCGAGTCGCGAGTTTGTATCGCCTTTAATGCCTTCAATCTGGCGTTTTGCTTCGCTCTGGAAAGTTTCAATCTTGGAATTTGTGTCGTTCTTAAGATTTTCAATTTGTTTTCCAGCTTCGCTTTGGAAGTTTTCGACTTTTGAAATTGTTTCACTTTTAATTGAATCAATTTGATTTTCAGTTTGATCAATAAAAGTTTCGATTTTTGTAATTGCATTTGTTTTAAGACTTTCAATCTGATTTGTTGTTTCGCTTTGAATGCTTTCGATTCGGGCAGCTGCATCAGTTTTAAAACTTGTAATCTGGCTTCCAGCTTCGTCCTGGAATTTTTCGATAATCTGCTCGGTTTTTGCGCGGAATTCTTTAAGGCTCGACCCTGTATCAGATTGAATTTCTTCAAACTGTTTTGCAGTTGTTTTTTCAAGGGTTGTGATTTTTTCAGAAGCTTCAGACATAAAGTCATCAATTTTTGAAATTGTTGAATCTTTTAATTCTTTAAAGCGCAGCGAAGTTTCGTTTTTGAACTCTGCAATCTGATTTTCAGTTAATTCTTGAATTTGTCCGAGTTTTTCAGAAGTTGCATTTTGAACAGAATCCAAACTTGAATTCATCAGGCGGATTTTTTCTTCAAGTTCCGGCTGAAGTGCTGTGGCTTTGCGTTCTGCTTCATCACATTGATTTTGAATTGCAAGAACCGAAGCCTGCGCATTTTGAACAGAAGCGTTTGCTTCATCTGCAACTTTTTGAAGTGTTGCTGTGAGCGAACTTTCCAAATCAGAAATTTCAGATTGCAAAGCAAGTGAACGCTCGTTGCACTGTCGCAAACTTGTTTCGAGCTGAGCACGAAGTGTTTCGATTCTTGCTTTATAATCATCTTCGGTATTTGAAAGTTCTTCAATTCGGTTTCCAAATACATTTTGAAGACCGGTAATCTGCTGAGAATATTCGTCTTGCAAAGCGGCAAATCGGTCAATGTATTCTTCTTTGATTTTTGTATATTCGCCATTGTAGATTTCGTTGAGGCTTTGAACAAGCTGATCCTGTTCGCCTTTGAAATCGGCAATTTTGCGGTCGCTGTCGCTTTGAAAATCATTAAGTGCGGTTGTAATGTTTTCCAAAAGTTTTTTGTGCTCTTCAACAAACATTTGATTAAATTCATTTACTTTGCTGTTGTTTGTTGCGGTTGCATTATCAAAGGCAGCAGAATAAGTTTCCTGGAATTTCTTGAAATCAGAATCAAACTTTTCGGAAAGAGCTGCGTAATTTGTGTCGTTCTTTTTCTGAATATTTGTAAGCTGCTCGTTGTATTTTGCTTCAAGTTTATTGCTGTCTTCGTTGAATCGCGCAAGCGTTTTTGCAATAATTCCGTCGTTGCGGCCGCCAATTGATTCAAGCTGCTGCATATATTTTGTTTGAAGTGCGTCAACTTTTTCGGCAAATGCGCCGGAAAGCTGCTCGATTTTTTCGTTGAACTTGTCATTAATTTTGATGATGTTGTTTTTTGCATCAGAAATCAGTTTATTTTCTGATTCTTTGTAATTTGCAATTGCGGCGGCAGTTTTTTCATCAAACATTTTTGTAAGTTCAGCTGATTTTGAATCCAATTCGTCGTGGATAATTCCGTTTCGAGTGTTAATATCATTTCTGATTTCAAGAGTTTGTTTTTCAAGTTCTGCCTGAAGTGAAGCGGTTTGTTCGTTCAAATCAGAAAGATATTTGTCTGAACGTTCCTGAGCTTTTGCGCTAAGATGCTGGAATGCTGTGTTTTCAAGTTTTTCTGCGCGTTCAGAAGCCAAATTATAAGCTTCCTGAATATTCTGTTTGATTTCAGAAAGGGCTTTTTCGGCTTCGGCTTGTGAGCCACGAATTTCTTCTGCAAGTTTTGAAGCATAAGATTCGTAGTTTTCCAAAAGTGTTGTTCCAACTGCTTTAAGCTGCTCTGCGTTTTTTGCAGAAAAATCTTTAGAAAGCTCTGGAATTCTTTTTTCAATAAGTCCAACCTGCTGCTGCTGTTTTGAAATTTTTCCGTCCAATGCAGAAATAATTCCGCTTTCTTTGTGAAGACGCTCAAGATTTTCTTCTACTTGGGCTGTCATTTCATTCAGTTCATTTAAAACTTTTGCGTAATTATCAATTTGTGTTTTGATTGTTTTTACAGCATTAATGCTCTGGTCAAAAGTTTGAATTTTTGCGCTGAATTCTTCATTCTGCTGTTTTAAAAGTTTTACTGCGGCATTTGCCTGAGTTTGCTGGGCTTGAAAGTCTGAAATTATTGTGCTGAATTTTCCCTGAATCTTGTTATAGGCTTCGTTTATCTCTCCGATTTTTTTGTTTCCCTGTCGGTTAATCTTTTCAAGAGGGTCTTCTTTTTTGCTCAACATACGGAAGTACAGCCCAAACCCCAGTGAAATTACTAGCGAAAAGAGAATTGCAATAAAAATTTCCATTTTTGATCCCCACCCAATTTTTTTTAGTTATCAGTCTTTTTTATATCAGCGGTCTTTTTTAAAAAACAAATCCGAAATCTGTTTGTAGTGCCAAAAAGTAAAATCAGCAATTTTGGATTTTTTCCCCAACCAGCCTGAATGCGGAAGAATCAGCCACGCTGTTTGCATTCCGACTTTGTGTGCACCTTCGATATCGTATTTGTGATTATTTCCTACATAAAGAATCTGCTCTGGTTCAAGATTTAATTCTTTTGCCAACCGAAGAAATGGCGTTGAATCTGGTTTTAATGCGCCAGCTTCTTCTGAGCCGAGTACAACATCGCTCAGTTCTTTTACGCCCCAAATTGCGCCTTTTTGCTCCGGCGGAAAATCAGAAAGAATTCCAATTTTGTAACCGTGAGATTTTAAATCCTTTATGAATTCAATCGCACCTTTACAAGGTTTTAGATTTACAAAGTATTTTTCAAGCCCTTTATAGATTATTTTTTCAAGACGAGCTTCAGCTTCCTCTGGTGTGCATTTTAGTTTTTTTGCCATATGAGTTGCCTGAAGTTTTACAAATTCTGGAGTTGCATCTGTTTTGTGCATAATATTGCGAACAAGTCCATATTTGAGAAAGAAAAAAGAATGAAAGGCGAAATAAGGAAAAATGCGCAGATTGAATTTCCACGCCCTGTAAAGAGTTCCATCGATATCAAAAGCGACAGCCTTAATTTTCGTTAAATCAACATTATTCACCTTTCCATTGTAACATAAATCAAAGAATACGTCATTATAAAAACACCTCAATAAAAAACTCGAAAAATCGCAATAAAAATCTCAGTTTTTTTCATATTCTTTTTCTGGGCGTACCGGCACTTTGTGCCGTCGGCCCTTGCGCAGCTCGGTACCCTCGGCCGCTTCCTTCGCTCGCACGCTTCGCGTGCTCGCTCAGTCCAGTGGCTCGCGCTTCGCGCGCCTGCTCCACGGCCTTACGCATTTTGTCTCATAATTCAAAAAAATCGAGCTTCCTGCACCTTATGAGTTTACACTACAACTACTTCCTATGCGGGCGAATTTTTACTATAATATGGCACTATGAGTAACGAAAATCAGAACAATCATAACAACGAAAAAAGAGATCCTTTGCTTTGCCACTGGGCAGATCAAATGGCAAATCAGATTATCCGTGAAAAGGGTGATTTAGATTCTTATACCTGTGCTTCAGGAATCACACCTTCTGGAACAGTTCATCTTGGAAACTTCCGCGAAATTATTACTGTAGACTTAGTTGTGCGCGCTTTACGCGACCGCGGTAAGAACGTACGCTTTATTTATTCTTGGGACGATTACGATGTATTCCGCAAGGTTCCAGCTAATATGCCAGATCCTGAAATCCTTGAAAAATATCTTCGCTATCCAATTACAGAAGTACCTGATACAACTGGCCGCAACGAAAACTACGCTCGTCATCACGAAGTTGATATTGAAACTCAGCTTCCACGCGTTGGAATTGCTCCTGAATTCTTGTACCAGGCAAGCCGCTATCGTGCAAACCGCTATGCAGAAGGTATGAAAAAAGCTATGCAGAATCGCGATGTAATTAAGGAATGTTTGAACGAATACCGCGACGATGCTCACAAAATGAAGCCGGAAGATAAATACTGGCCGGTTGCAATTTTCTGCGGAAAGTGCAACAAAGATACAACCGAAATCATCGATTATGACGGAGAATACGGAATTACTTATAAGTGCGAATGCGGTCATACAGAAACAGCCGATATTAGAACTTTCAAAGGTGCAAAGCTCGGCTGGCGTGTAGACTGGCCAATGAGATGGAACGAAGAAAAAGTTGTATTCGAGCCGGGTGGAAAAGACCATATTAGTCCAGGCGGAAGTTACGATACAGCAAAACTTGTTTCTAAACGAATTTATGGCTGGGACGCTCCAGTTACTATGCGCTACGACTTTGTAAATCTTAAAGGTGTTCCTGGAAAAATGTCTTCTTCAAAAGGTAAGGTAATTGCTTTGCCTGATGCTCTCGATATTTATCAGGCAGAAGTTTTGCGCTATCTTTTTGCTGGAACTCGTCCAAATACAGAATTTGCAATCAGTTTTGATATGGACGTTCTTAAAGTTTATGAAGATTACGACAAAACAGAACGTATTGTTTACGGAATCGACAAGGCAAAATCAGATGATCATTTCAACAAAGAAAAGAGAATCTATATGCTCAGCCAGATTGACGGAAAGATTCCTGAAACTATGCCATATCAGATTACAATCCGCCAGCTTACAACATTGCTCCAGATTTATTCGGGTGATATTGATGCTGTAATTAAGGCACTTGGAGATGTAAAACCTGAACAGGAAGAAAGATTGCGCCGCCGCATTGCATGTGCATGGTTCTGGGTAAAACATTCGGCTCCTGACTGTGCTCCGGATTTCTGCTTTGAACTTCGTAACGACGGAAGCAAGGCAGAACTTTCAGGCGACCTTTTGACAGCAGTTAAGCGTGTTCGCGATGAGGTTCTTCCAAAACTTGACACTTTCCAGCTTGATAAGGAATGCCAGCAGGCAATGTACGACATTGCAACCGAAATGGGACTTGATTCAAAAGCCTTGTTTACAGCGCTTTATCAGGCTCTTGTTGGAAAAGAGCAGGGCCCAAGACTTGGCAGCTTCTTCCGCATCATCGGAAAAGAAAAACTCGAAAAAATTCTTTCTGTATATTAATAATAAAAATGGCTGAAAGGTTATTTTGTGCTTTTCAGCCATTATAATGCTTGAAATGGTTTGATAAAAAACAATAGAAGAGCGCATGCCTAAAACTATGCTTGGAATTATTCTTTGTGCTACAGGTTTTGGTTTATTAACAATAAAGTCTTAGGTACTGTGTTAAAAAGAATGTTATAATTTTGTTTAATAAATCGTTTAATCTTCTATAACATTTGCAAAATCAAAATCCTATGGTAAAATTATGCCATAGGATTTTTTTATGAAGCTGAACGGAAAATTTTCTTTTATTATTATCTTCACAATGATTCAGGCTTTTCTTTTGACACTTTTTTCGATTGTCAATCTTAAGCAAATCCAGAATCTAAAAAATTATCAGGTTATGGAAGTTAGCACAGAATCGCAGCTTTCTTCGATTGTAGATTATCTTGAAAAAATGGATTATTGGGATTTTGAAATCGATAAGGCTTATACTGTGTTTGAAGAAAAAAGGTCTGAACTTTCGGCTTCGTTTCAGTATCTTTTGGAAAATCCTATAGTTGAATCTTTTCCAGAAGATTTTAAATCAAGTATAAAACAAACAAAACTTACCTGGCAGCTTTTGAACGATAATTTTGCTCCCGTTGCAATGACGTTAAAAACAATGGAAAACACCAGCTTGAATTCTGCGATTGTAAGAAATATCAAAAGTTTTGGAATTCGTGAAACCGCAAAAACTTATTCAGATGATTCTGATGTTATGTATGTTTTGCAACTTACCGAAGAAGCTCACGTTCAAATCAAAAAAATCAGATTGCTTTATGTTTCGCTTTTGGATTTAAATACAAAAGCTATGAATATGATTGAAAAAGTTATATTGGAGCGCGAAACAAATTATATTTGGATTGCAATAGTTTTTGCGGCAATTACAAGTATTATTCTTGCAGTTATGATTTTTGCCGTAACATCAAAAATTGCAAAGAGAATTATCAAGGTAAAAAATGTAACAGATACTTTGGCTGAAAAAGATTTTAGTGCGCGGATTGAGCCGGAAGGCAGCGATGAAATGCATCTTTTGATGACAAACCTTAATAATATGGTTCATCAGATAAATTCGTTCTTTTTGCTCGTAAAATCAACAGCAAAAAAAGCGCTTGATGCAGAAGCGTCGATTAATGAATCTGCAAATAGTACTGCAACGGCAACCGCTCAAATTGATTCAAATATTGATGAAATAAACAGAAAATTTTCTGAAGTAACAGAAGTTATAAATAGTACAATCGGTGTTATTTCCGAGATGAATCTTCATGTTGATACTTTGGTAAAAAGTAATTCTGTTCAGGCGGCTGCAATTGAAAACAGTAATAATGCAGTAAATGAAGTTGTAAATACGCTTGAATATATGAATAAAATGGCCGTTGAACGAATGACCGGCGCTCAGGAAATGCACAAGTTTGTTGCTGACGGTGATGAAAAAATTACTTCGGCAAACGAGATTTTGGGGCTTATTGCACAGCAGCTTGATGAAGTTTACGAAGTTGTTACGATTATCAATAACGTTGCAGAGCAGACAAACCTGCTTTCTATGAATGCTGCGATTGAGTCTGCGCATGCGGGCGAAGCTGGAAAGGGCTTTAGTGTAGTTGCAGAAGAAATCCGTTCGCTTGCCGAAGAAACTTCAGAAAATGCTGATAAGATTTCAAAAGTTGTAAATGGAATTGTTGCCGCTGTAGCAAATGCAAATAAGTCGAGTCAGTCTGCGTTTGAAGCTTTTGCAAAAGTTAGTGTTCATGCAGATGAAATTGTAAATTCTTTGCAGGAAATTACAGGCGGAATTGGAAAAATTGATAATCAGATGCAGCAAATTAAACAGCGAAGTGAAGAAACTTCTTCTGCTGCTGATGAAATGAATCGTTATTGCGGTGAACTTGCCGAAAAGCAAAGACATGTTTCGCTTCAGGTTGATAATATGAATGATATGTTTAGAGTTTCAATTAATGCTTTGCATACAATCAAATCTGAGACTTCGGATATTGTTCAAAAAATGAAGGCTGTAAGTTCTTCGAGCGACCAAAGTTATAGAAATCTTAATGAACTTGAAAATGTGCTTGAAGAGTTTAAAACTTCAACAATTTTTGCAGAAGGAATTGCAGCTGAAAATAATAATGATGAAGCTGAAGCTGAGCCTTTTGAAAATGCAGAAAGTCAGGAAATTGATGATGTTGAAGAATTAACAGAAGAATTAGATGATGAAATTATAGAAGAAAATAATCAGGTTGAAGAAAAACTTGAAGTTGAAGATTTTTTTAAAGAATCGCTTTAACGAATCAGAATCATAAGCAGCGATACCAAATAAGGAAGCGAAATTAAAAGAGAATTTGGCACGCCTTGAATATAATTTTGGATATTTGCTGCAAAGAAATCTGCAAAACAGAAAATCAAAACGCATAGAATGATTCTAACAGGTTTTTTGCGGCCAAGAAAAACTGCTGCAAGAGCCAGCCAGCCGCGTCCGCTTGAAATATTTGGAACAAAAGATGAAAGCCTCATTCCTAAAAAGCAACCTGCTACAGAGCCGTAAAAGCCTGCAAGGCACCACGAAAGCGTTCTTAAATTTCCTGGATTTACACCTTTTGCAAGTAAAACTTCCGCATCGCTTCCCGTAATCCTCAAATAAAGCCCGCGGCGGCTGTACCTTAAAAACAAAACCGCGCACGCTGCCAAAAGAGAGGTTGCTAAAACAGTAGTGAGCCGCGTTGTTCCCATAGAAAAATGGTAAAACTCGGCCGCAAGAACTCCGCGAGTATGAAAAAATACAGAAGAAAGGCAGGAACAAAGAGAACCAAATAAAAGATTCATAGCAATTGCGGCAATAAATCTGTTTGCTCCAAAACGTTCTACAATGCACGAAAAACAGAAAGTTAGGACTACAGAAGTCGTGCAGGCAAGAATAAATCCTAAAACTGGTGAGCCAGTGTAAAAAGTGAAGGCAAAATGCAAAAAGGCGGAAAAAGAAACAATGCCGTCTAAAAAAAGAGCGAGGCAACCGGCGTATTCAGAAAATAATGCTCCGAGAGAACAAAGAATCAGCGGGCATGAAAAAGCTGTAAAAGAAAAAATCATAAAGTTTTGTCTCCGTTTTTGCGGACAAGAGGAAACGCAATAATAAACATTACAACAGCTTGAATCAAACTGCTAATATCAAAACCAAAATTATGGTACATTGCAAACTTATTTGCATAAGTTGTTATAAAACCCAAAAAAAGAGAAGACGGAATAAGGAAAATAGGATTTGCTCTGGCAATTAACGCGGCAGAAAAAGCGTTCCAGCCAATTCCAGAGTAAAAACCTTGATGACAGCTGAAATATGTGCCGAGAATTGCAGCAGCTCCGCAAAGCCCATGAAGTCCGCCCGAAATCACCGCCGCCCCACAGCCAAGCGCGCGGCGGTCGTACCCTGCAAAACGTGCAAAGTCCGGCGAAATACCAAGTACGCACAGTTGCCGCCCCCACGAAGTTCTGTTGAGAGCAAGCCAAAGTCCGGCGCACAAAGCAATTGCAAAAATAAACGAAGTATTAAGAGGCGAGGGCGGCAACAATTGCTTGAGCCGTACCGCCGCGCCAATGAACGGAGTTGCCAAAAGATTGTCTGTTTTGCTTCGGGCTGGGCCGGCAATAAGCCCGTCTATAAAAGGAATGAGAGCCGCACTAGTTATAAATGATGTAAATAGAAAATCGGCGCGGCGGAAAATCTTAAGCAGCGCGGAAATTAGTGCGATTACGGCTGTTAAAAGGAACGCGGCTGAAATTGCGAGAAAAACCGCAATTGGTGCAGGCAGCAAAGCAATTTTTGTTCCAAATCCCAAAATCACGGCGCTTATAAATCCGCCAAGATAAATCTGGCCTTCGCCGCCTAAGTTGAAATCCCCTGATTTTATAGAAACTGCCGCTCCGCTTCCTGCAATCATATAAAGTGCAGAAAGATTTAAGGCTGAGCCAATGTAATATGCATTCATTTCAGTTTCCTATTATGACTTTTGTGCCGTTTTTTGCAAGTGTAACAAGCCTTGAATAAAGTTTTTCGGTTGCTTCAACATCAAGTCCGTGAGTAGGATTAAAAAGATAAAGTTCTTTCGGATTTTCTGCAAGTTCGCGTTCCAAAATCAAACGCTGAAGCATTCCGCCCGAAAGGCAAACGGCTTTTTCATTTAGTTTTATATTTACATCAGCTTTTTGTAAAAGCTGTTTTGCGTATTCTTCAAGCTCAGATTGTTTTTTTTCGGTTTTGTAAGCTGTTAAAAGTTGAAAAATTGTCAATGCCGGATTTGACGCACGAAACGTTCTGTCCGACGGAATATATCCTGTAAAATTATTTTTCCGTTTTTCAAGCACTTCGTCTTCGCTTATCTTTTTGATTTGTAATTCTTTTGGAAGTTTGACTATTTTTGTGAGCCCAAAAAGTTTTTTTGAAATATCGGCAGCTGTGATTTTTGAAGTTTCTGTTTTTTCGAGAATTTCTCCGTCTTTTAAAAGTATCACTTCATCTGATTTTTCAAGTGCTTCTTCCAGGTTGTGAGTAATCATTATGATTGTAAGGCCATTTTTGCAAAGGTCTTTTAAAACTGACTTTTCTATAAAAGGCGGTTCGTCCAAAATCAAAATTAAAGGCTTTTTTAGTAAAGCGCCCGCAAAAGCCGTAAAAAATACTTCGTTTTCGCTAAGCTGATTTACGCTGTCTGTGATTTTGCGATTTGGAAGCCATTTTTTTACAATTTCTGGAATATTTTTTGCCATTTCGCGGCTTATTCCAATTCTTAGATTATCTTTGATTGAAAGTGAAGGCGCTAAAAGCGGCCTTTGATGAACGCAAACTATTCCGTTTTTAATTGCGTCTTTAGGTTTATGAATTAAAAGTTTTTTATTGTCCAAAAAAAGTTCGCCGCTGGTTTGTAAAATATCTCCGCAAATTACGCGGGCAAGTGTTGTTTTTCCAGCGCCGTTTTCTCCAAGCAGAGAATAAATCTTTCCTTTTTCAAAGCAAACTGAAATTTTTGTGAGAACTTTTTTATATGAATAATTTACACTAATGTCTTTTAATTCAAGCATACTTCAAGCTAGCCGAGGGCTTTCGCCCTCGGCTAGAAACATTTCACACTATTCTAATAAAAAAATGACGATTAAAGCATTTTTTTATTTAATTTCAATATTTCCGGCTCTAAGTTCGTCGAGAAGATTTTTCATTTTCTCTCTAATTTCGGCCGGCACAGTATTAATATAATTTGGATCGTCTTGAACAAAGTCTACAAAACCTTCTTTGATTCCAACCATTTTTGCAACGCCCCAAGGAGTGTTTCCGTCCAAAAATTCTTTAGTAACGTTATAAGACATTTTTTTCTGTTCCATAACGCTGCTTGAGATGATTGTTCCCGGAGCCTTTGCAAATCCATTATCATCAAACCAGGTAATATAAACCTTGTTGTTTACAGCTGATGTAATTACGCCCTGTGAAGCACCCCCGCAAATCGGAAGAATTACATCGATTCCAGCTTTTGCAACAGCGTCTGCAATTTCAGCGCCTTTTGTTGCATCATACCAGTTGCCGACAATTCTAAAATCCACAGTAGAAGAAGCATTTGCCGCCTGAGCACCTTTTACAAAATACGGAAAGATGATTTCGTTCATTACAGGATATTCCTGAGCTGCAATCAAAGCCAGTTTATGAGACTTTGACATAAGCCCGCCAATATAACCTGTGATGTACGACTGTTCATACTGATTGTAACATACAGTATGAATATTCTGGTTTCCTTCTTTTGTTGCGTCCATCAGAATAAATTTCTGATTTGGAAACTGATGCAGAATCGGCTCAACTAAATCTGGCAACGAAGGGTTAGAAGAAATAATCACATCGTATTTCTGCTCTGCAGAAAGTGCTGTAAGTTTCTGTCCCCATTCAGCCTGATTTGTGCCTGCTTCCATAATAAAAAGCTCAACTTGAGATGCGGAGTCAGCAGACTTGTTTGTTTCTTCTACAGCAGCTTTTATACCCTGAACAAGCATGTTGTATACCGGACTGTCATCAATAATTCCGGGTACAAAAACTGCAATAGACTTGTGCTCTGTTTTTTTAGCGCAGCCTGAAAAAATCAAGGCGGCTAAGACCATAGTTAAAAATAGTATCTTTTTCATACTTGAATCCTATTTTTATATAAAAACAGAGTCAAGAGGTTTTTGCAGATTAATTGAAATTTTTTTTAATTCTCAGCAACATTTGATAGAAGTTATTCTTTTCATCTTCTGAAAAACCGTTGAAAAAGGTTGATAGTAAATCTCTTGAAAGTTCCTGAGCCAGCGAGTTGAATTGTTTGCCTTTTTCTGTAAGGTAGATGATTCTGCTTCGTCTGTCTGTAGGATCTGCTTCGCCTTTTACATAGCCTTCTCGTTCAAGTTTTCTAACAAGAACTGTTGTTGTTGATTTATCCCTGTTAATTTTCTCTGCAAGGTCACCCATCGGTTGTCGGTCGTTTACACTAAGTTGAAATAAAATATTTCCGTGGGAAGAAGCAAAATCAGGGAATCCATTTTGCTTGAGACGTGCGGTCAAAAAATCCGCTGTAATAGTGTGTATGTTTGAAAGTAATGAAATAGAAGAATTTACGTTCATACTAGTATTTTAGCACATTTTGCCTTGTATTAACTAGCGTTTATTGTTAAATTTTAAAATATGTTTGGTTTTATTATTAAAAAGAATTTTTGCGACGGTTGGGATAATCTTCTTTCTGTTGTAATTTGTAATGTGATTTTCCTGTTTTCAGGAATTGGTTTAGTTATGTTGATATCGCTTGCTTCGGTTTCAACTCTCCTTACAATTCTTGCAATTGTTTTTAGCTTTGTTTTTTTATCAATTTTAACTTTTGCTTATAGTGATACTGCGGCTCATATTGCAAATTTTGACGGAATTCGTCATGCAGATTATTTTAGGGCAATTCCTGGTGTTTTAAAAGATGCTTGTTTGTTTGGACTTTTAAATTCTGCTGTAACTTTGATTTCAAGTTTTTCAATTAAATATTATTTTACACAAATGGGGCAGTCGCTTTTAGGTTATATGCTCGGTTTTGCAATTGTTTGGATTGATATTTTTTATATTCTTGCAATGCAATGGTTTATTCCGATTCGCGGCCTTATGCATAATGATTTTAAGAAATGCTTTAAAAAGTGCTTTATTATTCTTTTTGATAATACAGGCTTTACTGTTGCAATGGCTTTTTATAATCTGATTCAGCTTGTAATTTCTGTTGCCTGCATAGGATTCTTTCCTTCAATGACCGGTATTTTGATTGGAAATACAAATGCGCTTCGTATTCTTCTTTATAAATATGATTATCTCGAAGAACATCCTGAATTAAAAACAAAAAAGGAACGCAGCCGCATTCCTTGGGAAGATTTGATTTACGAAGACCGCCAGCTGGTTGGCAAACGCACAATAAAAAGCTTCCTTTTCCCTTGGAAAGAAGATAACGAACAGAATATGTAAAAAATAAAACAGGCAGTCGTTTGTGTGGCTGCCTGTTTTGTAAGAAGATTGATTAATATATTTGATAACTAGTATTTGAATCAACTATTATTACTTTTCTCTTATTAACTTTTAGCTTCTCAATGTATATTGGTTTTTTTTTGTCAAAATTAATATAAATTTCATAACTTCCTTCAATTAAATTTAAAGTAATTTCATCTGAATTTCCTATTGTCAACGTTCTACTTGTGAAATTGTGATAGTCTCTATTTCTTGTAATGTTTAATTCAATTGTTTCGCCTGAAAAATTCTTTACATTTAAAGTATGGTGTTCATCAAAAAAATCCGACGAAATAGCTACGCAGCTGCTGAAAAGTATTATTGAAATTGTCAAAAATAGAATTGAAATCTTTTTTATCATATTCTTAATCTCCTTTAGATTCGTTATTTGTGTATATAAATTAAACACGCGAGAAATAAAAAAAGTATACTTTTTTATGAAAAAAAAACTCAAACAAAGTTATAATCGCCATTGCTTGAACGGCGCACTTTTTGTTACGCAAAAAAAAATCCCGCGCAAAATACGCGGGAAATCAAATAACATAAGAAATTATTTTGTTGTAAGTTTATGATTTACTCATAAGCAATGTTTTTGCATCGAGATTAACTTTTCCCTCGCCATTTTTAAGAATAGAAAGAGAAAGAGCTTTTCCTTCTGCTGAAAGATGAGCAACCGTTGCAAAATTTTCGAGTTTTGCAGCTTCTAGTGTGCCTTTTAACTCTTTTGCTTCGTTTGTATAGCTGAACCAGGCTGTCATTTTTTCTGATTTAATAAAATCTGCAAAGCATTTTAAGTCTGCGTCTGAAGTTTTTTTCAAATCAAGTCCGTCAACTACAACAGCTGCGATTGTGGTGCCGCCGTCTTTTAAAGCCTTTAATGTATTTACAACTTTTGGAAGCGTAAAAGTTTCCTGATTGAAGTTCAAAATTGTTCGGTTTCGTACAATTTCTTCGTTTACATCATCGAGATTAAAACTTTTTTTCTTTGCGATTTCTGCAAGAACGCTTGAATACCAGGCAATTACGTTTGATGATTGCTGGTCAAAAGAAACATGTACAAGTGCTTTATCATTCAAAAGTGAGTCAATTCCAAACTGCACAAGAATAGAAGTTTTTCCAAGTCCTTTTTTTGCTGTAATAAGACCCATTTCGCCATCTTTTAAATTTGCTTTTGTAACATCAAAATATCTCACAGGGCTGTGTGCAATTAAATCTTTTTTATTCATAGTTAACCTCCTAAGGTGCAGTAATCTTTCAACTGTTTTTTTAATTTTTTCTAATTCTATTCTAAACTGTGAATTGAGTAAAAGCAAGCCAATAATTGAAAATCCGTTAAAAAACGAGGCGGCGGAGATTTTGTGAAGGCAAATATTGTTCAGAGGAGAGTTAGCAAGCTTTGCTTGCTGACCAAACGCTGTTAAATAAAAAAAACGCGGCCGGAAGTTAATACGACCGCGTTTATATCAGTGGCTTCGACAAGCTCAACCACCGGATTTTACAGCTTATTTTTTACCAGCTGCTTTTTCTTCCTTGTATTTAGCCTGAAGTTCTTCAGATACGTTGTTTGGAACTTTACCATACTTAAGGAATTCCATTGTGAATTCACCCTTACCCTGAGTTGAAGAACGGAGGATAGTAGAGAATCCGAACATTTCTGAAAGTGGAACTTCTGCGTTTACAGTAGATGTGTTGTTTTCATCAGTTGAATCAACAATTACACCACGTCTCTGGTTGATAAGACCGAACAAGTTACCCTGGAACTCAGTAGGGGCTGTCATCTGTACCTTCATGATTGGTTCGAGGATTACTGGCTTAGCCTTGAGATAACCTTCGCGGAAAGCACCAATAGCAGCAATCTGGAATGCGTTATCGTTAGAGTCTACAGGGTGGTACTGACCATCATTAATTGTGATCTTAACACCTACGATAGGAGCTCCAATCAAAGAACCTTCCTTCATAGCCTTCTGGAAACCTTTATCACAAGAAGGAATGTATTCGTTAGGAATAGCACCACCCTTAATTGCGTCTACGAACTCGTAATCTTTCTCTGTATCTGGTTCCATGAATCCGGCAACACGACCGTACTGTCCAGAACCACCAGTCTGCTTCTTATGAGTGTAGTTGAAGTCACCAGTTGTTGTGATAGATTCGCGGTATGCAACCTGTGGTTTACCAGTGATAACTTCACAGTTGTATTCGCGCTTCATACGTTCAACGTATACTTCAAGGTGAAGCTCACCCATACCCTTAATGATTGTTTCATCAGATTCTGGGTCTGTATATGTCTGGAAGGTTGGGTCTTCCTTAGTAAAGCGGTTAAGAGCCTTAGACATCTGCATAGCTGCCTGTTTGTCTTTTGGTTCAATAGAAAGAGAAATTACAGGCTCTGGAACGTACATAGAAGCCATAGAGTAGTTTACTCCACCGCTTACGAATGTATCACCAGATGCACAGTCAACACCG
>JAGCVK010000051.1 GCA_017962415.1 Treponema sp. | reverse complement strand
GTGCGCAACCGCAGGTTGCGCACGGCCACCGCAAGCGACCGAGCGAACGAAGTGAGCGAGGGAGTGCGGAGGCTGAAGCGTTAGCGGAACCTCGAAAAGCCTGGTTTTTGCGTAAGCAAAAATGCGCCATTATTTATAAAGTTTATTTACAAGCGCTAAGGCTTTATTGATAATTGCCGCTTCTTCTTTTGTAAAATCAACTTTTTCTTCGATTAAAGTTTCGAGACTCGAATGTGTTTCTATAAGTGCGGTTGAAAAGCCGCGCGAAACTTTGAACCAGTAACTTCCGTTTTGATTGTTGTAAAGTGTGATAAAACCGTATTCGCGGCCTTTTTGCTTTGCAATTGCTGTTCGCAAAATAAAGTTTAGCGAATCGATGAGCTGCTCTTTTTGAATTGGCTCGTAAACGTTTACGTTCATTTTGCGATTCCATTTTTTTTCTGGAAGCGGGCGAAGTTCAATGTTGTTTGCAATTTCAAAAATTAGCGAAAGTTTTTCGCCGTTTAAGAGGGAGCCGCTGTCGCTTGTGATTACGGAGCCTTTCATTTGGCCGGCGTTGTTCAGCTTGTTTTTGTTTTTTTCGTTTTTGAGCGCTTCCAAAAGTTGTTCAAGCGGAAGCAAGGCTGTTTTTTTGCCTTTGATTTTTTTTGTGGCAAAGAGAAAGCCGCCAAGTGAAAGTGCATCTTCTGGAACTGGCATTTCTGCTGAATCTGCATTTTTTGATTTTTTGCCTTTGTTTTTTTTGAGTTCTGCTTCCTGGCGGCGAAGCGCTTTTTGTGTGCGATTTTTTTCCTGCTCGAGTATGCGAGCTTCGCGCGAAGATTCCCGCGCATTTTTGCAGGCCATAAGCCGTTCGTACAATGCTGGATTTATTGTGTCGAGCATTGGTCTTGTGAGCGGAGAAACGCTCATTGCAAATACGCGGCTTGTGCGAACTATTTCTCCGGCTACTATAAATACCGGGTCTTTTTTGAACATTACGCTTCCGGGGTGTATGCAAATATGATCTGCGGTAAGGCTTCTGTAGCTTTCGCGGCCGGTTCTTATGCACACAAATTGTATCATTCCGGCGGCAATGCAGCAAAGGTAGTCTTGTATGCTGCCTTTTCCTTCAACAACTGGAATGCCCATTTTTTCGCTTACGATTTCTGTGAGCTGCTCGTTGATGTTTTCTATTTCGGCCATTACGCGTTCATCGAGATAATTTTTTTTGCAGAATTTTTCGCGGTTATCTGAATCTTTAAATGATTTTAAGAGATTTAAATATGTGCAAAAATCGCCTTGAATATCCTGGAATCTGTGATGTGCTTTGCGCGCTTCCATTTCTTCGTTTGGCGGAAGTACAAAAGGCGAGTTTGCCGAAAGGAAAGATGCTGCAATAAGTGCCTTGTCTATTACTTCTGGGAATCGCATTATTGCTTCTACTATGATTCGGCTTATGCGCGGCTCAAGCGGGAATTTTACCATCATCTTTCCGATTCCAGAAAGTGTGTTGTCTTCTTCTAAAGCGCCAAGTGCGTGAAGTGTATCGACGGCGCCAATTATTCCTTCGCGGCCCGGATTTGCGATAAAATCAAAATCATAAAAATCTGTAATTCCAAGTTCGCTCATACGAAGAACTACTTCGCTTAGGTCTGTGCGGTAGATTTCTTCGGTTGTATATTCCGGGCGAAGTTCAAAATCTTTGCGGGAATATAGGCGGTAGCAGGTTCCGGCTTGTGTGCGGCCTGCGCGGCCTTTTCTTTGATTACAAGAGGCTTTTGAAACCGGTGACTCTATAAGGCTTGAAGTGTAGTTTTTTGGATTGTAGAAATTGAGCTTGCAAAGTCCGCAATCTATAACGGTTGTAACGTCGCTGATTGTAACTGAAGTTTCTGCAATGTTTGTGGAAATAACAACTTTTCGTTTGCCGTCCGGTGCTTTTTCAAAAACGCGTTCCTGTTCTTCTTTTGGAAGCCGGCCGTAAAGCGGCAAAATGTGGAGTTTTCTTCCGATTGGAGAGTATAAAAGTCTGTCCATACAGTCTTTGATGATTTTTTCACCTGGAAGGAAAATCAAAATGGCGCCGTCTTCGTCGTTGTCGAGTACGCGGTCGATTGTGTTGTAAATTTTATTAAGAATCTGGTCGCAGCCTGAATCTGTTGTTGTAGTTGTGCCGCCAGCTACCGGGTCGTAAACAAGTGCAACGGGGTAGGTAACTGTATCTATAGAAACAATTGGCGCATTATCAAAATATTCGCTGAACGTTTGTGTGTTCATTGTTGCAGAACTTACGATTACGCGAAAGTCGCTGCGTTCTCTAAGCACGCGTTTTACAAGACCTAAAACAAAATCGATATTCAAACTGCGTTCGTGCGCTTCGTCAATCATAAGAACGCTGTATTTTGAAAGCCAAGGATCTAGTTTCATTTCCTGAAGCAAAATTCCGTCGGTCATAATTTTGATTCTTGTGTCGGCGTTTGTAAAATCTTCAAAGCGCATTTTGTAGCCTACAAGGCCCGGATATGTGGTTCCAAGTTGTTTTGAAATAAATTCGCTTACGCTGAGCGCTGCAATTCGGCGCGGCTGAGTTACGCCAATCATTCCGTTTGTGGCATAACCTGCTTCGTATAGAATTACTGGAATTTGTGTGGTTTTTCCAGAGCCGGTTGGGCTTTCTACAATTACAACCTGATGTTTTTCGAGGCAGTCTAAAATTTTTTGTTTTTGTTCATAAACTGGAAGTGATTTATAATCTATTGCCATTCTATTAAATCCTTTGTTTGTTCCTTGTCGATTTTTATTCGGCGTTCAATATATTTTGCCCAATCGTTGCGTGGAACACCTTTTAAATAATCTATAAATTCCTGATTCAGAGGTTTGATTACATATTCATAAGCTGTATTAATGTAAGTTGTTATAAATTGTGATTCGCATTTTTGAATTTTAAGCGAACCGTCTTTTCCTTTGTGAAGTGTGACTTTGTACAAAAGTCCGTCTCCTGTATTTTCGCGTTCATCATTTGGATTTGCGGAAGTAAAATCAGGCTTTGTGCGCTGGCCGCTGATTGTATTTCCGTTTGCATACATTATAAGTTTATCACGGCCGGTTTGTGTGTCAACTATGATTTTTCGGTCTTTGATTATGTGTGCATGATTTGCCCAAACTATGTCTGCGCCAGCTTCTAAAAGACTCATATAATAAGCATTTTGCTTTTTTGTAATTGTGCGAACGTATTCGGGTTCACTTGTGTGTAAAGAAATTATAAAAAGGTCGCAGGGATTTTCTTCGCGAAGTTCAGTTATATATTTTTGAAAATCTTTTCGTGCTTCGTCTGTTGGTTTTATAAAATTGATGTAGCCGGAAGCTGTCGGGCGATTCAAAAGTTCTGTAATTGGAAGAAAGAGAATTTTCCAGTCGTTTACTTCAAAATAGTTGAATGTAAGTGGCGCTTCTGGTGTTTCTTTTAACCCCGAAAAATAAATGTCGTTTCCGGATTTTTCTTTTGTTTCTTTTGTGATTGTTTGTGTGGTTTTTATGGTTTCAAGAATTCCATTTTTAAGCTGATCGTTTGAATGATTGTTGCAAAGTGAAAAAACATCAAAGCCTGCGTCTACAGCTGCCTGCACATATTTTTGTGTCATATTGAAATTTGGGTAAGATAAAGCCCCTTTTGTTGTATCAATTGGTGCTTCGATGTTTGCAAAGGCAAGGTCTGGTTCGGAAATATAAACTTTTACGTCTCGCCAGATTTTGTCGTAACTTGTGATTTTATAATTTACTGAATGAGCCATTATATCGCCGGCAAAAAGAAGTGTTATTGTGTTTTTGTCGCGTTTTACCTGTGGCTCTGTTTCTGGTTTTTGTTCGGTTGTAGGTTCAGTTTTTGAAGTTTGCTTTATGGTTTTAGATGTAGTTGTACAGTCTACAAGCAGAAGGGTGAAAAGAATGATTATATAAAATGCCTTTTTTCTTAACACGAAATCTCCAGTTTGTGAGGTTTGGGGGTGTTACTTGGCAAACAGCGTAGCCGTTTACCCCAGTAGAAAGGGTAGCCCGCAAGAAAGTGCGGGCGAAAGTGAAGATATGCTTCGCTAACGAGTTTTGCTTTCGATTTTTTCGAAGATAGCAAAACTCGCTTTCCCTTCCTTTATTAAGTTACTTCCAAATCTTTTCACGAACAAATGTCTGGTTGCGATCTGCACCTACAGAAACGATACCAACTTTTGTACCTGTGAAGTCTTCGATAAATTCAACGTATTCGCGGGCAGCTTTTGGAAGTTTTTTGTAAGAAGTGCACTTTGTAATGTCTGCCTTCCAGCCAGAGAACTTCTGAAGAACTGGTTTTGCGCGGTTTAATTCTGGAATTGAAGCTGGGAAATCTGTTACGATTTTTCCGTCGATGTTGTAAGCAACACAAGCTTCAATTTCGTTCATATCGTCGTAAATATCAAGGTGAGTAAGAACAAGGTTGTCGATTGAGTTTACATGGCATGCATAACGCAAAGCTACGAGGTCGAGGTAACCGCAGCGGCGTGGGCGTCCTGTTGTTACACCAAATTCGTTTCCTGTGTTACGAACGTAGTCGCAAAGTTCGCCTTCTGTATCTGCGTCGAATTCTGAAGGCATTGGACCGTTTCCTACACGAGTTTCATAAGCCTTGAATACACCGTAAATTTTGTCCAAAGCCTTAGGGCCAATTCCTGAACCTGTAGAAGCTCCGGCAGAACAGCTTGCACCTGAAGATACATAAGGATATGTACCTGAATCGAGGTCGAGCATAGCACCCTGTGCACCTTCAAAAAGAATGTTGTCGTTGCGGAACTCGTACATTTTTGCAGCGATGTTTACGCGCATAGAAATCAATTTGTCTTTGAACTGTTCAAGGAATTTCTTATCTGCATCGTCGAGGTCGTTCCACTTTTCTTCCCAGTCAAGGTCTGCAAGGCGGATACCATCGCGTTCAGATTTCATAG